>NZ_RAVZ01000204.1 GCF_003611635.1 Corallococcus terminator | reverse complement strand
GGGCCAGAAAGCAGCCCCGATGAAGACCTACCAGGAAGGGGAGCGCTTCCCGGGCCGCGTCGGCAGGACCTGGGAGGAGTCGGAGCCCGCCTTCCCCATGCCCCCCACGGCCCCGAAGGACGCGCCCAACATCCTCTACGTCATCCTGGACGACGTCGGCTTCGGCTGGTGCGAGCCCTTCGGCGGACTGATTCGCACGCCCCACCTGATGAAGCTCGCGCAACAGGGCCTGCGCTACACGCACTTCACCACCACGGCGCTCTGTTCGCCCACGCGCTCCTGCCTCATCACCGGCCGCAACCACCACTCCGTGGGCATGGCAAACATCACCGAACTGGCCACGGGCTTCCCCGGCTACAACGGCCGTCAGCCCCAGGACAAGGCGGGCGTGCCCGCCATGCTCCACCAGCACGGCTACACCAGCTACTGCATCGGCAAGTGGCACAACACCCCGTCGGAAGAGACGACCATCGCCGGCCCCTATGACCGGTGGCCCACGGGGTCTGTCTTCGGCTTCGACCGCTTCTATGGGTTCCTCGGCGGGGACTGCGACCAGTGGAACCCGAAGCTCTTCCTGGACCGCGAAGCCGTGGATCCGCCGCGCACGCCGGAACAGGGCTACCACCTGTCCGAGGACCTGGTGGACCGGACCATCAACTGGATCTCCCAGCACCATTCGGTTCAACCGACGAAGCCCTGGCTCACGTGGCTCGCGCTGGGATGCGCGCACGCACCGCACCACGTCGCGCCGGAGTGGGCGGACAAGTACAAGGGCCAGTTCGACATGGGTTGGGATGCCTACCGCGAGCAGGTGCTGGCGCGGCAGAAGCAGATGGGCATCCTCCCCCAGGACGCGAAGCTCGCGCCCATGCTGGAGGGCGTCCAACGCTGGGATTCCCTCTCCGCCGACGAGAAGCGCCTCTTCGCGCGAATGGCGGAGATCTACGCCGGCTTCATCGAACACGCCGACGCGCAGCTCGGTCGCCTCTTCGAGTTCCTGGAGCGGACGGGGCAGCTTGAGAACACGCTCGTCTTCGCCTTCATCGGGGACAACGGCTCCTCCGGCGAAGGAACGCTGACGGGCCTGTTCAATGAACAGTCGGTGGCGAACAACGTCACGGAGACGGTGGAGCAGAACCTGGCGCGCCTGGACCGCTTCGGCCAGCCCGACTCCTACAACCACTACCCGGTGGGCTGGGCCATGGCGGGGAACGCTCCGTTCCAGCTCTGCAAGCAATACACCCACTTCGGCGGGGTGCGGAATCCCCTCATCGTCCACTGGCCCAAGGGCATCCAGGCGAAGGGGGAGTTGCGCACGCAGTACCACCACGTCATCGACATCGTCCCGACCATCCTGGAAGCGATTGGCGTGGAGGCGCCACGCACCATCAACTCCGTGCACCAGGAGCCCATCGAAGGCTACGGGATGAACTACTCGTTCGACGACGCGAAGGCGCCGTCGAACCACGTCACGCAATACTTCGAGATGCTGGGCAACCGGGGCCTGTACCACGACGGCTGGAAGATCGTGACGTACCACGGGCGCAAGCCGTGGGAGAACACGGCGCGGTGGGGCTTCGATGAAGACCACTGGGAACTCTACAACCTCAAGGAGGACCCGACCGAATCCAACGACCTGATGAAGGGGCGGGACCGGGCGAAGCTGGACGACCCGATGGTGAAGAAGCTCATCGAACTGGTGGGCATGTGGTGGGCGGAGGCGGGGCGCTACCAGGTGCTTCCCCTGGACGACCGGTTCCAGATCCGCGCACTGGGGCGACAGGGCCTCTACACCGAGCGCGAGCGGATGACCTTCTACGAAGGCAGCGTGCGCATCCAGGAGTTCGCGGGGCCGGACACCAAGAACCGCTCCTGGGAGATGACGGCGGAGGTGGAGGTGCCCGCGGGCGAGGCGCAGGGCCCCGTCGTCGCGCTGGGCGGCTCCTCCGCCGGATGGACGCTGTACCTCCAGAAGGGGATTCCGATGTTCTGCTACAACTTCCCCGGGCCGGAATACACATACATCCGGGCCACCGCGGCACTGACGCCCGGCCGGCACCTGCTGCGCTACGAGTTCGAGAAGACCGGACCGGAGCCCTTCGGCGCGGGAGGCACCGGGCGGCTCTTCGTGGACGGCAAGCAGGTGGCGGAAGGCAAGATTCCCAGGACGGTGCCCGTGGGCTACTCCATGGACGAGACCTTCGACGTGGGCTGCGACAAGGGCACGGCGGTGACCCCCGAGTACCCGTCCAATGCCAGCTTCAACGGCCGCGTCCTGCGCGTGGACTTCGACCTCAAGCCGGACTTCCACCCGGACCACGACGACCCGACCAAGAAGGCCGAGGCGCGGTTCCAGCACGAGATGCTGCGGCAGTAGGCCGGGGTAGACGGCCCCTCCAAAGCCCTGAGCGCCCGGGATGCCATTGCATTCCGGGCGCCAACCTCCCGTCCGAGCCCCCCGGGAAGCTCGTTCCGGGGGAGATGCTTGCGCCAGGCAACCAGTTCGCGCCTTCGCCGACCCGTCCGGACACCTCACGACGAAGCCCTTGCGCGGGGAGGCCCCTGGACCATGAGGGTTCATGGGCGATGCCTCCTTGCGTAGCGGGGGCCGCACATGACGAAGCGGAACGTCTGGATGCTCTGCATGGGATTGGGGCTGAGCGTCGGCTGTGGGCAGGTCGAGGAGGCGCCCGTGCCTCCCGTGGACCCGGCCCTGCACGGCCAGGAGGAGGCGATGGCCTCACTCGCGGCCCAGTACCCATGGCAATGCTTTCCGGAGCGCTATGGCTTCACCCCGCCCTCGGAGGTCGTGCGCTTCCCCGCCGAGCACGAGCGCCAGGGAGGGCTGCTGTTGAGCTGGAGTCGGCCGGGGTGTGACCATCCCGAACAGCTCGCGCTCATCTTCGCCGCGCTGGAGGGACGCATCCCGATCCACATGCTCGCGGCGGAGTCGCTCCACACGGAGATTCGCCAATGCCTGTCCGATGCGGGCATGACCTGGCAGCAACTGCGGGAGTTCGACCTGCTTCCCCGCAGGATGGACAATGAGTGGATTCGCGACTACGGCCCGGACGTCGTTGTCGGCGCGGATGGGAAGCGGCGGTTCGTGGACACGGTCCTCCGTCCCCTGCTGGCCGTCCAGTGCAGCAGCTTCGACTTCTACGAGCTTTCCGATCGCATCCCGACCTTTCTGGGCGGGTGGTGGGGTGTCCCGGTGGATCGTCCGGCCGTGGTGCTGTCGGGCGGCAACCTGCTGACGGACGGCGCGGGCCGGTGCTTCCGCGCCCAGCGGGAAACCAACGCGCGCAACTGCTTCCCCGCCTGGTGCTATTCGGAGGAGGAGACGAATGAAGTCATCGGCCGCGCCCACGGCTGCGACGTCGTCACCCTGGAGTCGCTGGAGGGAGGCGTCGTCGACCACGTCGACATGTGGATGGCGATGCTGTCCTCCAAGACCGTGCTCGTGGGCCGCTACGACGTCCAGGACGACGCCATCAACGCGGCCATCCTGGACCGCAACGCGCGGCGCCTGACGGACCTGGGCTACGACGTCGTGCGCATTCCCATGCCCACGCCCTACTGCCAGGACGCCGGTGCCTCCTGCCCGGGGGCCCCCGAGCGCGTCCGGGAATGCGACGGCACCAACACCCGCGTCTGGGCCACGTACCTCAACTCCCTCCGCGTGGGGGACGTGATGGCCGTGCCCGTGTACCGCTGGGTCCCGGCCTCCCAGGCGTACCGCCACCAGCGCCAGGAACAGGAGGCCCTGGCCACCTATCAGTGGGCGCTGGACCGTGAATTCGGCCCGGGCGCGGTGAAGGTGCACCCCATCCCCTCCGACACCGTCATCCCCTGCCAGGGGGCGCTGCACCGGCTCGCGAAGACGTTGCACTGACGCATGGGGACTCCCGGGCATTCGGGAGCCCTCCCCTCCACCATCCCATTGCCCCGGGCTGGCATTGCGCCTATGGGGAGGGGAAGGCGCCGTACCCCTGGGGCCCGGCGCTCCCTCTCCCCGCGAGGACGCCGCATGTCGTCAGAGCCTCTCCCCATCGCCACGGCGTTCCCGCCCCCTTCCGTCGAGGACTGGCGCCGGCTCGTGGACAAGGACCTGAAGGGCAAGCCCTTCACGTCGCTTCAGTCGCCCCTCGAAGGCGGCCTGTCCCTCCAGCCCCTCTACACGGCCCAGGACGCTGGCGTGCCTTCGGAGCCGCCCGGCGTCGCGCCCTATGTGCGCGGCACCCAGCCTCTGGGCCACACCGAGGGTGGCTGGCTGGTGTGCCAGGAGTACGCCGGACCGGACCTGACGCAGACGACGGAAGCCCTCCGCACCGACCTGGAGCGCGGTGGCCAGGGGGTCTGGTTGCTGCTCGACGCGCCGCACGGTGTCGACGTGAAGGACGCGGCGGCCCTGGAGCGCCTGCTCGCGCACGTGCCGTTGGAGCGCACGCCCGTGCACTTCGAGCCGACCACCGACCTGCTCGCGCCCTCCACCTTCCTGTTCCAGGTCGCCCAGAAGGCCGGCGTTTCGAAGCAGGCCCTGAAGGGCAGCCTGGGCATCGACCCCGTGGGCGCCCTGGCGCGACTGGGCGCGGCGAAGGTGGACGTGGCCGCGACCCTGGCGAAGGCCGCGCCGCTGGTGACGTCGCTGCTCAAGGAGGCACCGGGCCTGCGCGCGCTGCTCGTGTCGTCGCGGTCCTGGGCGGACGCGGGCGCCACGTCCGTGCATGAGCTGGCGTGGACCCTCGCCACCGGCGTGGAGTACCTGCGCGGACTGGAGCGCGCGGGGGTTTCGCCCGGAGACACCGCGCGTTCGATGCAGTTCGCCCTGTCCGTGGGCGGGCAGTTCTTCCCGGAGATCGCCCGGCTGCGCGCGGCGCGGCTGCTCTGGTCCAAGGTCGTCGCCGCTTCCGGAGGCGCTCCGGAATCGCAGGCCATGGCGCTGCACGCGCGCACCGCCAGCGCCACCAAGACACAGCGCGACCCGTGGGTGAACATCCTGCGCGCCACCGCGGAGTCCTTCGCCGCCGTCCTCGCGGGCGCGGACAGCGTGAGCACGTCCCCCTACGACGAGCCCCTGGGCACGCCCGACGAACAGGGCCGGCGGCTCGCGCGCAACACGCAGCTCATCCTGCGCGACGAGTCCAGCCTCAACCGCGTCGCGGACCCCGCGGGCGGCAGCTACTACCTGGAGCAGCTCACCGACGACATCGCCCGCGCGGCCTGGGCGGAGTTGCAGCGCATCGAAGCGCTGGGCGGCATCACTCAGGCACTGGTGCAGGGCGACGTGGCCCGCGTCCTCACCGAGACGCGCGCCGCGCGCGACAAGGCCGTGCGCACCCGGCGTCAGCCCATCGTGGGCGTCAGCGAGTTCCCCCACCTGACCGAGGCCCCCGTGCAGCGCGAGGCCCACGCCATCGCGCCCGCGCACGGCGAGGGCGTCGTCGCACCGCCGCGTCCCTTCCGCTTCTCGGAGCCGTTCGAATCCCTGCGCGACGCGAGCGACCGCCACCATGCGGCGCACGGCGTCCGTCCGCGCGCCTTCATGGCGAACCTGGGCACGGTGGCGGAGCACACCGCGCGCTCGACGTGGATCTCCAACGTGCTGGCCGTGGGTGGCATCGAAGCGGACGAACACCGGGGCTTCGCGGATGCGGCCGCTGGCGCTGAGCTGTTCGCGAAGTCGGGCACGTCGCTGGCCGTCATCTCCGGTCCGGACGCGCTCTATCCGGAGCAGGTGCCCGCGCTCGTCGCGGCCTTGAAGTCGAAGGGCGCGCGCACGGTCGCCGTCGCGGGCCGTCCCGGTGACCAGGAAGCCGCCTTCCGCGCGGCCGGTGTCGACCTCTTCCTCTACGCGGGAGCGGACCTGTTCCAGCTCCTGAAGACGCTGCACCAGCAGTTGGGAGTCGCCTGATGCGCCCCTCCGTTCCGGACTTCTCCCGCGTCGCCTTCGACGCTCCTGAAACCCAGGCCGCGCCCGCCGTGCTCGACACGCAGCGCGCCCACGCGAGCGAGGCCACCCGCGCCGCCGAGCGCTGGGACACGCCCGAGGGCATCCCCGTCAAGCCGCTCTACACCCGCGAGGACCTGGAGGGCGTGGAGCACCTGGGCTCGCTGCCCGGCCTGCCTCCGTTCGTGCGTGGCCCGTACGCCACCATGTACGTGCAGCAGCCGTGGACGGTGCGCCAGTACGCGGGCTTCTCCACCGCGGAGGCGTCCAATGCCTTCTACCGGCGCAACCTGGCGGCCGGACAGAAGGGCCTGTCCATCGCGTTCGACCTGGCCACGCACCGGGGCTACGACAGCGACCATCCGCGCGTCGCGGGCGACGTGGGCATGGCGGGCGTCGCCATCGACTCCATCAAGGACATGCGCATCCTGTTCGACCGCATCCCGCTCGACCAGATGAGCGTGTCGATGACGATGAACGGCGCCGTCCTCCCCGTGCTCGCGCTCTACGTGGTCGCGGCCGAGGAACAGGGCGTGAAGCCCGAACAGCTCAGCGGGACCATCCAGAACGACATCCTCAAGGAGTTCATGGTCCGCAACACGTACATCTATCCGCCAGGACCCTCGATGCGCATCATCGGGGACATCTTCAAGTTCACGGCGGAGAAGATGCCGCGCTTCAACAGCATCAGCATCAGCGGCTACCACATGCAGGAAGCCGGCGCGACGCAGGACCTGGAGCTGGGCTACACGCTCGCGGACGGCGTGGAGTACGTGCGAGCGGGCCTCGCCGCCGGCCTGGGCGTGGACGCGTTCGCCCCGCGCCTGTCGTTCTTCTGGGCCATCGGGATGAACTTCTTCATGGAGGTGGCGAAGATGCGCGCCGCCCGCCTCCTCTGGGCCCGCCTCATCAAGGGCTTCAACCCCAAGAGCGACAAGAGCCTGGCGCTGCGCACCCATTGCCAGACGTCCGGGTGGAGCCTTACCGCGCAGGACGTCTACAACAACGTCGTGCGCACCTGCGTGGAGGCCATGGCCGCGACGCAGGGCCACACCCAGAGCCTGCACACCAACTCGCTGGATGAAGCCATCGCGCTGCCCACCGACTTCAGCGCGCGCATCGCCCGCAACACCCAGCTCTACCTCCAGTTGGAGAGCGGCACCACGCGCGTCATCGACCCGTGGGGCGGCAGCTACTACGTGGAGCGCCTCACCCACGAGCTGGCCCAGAAGGCCTGGGGCCACATCCAGGAAGTCGAAGCGCTGGGCGGCATGACCAAGGCCATCGAAGCGGGCCTGCCCAAGCTGCGCATCGAAGAAGCCGCCGCGCGCACCCAGGCGCGAATCGACTCCGGACGCCAGGCCATCATCGGCGTGAACAAGTACCCGCCGGAGACCGAGGACCGCATCGAGATCCTCAAGGTGGACAACTCCGCGGTGCGCGAGTCCCAGATTGCCCGCCTCCGCGAGCTGCGCGCCGAACGCAACGCGGAGGAGGTGCGCCGCCGCCTGGACGCGCTCACCGAGGCCGGACGCCGCAACGAGGGCAACCTGCTCGCGCTCGCCATCGACGCGGCGCGGGCGAAGGCCACCGTGGGCGAAATCAGCGACGCGCTCGAGAAGGTCTACGGGCGCTACGAGGCCACCGTGCGCAGCGTGTCCGGGGTGTATTCGGCGGAAGCCGGTGGGGCGCAGGGCATCGCGGAGGCACGGGCGAAGGCGGATTCGTTCCTCGCGCGCTTCGGCCGCCGGCCGCGCATCCTCATCGCGAAGATGGGCCAGGACGGCCATGACCGCGGCCAGAAGGTCATCGCCACCGCGTTCGCGGACCTGG
Organism: Corallococcus terminator; assembly: GCF_003611635.1. Lineage (GTDB taxonomy): Bacteria > Myxococcota > Myxococcia > Myxococcales > Myxococcaceae > Corallococcus > Corallococcus terminator. The sequence continues at coordinate 10,047 of NZ_RAVZ01000204.1, read as the reverse complement.
GCTTCGACGTGGACATCGGGCCGCTGTTCCAGACGCCCGAGGAGTCCGCGAAGCAGGCGGTGGAGAACGACGTGCACGTCGTGGGCGCAAGCTCCCTGGCGGCCGGCCACCTCACGCTCGTGCCCCAGTTGAAGCAGGCCCTGAAGGCCCTGGGCCGCGAGGACATCATGGTGGTGGTGGGCGGCGTCATCCCCGCCCAGGACTACGAGCAACTCAAGGCCGCGGGCGCCGCCGCCATCTTCGGCCCCGGTACCGTCATCGCGAAGGCGGCCATCGAGCTGCTCGACAAGCTCGCCGCCGCGCTGGAGGAAGAGGCGTGAAGTCGCTGCCCGCGGACACCTACGTGGAGGGCGTGCGGGCCGGAGACCGGGCGTTGCTCGCGCGGGCCATCACGCTGGTGGAGAGCGAACACCCGCGCCACGCGGCGCTCGCGCAGGAGGTCCTCACGCGGCTGTTGCCCCACACCGGCAAGAGCAAGCGCGTGGGCATCAGCGGCGTGCCGGGCGTGGGCAAGAGCACCTTCATCGACGCGCTGGGCATGCACCTGGCCGGCAACGGGCACCGGGTGGCGGTGCTCGCCATCGACCCGTCCAGCAGCGTGTCCGGCGGCAGCATCCTGGGCGACAAGACGCGCATGGCTCGGCTCGCGCGCGAGCCCCTGGCGTACATCCGGCCCAGCCCTTCCAGCGGCACGCTGGGCGGTGTCGCGCGCAAGACGCGGGAGACGCTGCTGCTGTGCGAGGCCGCGGGCTTCGACGTGGTGCTGGTGGAGACGGTGGGCGTGGGCCAGTCCGAGACCGTGGTCGCGGACATGGTGGACTTCTACCTGGTGCTGATGCTCGCGGGAGCGGGCGACGAATTGCAGGGCATCAAGCGCGGCATCCTGGAGGTGGCGGACATGGTCGCCATCAACAAGGCGGACGGCGACAACGCGCCGCGCGCCATGCAGGCTCGCGCCCAGTACCGCGCCGCCCTGCACCTGATGCGCCCCGGCGCGGAGCCCGTCGTCACCACGTGCAGCGCCATGGAGGGCACTGGCATCGACACGCTGTGGGCCTCCGTGGAGTCGGTCGTCGCCCAGCGGGAGGCGTCCGGGGAACTGGCCCGCCGACGGACCCAGCAGCAGGTGGGTTGGATGTGGGCCATGGTGCACGACGGACTGCGAGCGGCCCTGCGAGCGCACCCCGAGGTGTCCGCCCTCATCCCCGCCCTGGAGCAGGACGTACGCGAAGGGCGCGCGACGCCGACCACGGCCGCACTGCGTGTGCTGGGGGCCTTCCTTCCTCAAACGCAGGCCTGACGAGCCGCGTCGTGCAGGCAGCAACGCCTGTCTCAATCGCTTGCCGGGCCCGCATCGCACTCCTAGTGTACGCCCGTGCGACACCCCCAACCGACGACCGCTCCCCAGCCCTACAAGCCGCGCCACCACGTCCGCATCGTCACGGCCGCCAGCCTCTTTGACGGACACGACGCGGCCATCAACGTGATGCGCCGCCTCATGCAGTCCTCGGGCGCGGAGATCATCCACCTGGGGCACAACCGCTCCGTGGCGGAGATCGTCGACTGCGCCATCCAGGAGGACGCCCAGGGCATCGCCCTCACGTCCTACCAGGGCGGCCACGTCGAATACCTCAAGTACATGATCGACCTGCTGCGCGAGCGCGGCGCGAACATCAAGGTGTTCGGCGGCGGCGGCGGCACCATCCTCCCCACCGAAATCGAGGAGCTGCACAAGTACGGCGTCACGCGCATCTACTCGCCGGACGACGGCCGGGCCATGGGCCTGCAAGGGATGATCGACGACCTCATCTCCCAGTGTGACTTCGAGGTGCGCCCCGCGGACTTCAAGCCCCTCTTGAAGGAGCCGCTGCCCCGCGAGCCCGCGCGCATCGCGTCGCTCATCACCATCGCGGAGAACTTCGCGGAAGCGGGCGAGGAGCTGAGAGCCGCGCTCGCGAACGCCCGCGTGGAGCACCCGCGCGTGCCCGTGCTGGGCATCACCGGCACCGGCGGCGCCGGCAAGTCCAGCCTCGTGGATGAGCTGGTGCGCCGCTTCCTCGCGGACTTCCCGGACAAGACGCTCGCCGTCCTCTCTGTGGACCCGTCCAAGCGCAAGTCCGGCGGCGCGCTCCTGGGCGACCGCATCCGGATGAACGCCATCGACAACCCGCGCGTCTACATGCGCTCGATGGCGACCCGGCAGAGCAACCTGGCGCTGTCGCGCCACGTGGCCCACTCCATCGAGGTCTGCAAGGCGGCGGGCTTCGACCTCATCGTGGTGGAGACCTCCGGCATCGGTCAGTCGGACACGGAGATCACCGAGCACTCGGACGTGGCGCTCTACGTGATGACGGCCGAGTACGGCGCGGCGACGCAGCTTGAGAAGATCGACATGCTCGACTTCGCGGACGTCATCGCCATCAACAAGTTCGACAAGCGCGGCTCGCTGGACGCGCTGCGCGACGTGCGCAAGCAGTGGCGCCGCAACCACAACGCCTTCACGCTCCCCGAGGACGCGGTGCCCGTGCACGGCACCATCGCCTCGCAGTTCAACGACCCGGGCATGAACACGCTCTACCGGGCCATCATGGACGCGCTGGTGAAGAAGACGGGCGCGTCGCTGCCGTCCGGCTTCGCGCTCACGGCCGGCATGAGCGAGAAGAAGTGGATCATCCCCCCGGAGCGCACGCGCTACCTCGCGGAGATCGTCGAAGCCTGTGAGTCCTACGACGGCTTCGTGCGCGCCCAGGCCGCCATCGCCCGGCGCATGTACCAGCTTCACGGCACCATCCAGGCCCTGCGCACCAACGTGGGCAAGAAGCGCCTGGAGATTGTCGAACCCAAGGACGCCTCCGACGTGGTGCAGGTGACGGAGCGCGTGGAGGGCGAGCCCGCGTACCTGGGCGACCTGGTCGCGCTGTACCAGGACCTGGAGAGCCGCCTGCACGCGGACTGCCGGCGCCTGTTGGCGGAGTGGCCGGCGACGAAGAAGCGCTACGCCGCGTCCAAGTACCAGTTCCAGGTGCGCGACAAGGTCATTGAGCTGGACCTCATCTCCGAGTCCCTCTCCCACCTGCGCATCCCGAAGATTTCCCTCCCCCGGTATGAAGACTGGGGCGACATCCTCACGTGGCTGCTGCGGGAGAACGCGCCGGGCGCCTTCCCGTTCACCGCGGGCGTCTTCCCGCTCAAGCGCGAGGGTGAAGACCCGGCCCGCATGTTCGCCGGCGAAGGCGGCCCGGAGCGCACCAACAAGCGCTTCCACTACGTGTCGCGCGGCCTGCCGGCGAAGCGCCTGTCCACGGCGTTCGACTCGGTGACGCTGTACGGCGAGGACCCGGACCACCGGCCGGACATCTACGGCAAGGTGGGCAACTCCGGTGTGTCCATCGCCAACGTGGACGACGCGAAGAAGCTCTACTCCGGCTTCGACCTGGCGGACCCGTCCACCTCCGTGTCGATGACCATCAACGGCCCCGCGCCCATGCTGCTGGGCTTCTTCCTCAACGCCGCCGTGGATCAGCAGTGTGAGAAGTGGATCCGCGCGCAGGGCAAGGTGGAGGAGGTCGAGAAGCGCATCGACGAACTCTACAAGGCGCGCGGCGTGCCGCGTCCGCGCTACCAGGGCGAGCTGCCCCAGGGCAACGACGGGCTGGGCCTGCTGCTGCTGGGCGTGTCCGGCGACGAGGTGCTGCCTCCGGAGGTCTACGCGAAGATCCGCGCGCAGACGCTCCAGGCGGTGCGTGGCACCGTGCAAGCGGACATCCTCAAGGAGGACCAGGCGCAGAACACCTGCATCTTCTCCACGGAGTTCGCGCTCCGGGTGATGGGCGACATCCAGCAGTACTTCATCGACCAGAAGGTGCGGAACTTCTACTCGGTGTCGATTTCCGGCTACCACATCGCGGAAGCGGGGGCGAACCCCATCTCCCAGCTCGCGTTCACGCTGGCGAACGGCTTCACCTTCGTCGAGTACTACCTGTCGCGCGGGATGGACATCGACGACTTCGCGCCGAACCTGTCGTTCTTCTTCTCCAACGGCATGGACCCCGAATACGCGGTGCTAGGGCGCGTGGCCCGCCGCATCTGGGCCAAGGCCATCCGGGACAAGTACGGCGGCAACGACCGCTCGCAGAAGCTGAAGTATCACATCCAGACGTCTGGCCGGTCCCTGCACGCGCAGGAGATCGCCTTCAACGACATCCGCACCACGTTGCAGGCGCTGCTGGCGCTCAACGACAACTGCAACTCCTTGCATACCAACGCGTATGACGAGGCCATCACCACGCCCACGGAAGAGAGCGTGCGGCGGGCGCTGGCCATCCAGTTGGTCATCAACAAGGAGTTCGGCCTGTCGAAGAACGAAAACCCCAACCAGGGCTCGTTCATCATCGAGGAGCTGACGGACATGGTGGAGGCGGCGGTGCTGGCGGAGTTCCGCGCCATCTCCGAGCGCGGCGGCGTGCTGGGCGCCATGGAGCGCATGTACCAGCGCTCCAAGATTCAGGAAGAGTCGCTCTACTACGAGATGCAGAAGCACGACGGGACGCTGCCCATCATCGGCGTGAACACCTTCCTGGATCCGAAGGGCTCTCCCACCGTGACGCCGCCGGAGGTCATCCGCGCGACGAAGGAGGAGAAGGACTACGCCATCACCGCCCGCGACGCCTTCTGGAAGCGCAATGAGAAGACGTCCGCGCAGGCGCTGGAGGCGGTGCGCCGCGCGGCGCTGGACAACGGCAACGTGTTCGGCGCGCTGATGGACGCGTGCAAGGTGTGCACGCTGGGCCAGCTTTCCCGCGCGCTGTACGAAGTGGGCGGGCAGTACCGGCGCAACATGTAGTGCGCGCCGCCGTCGCGGTCCCGGCCATGTGCCCGGGACCGCGAGGGGACAGCCTCAGGGGCCCAGGTCCTCGAACTGGCAGGCGTAGTCGCCCAGGACCGCTTCGGACTCCGCCATCAGGTCGACGGAGTAGGTTCCGCTCTGGAGCTGCGTGTAGGTCTGGGTCCACCGCGAATCCACGTGCTCGCGGGGCACCTCCAGCCGGTTGTCCTGGGCGTCACGCACGACCGCGTAGAGCTGCACCTGCCCCGGCGTCTCCTTCCAGTCGCAGCCGAACCGGTAGCGCCGCCCCGCGATCGCCTGGAAGGAGAAGAAGTCGTGGTCGTAGGAGTCGGGGATGCGGCCCGTGATGGCCTGCACCGGCCCCGTGAGCGGCGTCGCCGTGGCCAGGGTGTCTCCGTGGTCGTCCTCGCCCAGGTCCTCGAACTGGAGGGCGTAGTTCTGCCTCACCCACCGTGGCACCAGGGACGCGTTGAGGTTGATGCTCACGTAGTGCGTGGACTGGAGGGCCTTGAAGGTCGTGGTCGTGCGCTCGGAGGCCGAACGGGTGAAGGCTCCACCCGGGACGGCATCCAGGACCTCGCAGGACATCAGGCCGTCTTCGGTGCACGACGCCCGGTAGTGGTGCTGGGGCACGACGCGCAGGGAGAAGACGTCCCGGTCCATGAAGGTCTCCATCTTCCCCTGGACGGACGCCGTGCCGGCCGGAAGCGCGGTCGCGGTCTCCATCGCGTCTCCGTGGTCCTCGGCCCCCAGGTCATTCAACAGGCAGTTGTATGGAGTCTGCGTTGCGGGGTACGTCATGTCCTTGATGGAGGCATAGAACAGCCCACCCGGTGACTTGAAGGCGATGCTGCCCTCCCGGATCTCCTCGAAGAAGATGTCGTACGCGGCGATCGCATACTCCTGGTCCCTCCGGTTGACGAAGGCCATCTCCCAGTACGGCGTCGGGAAGGTACAGGTGAGGGCATAGACCCGGTCCGCCACGGTCTGGAACGAGAGCAGGTCCCGCTCGTAGTAGTGCTCATTGATGCCCGTCAGGGGCTGCGCCGAGGGCACCCAGGGGGCCGCGAAGGCGAACAGGTCCGCCTGGTCGTCCGGCCCCGTGTCCACGAAGCGGAAGGCGAAGGGCCGGCGGCCGTCGTGAGAGTACGCGGAGATCTCCAGCGTGTAGACGGCGTTCGCGGCGAAGCCCGACCAATGCCAGGTGTAGGGCATCCAGCTCGGCACCCCGTCCTCCATGACACCGTAATCGAGCGACACACCCGCCGCGTCCCGCAGATTCAGGACATAGCCCTCCGTCTCGACCTCCACGATGAAGTCGTAGTGCCGCCCGGCCTGGGCGACGAAGGCGAACCGGAGCGGAACCTCCATGTTCCCCCAGGGGACGGAATGGACCTCCGTCTCCGAGGGCGTCACCCGCGTGTAGCCGTCCGGGATTTCAGGTGCCGAGCACGGCGGGGCGCTACCGTCCCCGCACCGACACACCGGCTGCCCGTCCTGGATGGAGCACGTCCCCTCGGAACAGGGGAAGCCATCACAGGTGGGCTCCGGCTCCACGACGGGCCCGGCGTCAGGGCCCGCGTCCACGACAGCCCCCGCGTCAGGGGTGGGGTTGGAGGTCGAATCACAGGCGCCCAGACTGAAAAGACAGGCACAGAGCAAGAAGACAGACAGTGGGTGCTTCGTCACAGGCATGTAAAGGGCCTCCCCCTCGGCGGACGCGCACCCTATCCGAAGCCTGACTGTCTGCCCATCCCCCGCTCCGTTTGACTTTCAGTACGGGCTCGACGTGGGGCGGATGATGATTTCACTCACATCCACATCCGCGGGCTGGGCGATGGCGTAGGAGATGGACCGGGCCACGGCCTCCGCCGGAATCGCGCCCTTCCTGAACTCGCGCATCACCTCGCGGGCGTTCGGGTCGGAAATGCTCTCCGCCAGCTCCGACGTGGTGACGCCCGGGGAGATGACTGTCACGCGGATGTCCGCGCCCACCTCCTGGCGCAGGCCCTCGGAGATGGCCAGCACCGCGTACTTCGTGGCGCAGTAGACGGCCGCCGTCGGGCTCACCGTGTGCCCGCCAATGGACGACAGGTTGATGAACTGGCCCGCCTTCTGCCGCTTCATCACCGGCAGCGCCGCCGCGATGCCGTGCAGCACGCCCCGGATGTTCACGTCGATCATCCGGTCCCACTCGTCCACCTTCAGCATCTCCAGCAGCGACAGCGGCATCACGCCCGCGTTGTTGATGAGCACGTCCAGCCGCCCGAACTCCTTCAACGTGAAGTCCACGAAGCCCTGCACGTCCTCGCGCTTCGTCACGTCCAGCGCGCGCACCCGCGCCTCGCCTTCCTTCGCCTTCAGCTCGGAGGCCAGCGCCTCCAGCCTGTCCACGCGCCTTGCCCCCAGCACCACCTTCGCGCCCTGCTGGGCGAGCAGGCGGGCCGTCGCCTCTCCAATGCCGCTGCTCGCTCCGGTGATGGCCACCACCTTGCCCTGGATGTTCGTCGTCATGTGCCTGCCCTCGTGGAGATGACCCGAGACCGAAGCGGTACCGGGAACATGCACACCCTCTCAAGGCAGGCCCCGGAGGCGGTATCCGGATGCTCCCGGACTCTTGCCCATTCCTGCACGGGCGCCGGAGCCCCTTCGGGATTAAGACAGGCGCCGAATGACCACCGCCCGTCCCTCCTCCGCCCTGAACCCGCACCTGTCGGAGCTCGCGACGCTCGTGAAGCGCCACGCGCCCACGGACGGCCTGCACGCCACGGCCATTCCCCGGCTGGTCCTCATCCGCGCCTCGGAGCCCACCCTGCCGCTGCACGCACTGCATGCGCCGGCGCTGTGCATCGTGGCGCAGGGCCGCAAGCAGGTGCTGCTGGCCGGCGAGTCGTATGTCTATGGCCCGGACCAGTGCCTGGTCGCTTCGGTGGACCTGCCCGTGACGGGACAGGTCATCGAGGCCACCACCGCCAGGCCCTACCTCTGCTTCCGGCTGGACCTGGAGCCCGGCCAGTTGGGCGCCCTGATGATGGAGGCACGGCTGGAAGCCCCCGCCTCCCGGGGAGTGGGCCGGGGGCTCGCGCTGGGCCCGGTGGGCGCACCGCTGCTGGACGCGACGGCGCGGCTCGTGCGGCTGTTGGACACGCCGCGTGACATCCCCGTACTGGCGCCGCTCGTCATCCGCGAAATCCTCTACCGCCTGCTGTCGGGTGAGAACTCCGCGCGGCTGCGACAGATCGCCCTGGCCGACAGCCGCCTGGAGTCCATCACCCGCGCCATCCACTGGCTCAAGGCGCACTACACCGCGCCGCTGCGCATCGAACGGCTGGCGCGCACCGTCCACATGAGCCCGTCCGCGCTGCACCACCACTTCAAATCCGTCACGGCGATGAGCCCGCTGCAGTACCAGAAGCAACTGCGGCTCCAGGAGGCCCGCCGCCTGATGCTCGCGCAGGCCATGGACGCGGCGATGGCTGGACACTCCGTGGGCTACGAGAGCCCGTCCCAGTTCAGCCGCGAATACAGCCGGCTGTTCGGGGCACCGCCTTCGCGCGACATCGCGCGACTCCGGGAGTCGCTGGCCGTCACGTCGTAGCAAAGCCGCACGGCCCCCGGGGGCGGCCCGTCCGTCCTCGCAATGACAGTCATGGCCCCGTGACGGCGTGCCAGCCGTCCCGAGGTCCCATGGACACCCTGTCCTCCCATCCCCAGCTTGAGCCCTCCCCCCATCCCCGGATGATCTCCGTCGAACAGGGGGAAGTGCCCGGTAGGAGGGCCGCCATGTCGTGGGATGAAGACGTGAAGCAGGGACTGAAACGCACGGCCATGTTGCTCAGCGAGCAGGAGCTGGAGCACCTGACCCACGGTGCGGTGCGGAACACCGTCCTGCCCCCGGCGGAAGGTGCCGTGCAATCCCTGCGGATCCACCTGTCGCGGATCGCCGAGGCCTCGGACGTGATGCCCACCACCGCCTTCCGGGAGCGGATGAGCGGCGCGCTCCAGGTCCTGAAGGGGGGCTCGCCCGCGCTCTTCATCGACAGGCTGTGCGAGCGGCTCGCCTTCGAGCGGACCAGCTCCCGGCTCTACGCGGGGCTCCTCATCAAGACCCACGCGCTGGGCACCTACGACGGGGGCCCCACGCCCGAACGACTCCTCGAACTCCACAACCAGGAGCTGGAGCACCTGGGCCAGGTGCGCGACGGCCTGCTGCGGCTCGGTGCCCCGCCCTCGCTGCGGACGCCCTCCGGCGACGTCGCGGACTCGCAGTGCCGGGGGCTCATCCAGGCCATCGACGCGCCGGGCGCCACGCTCATGGACGCCCTGCGCGTGACGCTCGTCTCGGAGCTCATCAACAACGCGGGCTGGGCGATGCTCGTCGACCTGGCCTCGGAGCTGGGCCCGCCCGAGCTGGAGCAGGCGTTCCGCGAAGTCCTCCTCGTGGAATCAGGGCACCTGGCGGAGGTCACCCTCTGGGTCGCGAACGGGACGTACGCGGACCCGGCCCCCGAAAGCGAACCGCATCCCGTCAGCTTCTAGGAAAGGGGCCGCCGCAGCGCGACCTTCGCGCGGACGGCCTCGATGAAGGCCGGCTTGTCCGCGCTCGTGCGCACGCCCTCGAAGTCCATCCCCAGGTTCTCCGCGATGGCCCGCAGGTATTCCAGACAGGGTTCATCGCCAGAGCGTCTGCCTTCCACGAACACCGGATGACAGGTGGGACAGTAGTTGACCACCCAGACGCGCTCACCCTCGGGAATCTCCAGGGAGACGGGGCCGCCGTCGCTCACGCCCTCTTCATAGGGCTCGATGCACCAGACGCCGGTGTCGTCACCGCCCCCCATGAGGAGATCCCGGTAGTTGAGGCTGGGGACGAACTCCCAGTCTCCCCAGTCATAGCCATACGGCCGCGTCTCCATGCGCCGGGCGCGGCCCCGGTGCTGCTCGAAGGACGCGGGGTCCTCGGGGGACTCCCCTTCCGCGAAGAAGAACAGGTCCAGGATGGCCTGGTCGTCGCCCATCCCCTCCTCCTCGCACTCCTCGCCCGTCTTCTCGCCGCACGTGTACGAAGTGGGGGGACCGCAGACACTGCACCGGTAGTCATGAACGCCCATGCCCGGATGCTAGCAGTCCCCTTCCCCCTGTTTCAGTCGTCGTCGTCCCCATCCCCGTCGCCTCCTCCGCCCACCAGCACCAGCTCCGGG
>NZ_RAVZ01000203.1 GCF_003611635.1 Corallococcus terminator | reverse complement strand
GTCCGATTTCGGACGCTCCGCGAGGGTGAGCTGCTCTTCGGTGCCGCGGATGGTGAGCACGTCTCCTTCGGCGAGCAACTGCTCCGGCTGCGCGCGCTTGCCGTTCACCCGTACCTTCTTGGTACGGATCATCTTGAAGAGGTGACTGACCGGGACGTTGGGCATCCGCTTGCGCAGGTGCTTGTCCAGCCGCATCCCGACGGTGTCGGCTTCAATTCGGTACTCGATCATTTGTGCTGGCGCCTGGACCAGACCACACGAATAATTCGCGGTCCATGCCGAAAGCCCCAACTATCGAGAAGCTGCTCCAGAGCGGCTCCGCAGAGTGGAACAAGCTGCGCAAGTCGTCCCAGGTGGCCACCGACCATACCGGCGCCACGTTCACGCAGCTGTTCTCCGCCAACGCCGACCTGTCCGGGCTCGGACTGGTGGGCTCCGAGTGGGAGCGCTGTGACCTGTCGAAGATGAACTTCCGGGACGCGGACCTCTCCAACGCCTACTTCCACGGAGGCCGCCTTCAGGACTGCGACTTCCGCGGCGCCAACCTGGAAGGCTGTACCTTCGAAAAACTGAAGCTCCTGCGATGCGACTTCACCGGCGCCAAGGGTCTGGACGACCTGGAGCTGGACGACGTGGACATGGACCGCGTGACGGGCCTGGACGGCGAGGAAGCGCCCCCGCCCCCGCCCCCGCCGGTCCAGGGCATCACGGCCTTCACGCGCGAGCAGCGCGAGAAGATGCTGGGCCAGAGCCACGGTGGCGGCAACGCGATGGAGGGCTCGAACCCGGCGCACCCGGACGACCTGCCCCCCTTCCGGCCGCAGGATCCGCCGGGCTCGCTCTTCTTCCGGGCGCTCAAGCACGTGGGCGCGCCCCCGCTCTGGGTGCTGGACGTGCCGGGCCTGCGTCCCCTGCTGCCCCAGCGGCTGCCTCCGGGAAGCTCCCTGGAGACGCTCTACCGCGAGGCGGTGAAGACGCGGCTGGAGAACAAGAAGCCCGCGGCCGACCCCGGCGCGGTGGAGCGCGCGCAGAAGGCGCTGCGCATGAGCGGCAAGGAGGCCAACGTCGCGGCGGTGTACCTGCGCGAGGTCGGCGTGCTGCCCCTGTTCCGCTTCGCGGCCGCCAAGCAGCTCAAGGGCGAGCTGCGCGCGGAGGTGGAGGTGGATGACATCACGGGCTCCATCGATCCTCGCACCACGGGCGCGCTGCTGGAGCTGCGCCTGACGCACGAGGTGGTGGAGCACGTGCACGAGGCCCGCCGTCGCATGGCGGCGGCCCAGCTCTACACGTCGCTCCTGGAGGCGGGCTTCAACCCGGAGAACAACTGGGACGAGGCGCTGGAGTCGAGCGAGGCGTCCATGGAGCTGGCGCAGGCGGCCACCGGCGACGACCGGCAGGCCCTGCTGGAGGGCTTCCAGGTGTTCGCGGCCCTGCCGGAGGAGGCGCGGCTGCGGCGGCTGGCGTACCTGGCGGAGTCGGTGTCGAACCTGGAGCTGTTGAGCCGGCTGCCCGAAGGCATGGAGCCGTCGTGGCTTACCGGTCCGGAGACGCGCGAGTGCCACGAGCGCGAGATGACCTACGTGCAGTCGCTCAAGGCGCAGGAGATCCCGACCAAGGTGGCCGCGCTGGCCAAGGCGGAGCTGGGCGTGCCCGAGGGTGAAGTGCCCGAGGACAGCGATGGCGACCTGTTCGTGCACGTGCGGTGCGACGTGTGCGGCAAGGAGAAGCTCATCGTCCAGTCGCCGGACGCGTGAAGCCCATCACCTCCGTGACGCGGAGGTGATGCGAGGAGGCCCGGTCGGAGCGCCCCAGGCGCTTCGTGCCGGGCCTTCTGCTTTTACAGCCGGCGCGCGTGGCACGCGACGCGAGGCCGCGCGCGGGATTCCCGTCATCCCCCCTCCCCAGGAGGCGGGGACGCTTTCGGGTGCGTGACTGCCTACCGTTGGAGTTCGCGGCGGGGCGGCGTGAGGGGCAGGCGGTTTTCCGGGGCGTGGGCGGAGGCGATGGGGCGAAGCAAAGGCGGAGCGCGACGCGGCGGAGGCCGGAGCCCCCGGGCATTCCGGGGCGTGCTGCTGGCGCTCGGACTGCTGGGCTCCACCGCGCGAGGGGCGGAGCCCGCGCGGCCCCCGGATGCGCTCGACCTCCTGGGCAATACCGGCTGCGAGGAGCGAACGACGCGGCCCGCGGAGGCGCTCGGCCTCCTGGGCGACCCGGGCTGCGAGGAAACGACGCGGCCCGCGGATGCCCCGCTGAAGGAAGACGCCGTCGCGAAGGACACACCGACAACACGGCACCTGTGGCGCGCGCTGGCGGAGGTCACCGCCGTCAACCTGGTGGTGTGGACCTATGACCGGGTGGTGGGCAAGGAGTGGGCCCGGGTGGATGTGCACACCTGGAAGGACAACCTGCGCACGGGCTTCGTCTGGGACGGGGACGGGTTCCCCGAAAACCAGATCGCGCACCCCTACCACGGCAGCTTCTACTTCACGGCCGCGCGGGACAACGGCTTCTCGTTCGTCGGTGCCCTGCCCTTCACGCTCCTGGGCAGCCTCCAGTGGGAGCTGTTCGCGGAGAACCTGCCGCCCTCCTTCAACGACCTCATCAATACCACCCTGGGCGGCGCGGCCATGGGTGAAGCGCTCTACCGACTGTCCTCCCTGGTGCTCGACCCCGAGGCCACCGGAGGCAGGCGCTTCGTGCGCGAGCTGGGCGCGGGCGTGCTCAGCCCCGTGCGCGGCTTCAACCGCGTGCTGCGCGGCGACGTGTCCCGCAGGGAACCCAAGCCCCCGTCGTGGACTCCAGGCACGCTCGCCAGTTGGGGGACGCTGGGATACCTGAAGCTGGGCGACGGCGAGTCCCTGGCCTGGGGCGAAGACCAGTTCTTCGCCGAGTTCTCCCTGCGCTACGGGGACGCCTTCCAGGGCGAACACCATCGCCCGTTCGACGCCTTCGAAGCGCGGATCCAGTTCACCACCCAGGAGAGCAACCTGGTGAGCCACGCCCGGCTGCAGGGCCTGCTCGTGGCGAAGCCGCTGGTGCGCACCGAGCGCGACGAGCTGCGCCTGGGCGTGTTGCAGCAGATGAGCTACGTGGACACGCTCGCGTACGAGATGGGCGGCCAGGCCCTGAACGTGGGCCTGCTGTACCGGCACCAGCTCACCGACCGCTCCACGCTGAAGACGATGCTGCTGGCGGACGGCGTCCCCCTCGCCGCCATCTCCTCCGAGCACAGCAGCGGCGCGAGCCGCCGCTATGACTACGGCGTCGGAGGCGGCTTCCAGGTCCAGGCCGTCTACGCGCGCGACACGTGGGACGTCGTCACGCTGGAGGCGGGCGTCTCCCACACCCTGGTGCTGGACGGCTCCAATGGCTCGCATCAGGTGCGCACCGGGCAGCTCCAGGTGGACCTGCCCGTGTACCGGCGGCTGGGCCTGGGCGGGGAGGCGAACTTCTACCAGCGCCACAGCCGCTTCAACGCCTTCCCGGACGTGAGGAAGGACACCTACCAACTGCGCGTCTTCATCTCCGTCCACTGAAAGCGGACGGGAGCGAGGGCCTTCAGCCCACCTGTTCGTGCTTCGCTTCCACCGGCGCCGCGGGCAGCGAGTACGTCACGGGAGGAGGCAGCATCACCCGCACCTCATCCCCCGCGCGGATGAGGCCCGGACGCTCCACCCAGCCCACGAGCCCGCGCTTCTGCCACGCGGCCTTCACGAAGCGGCTGGCCAGCCCCTTCATGTCCGGGTGGTGCGCTTCGATGGCGCGCCCCGGGTGGATGCAGGGCTGATTCTCCCCTTCCATCACCAGCGTGGTGTCTTCCGGGAAGAACAGCCGCGTGCCCGGCGGCAGGTGCGTCAGCCGCGGCACCCCGACGAGCTCCAGGTTCGCGCCCAGCCAGGACGCGAGCACGTTGGGGATGCCCATCGTGCGCGCGACCTCCGCCAGCTCCTCGCGCGACACCACCGACACCTGCCGCGTGTTGCGGATGACCGTGCCCTTGGGAAACCACGGCGTGCGCACATCCGCGAGCCGCGTGAGGCCCGCGTGGCGGTCCCCCACGAAGCCCTCGAAGGACACCTGCACCTCGGGCACCTCCCGGGTGACGAAGCGCTTCTTCTCGGGGTCCGTGCACAGCAGCACGTTGGCAAGATGGCCGCAGAGCGAGGGAGCAGGTGAGGTCATATCGGGCGACCGTTCTAACGCTTCGGCGCGGCAAAACAGAGCCCTCTCAGAACAAGGTCATCTGCTGTGGCTTGCCCAGCGGGCGGGCATCCGTGCCCACGTCCCGCAGCGCCTGGGCCAGCTCCTGGGCGAACCCGTGGCAGGTGATGACGTCCCGCGCCCCGGTGTCCTTCACGTAGCGCATCAACGACGGGAAGTCCGCGTGGTCCGACAGCGGGAAGGCCACGTCCGCGCCGTAGCGCCGCGCGCCGCCCGGGTCCATGGCCCAGCCGGTGAGCACCGCCGTCGCCCGGGGCCAGATGGGCGCCAGGCCCCCACCGCGCGCCAGGTGCGGCGGGAAGAAGAGCACCTCGCCCGGCGCCACCTTGCCCTCGTAGCAGCGCAGGTTCTCGATGGGGACGCCCAGCTCCGCGTACAGCCCGGCCACCTCGAAGATGGACGGGTGCGCGACGAGCTGGAAGCCCCGGACGGCCAGATGCTTCATGGCCTCCTGGCTCTTGCCCAGCGGGTAGCCCAGCAGCACCGGCGTCACGTCCCGGGAGAGCTGCGCGCGCAGCCACGTCTCCACCTGTCCCAGCACCTCCGGACGCGGCGGGAAGCGGTAGCGCGGGTGGCCGAAGGTGGATTCGATGACGAGCGTGTCGCACGTGGCCACCTCCGTGGCCTCCGCGGTGAGCGACGGCGCGGTGTTCAAATCGCCGGTGTAGACGATGCGCCGGCCGTCCGCGCGGGTCACGCGAAGCTGCGCGCTGCCCAGGATGTGGCCCGCGGGCAGCAGCTCCAGCGTCAGCGGCCCCAGTTCGAAGGGGCGGCGGAACGGCACCGACAGCGGCGAGCGCACCGGGCCCAGCCGGTGGGCCATGAAGCGCAGCGTGGCCTCCGTCGCGATGGTGCTCTCATGCCGGGCGATGTGGTCCGAGTGCCCATGGCTGACGAAGGACAGGGGCGACTTGCGCTTCGCGTCCAGCGACAGCGGCGTGCCCGTCAGGTGCAGCCCGTTTCGTCTCAGCTCCACGCTCATGGGTCGGGCGCTGTCATAGCGCGCCCACGACGTGCGCGCTCCCCAGGCCGGACGCGCCCCCCCACGTGTCGGGTGCTCAGGAGGCGGGCGGCCGGCCCCGCGCCCGCCATCCTTCCCAGGCCCCTGGCCCCAATTCGGAGATGAGCACGCCCAGCAGGATGAGCGCGCCGCCGAACCACTCGCGCGGCCCCAACACCTCGCGCCCCATCACGACGGAAGCAACGGAGGCGAACACCGGCTCCAGCGCGAAGATGACCGCCGCGCGCACCGCCGTGGTGCGCGCCTGTCCCCACGTCTGCACGCCAATGGCGACCGCGCTCGCGAGCACGCCGCACACCAGCACCGCCCCGATGAGCGCCGGGGTCGGCTCCAGCCGCCGCTCCACGAACGGCAGGCACAGCGCGGACAAGAGCGCCACGCCCAGCAACTGCACCGCCACCAGGCCCAGCACGCCGTCGCGCGAGGCGAAGCGCTCCGTGAGCAGGATGTGTCCGGCGTACGTCGCCGCGCACCCGATGGACAGCCAGTCCCCCAGGTACAGGCCCCAGAGGTGCCCCGGCCGCACCGGGCCTTCGGCCTGCATCGTCAGCGCGTACAGACCCACCGCGGCCATCACCACGCCCACGAGGGTGCTCACGCGGGGAAGGCGCTTGAGCAGCACCACGGAGAACAGCGGGACGAAGAGGACGTTGAGCCCGGTGAGGAACGCCGCGCGCGACGGCGTGGTGTCCTTCAAGCCCACCGTCTGGAGCGCGAAACTCAGGAACAGCAACACCGACAGCAGCGCGCCCTTTCCCAGCACGCCGGGCGCGAACATCCGTCGTCCGGCGAGCGCGACCATCACGGCCGCGCCCACCGAGAAGCGCAGGGTGAGGAACGTGAAGGGGTCCGCGAACGCGAGCGCGTCCTTCACCACCACGAACGTCGCGCCCCAGAACAAGCAGAGGAGCACCAGCGCCCCGTCCGCCCGCCACCGCCCACCCTCCACGCCAGGAGTCGTCACCGGGTGCCTACGGGATGAAGAAGAACGCGACGCCGAGGATGGCGTAGACGCCCAGCAGCATCACGCCCTCCAGCCAGTTGGACTCGCCATCCAGCGCGATGAGCGCCGCGGCGCCCGTGCCGATGGCGATGCCCGCCACCTCCATGTGGCTGAACTCCAGCGTCAGGTGCTGGCCCAGCGGGATGGACACCAGCACCAGCACCGGCGCGACGAAGAGGGCGATCTGCTTGGAGGACTCGAAGGCGATGTTGAACGCCAGGTCCATCTTGTTCTTCAGCGCCATCAGGATGGCTGTGGAGTGCTCCGCCGCGTTGCCGATGATGGCGATGATGATGACGCCCACGAAGGTGTGCGTGAAGCCGAACGTGGCGATGGCCGGCTCGATGGCGTGCACCAGGAACTCCGCCACCACCACCACGCCCAGGGTCGCCGCCAGCAGGACGATGCTGGCCTTCTTCGTCGTCCACGTGGGCATCTCCTCCGGCGCGCCGTGCTCCTCGCCCGCGTACAGGTGCGCGTGCGTCTTCAGGGAGAAGAGCAGCGACAGCGCGTAGACGATGAGCAGGATGACGGAGATGGCCACCGACATCGGGAAGAGCACGGGCTCCGCGGCCGGACCGCGCACCGCGTGGAACAGGTCCGGGATGGTCATGGCGGTGAGCGCCAGGAACATGATGGAGGAGCCGGACAGCGCCGCCGTCATGTTGAAGGTCTGCCGGGGGTACTTCAGGCCGCCCGCGAGGATGGCCGCGCCCAGCACCAGCAGCAGATTGCCCAGGATGGCGCCGGTGATGGACGCCTTCACCACGTCCCCATGGCCCGAACGCAGCGCCGCCAGCGCGATGATGAGCTCCGCGGCGTTGCCGAACGACGCGTTCATCAAGCCGCCCAGGCCGCTGCCCAGCTTGTGCGCGATGACCTCCGTGGCCTCGCCCATCAGGCGCGCCAGCGGGACGAGCGCGACAGCGCAGAGGACGAACGTCCACGTGCCCGGGAAGAAGAAGTGCGACGCGACGGCCAGCGGGAAGAACACCGCCAGCAGGCCCAGGAAGAGGTGGTCGACGTTGAAGCCCCTCTTGCCTTCGCCCTCCGGTGAAGCGGCGGGAGGCGGCGTGCCAGGAGACGAAGGGGTGACGGACGCAGGGGTGCTCACGAGGGGCCTCGCCAGCGAGGAATGCGGGGGGAACGGGACGGGGGTGCTTTAGGCCCAGGGTCCAGAGGAGCGCAACCCCCCGGCATCCCTCACGCCGAAAGCGCGCGCACCAGCACGACCAGGCGCTTGCTGCCGCCCGCCGCGTCCCACTGCTGGTTGGTCGCGGTGGTCAGCGCGGCCGGCGCGGGCTGGAAGTCCAGGCCCGAGAACGTCCTCAGCGACGCGGTGTTGTCCTCGTCGATGTCCGCGTGGACGCGGTCCGCCCCCTGGCGCCGGGCCTCCTCCACCAGACAGCGCACCAGGGCGGTGGCCACCCCCATGCGCCGCACCCTGGGCGCCACCACCAGCGAGCGCACCCAGAGGCCTTCCAGGGCCAGCCCCTCCTGGCGGTAGTCATCCACCCAGGCGAAGCCGAGCAGGCGCCCCTGCGCGTCGAAGGCCCCCGCCGCCCCTCCCACGCGCCGCTCCGCCGGAAGGCCCCAGCGGTCGCGAAGCTGGCGGCGCAGGAAGGTGCCGGACACCACCAGCCGCTCGGTGGCGAAGGCGAGCAGCGCGTCCAGGTCGTCCTGGCGCACCAGCCTTATCTCCACCGGCCCCACGAAGTGGCGGCGCAGGGGCTTCGTCCACCCGGAGAACAGGTCGCGCAGGTGTCGGAACACCGCGCGGGCCGCGGGCTGCGTCCACACGCCGGACAGGGCCCGCTGGGTGAGGAACAGCGCCGGCCGGGTGGGCCGGGGCAGCCGCAGCACCATCTTCCCGCGCTTGAGCGCGATCACCCGTCCCACCAGCTCCCCTCCCGGTGCATGGGGTCCGCCCAGGAGCGGCTCCGTCACCCAGGGCTGGGTGGAGAGCACCACCTGGGCGGCCAGCCGGGGCCCATGCCTCACCAGCGCCACGTCCCCGCGTGCCAGCCGCTCCGGGCCGCAGCGCAGGAGGCGCACGGCGTCCCCGCTGCGCAGGAGCGGATAGAGGCTCCGCCCCATGCCGCGCACCCACAGCCGGTGGCCGAAAGGCAGCGCCGCAAGCAGGTCCGCGAGCTCGGCCGTCGAGACGCCACCAGAGGGCATGGCGGACACTCTGTCATGAAGGCGCCGTGGCGACAGGTTCCGTGACACATGCTCCACCCCGGCTTCGTCCGGAACCGGCTATGACACGGCCCGACGCCAAGGCCAGGAGGGCCCATGCCGACGATGCCCGAGGGTGACTACGCGCCCGTGCCCCGCCAGGGGTGGTGGAACCGGAACTGGAAGTGGGCCGTGCCGGTGGGCTGCCTGGGCCTGATGGGCTCCTGCCTGTGCTTCGCCGCCATCGCCATCGGCTATGGCTACACGTCCTTCCGGGACATGGGCGCGTACACGGACGCGCTCGCCCAGGCGCAGGATGATCCGCACGTGCAGAAGGAGCTGGGCACCCCCTTCAAGCCGGGCTTCCCCAGCAACACCCAGGTGAGCACCACCAACGGCCGCACCCACGCGTCCTTCGTCGTCCCGCTGGACGGCCCCAAGGCGGACGGCACCCTGCATGCCGTGGCCGACAAGAACGGCGAGTCGTGGACCTTCCGCACCCTGTACGTGGAGCTCGCGGACGGCCGCCGCGTGGACCTGCTGGACACGGAGGCACCCGACGACGCGCCGGACGCGCTGCCGGAGGACCTGGACCCCCATGAGCCAGAGGCCCCGGAGGCTCCGGAGGCTCCGGAAGAAGATGAAGTGGAGCCCCGGGCCCCCTCCGCCCCGCTCCCGCCGCCGGACAAGCAGCCCGGCCGCGACAGCGACATCGACCTGTAGAACGCACGAAGGGCGCGCTGACCGGGGATGCCCTCCCGGCCCGACGCGCCCTTCGCTTGCTTCACCGTCCGCTTCGAAAAGTGGCGGCCTACTTCAGCTTCTGGATGCCTTCGCGCAGCGCGGGCAGGACCTTGAAGAGGTCGTCCACCAGGCCGTAGTCGGCCACCTGGAAGATGGGCGCCTCCGGATCCTTGTTGATGGCGACGATGGTCTTGGAGCTCTTCATGCCGGCGAGGTGCTGGATGGCGCCGCTGATGCCCGCGGCGATGTACAGCTTGGGCGCGACGACCTTGCCCGTCTGGCCGACCTGGTAGTCGTTGGGCACCCAGCCCGCGTCGCACACCGCGCGGGACGCGCCCACCGCGGCGCCCAGCAGGTCCGCCAGCGCTTCGACTTCCTTGAAGTCGCCCTTGGTGCCGCGACCGCCGGACACCACCACGCTCGCCTCGGTCAGCTCCGGACGCGCGCTCTTCACCTCGTTGAAGCTGACGAACTTCGTCTTGCTGGCCTCCAGCTTGGGCTGGAAGGTCTTCACCTCCGCGGCGCCCTGGCCCGTGGCGGCGGCCGGGAACTCCGTGGCGCGGATGCTGATGACCTGCACCGGCGTGTTCAGCTTCACTTCGGCGAACACGTTGCCGGCCCACATGGGGCGCGTGAAGGTGATGTCCGCGCCACTGCCGTTGATGGCGGTGATGTCGGTGGCCATGGCGGACTTCAGCCGGGCGGCGACGCGCGGCAGCAGGTCCTTGCCCTGCGCCGTGGAGGCCGCGCCGATGAAGGTGGCCTTCAGCTCCTGCGCGAGCGCGGCGATGGCGGGGGCGTAGACCTCCGCCAGGTAGTGCTCGAACTCCGGGGCGGCGGCCGTGTGGATGGCCTTGGCGCCGGTGCCGGTCAGCTCCCCGGCGACCTTCGAGGGGTCCTTGGACAAGAGGACGAGGTGCAGCTCTCCGCCCGACTTCTCCGCGAGCTGCTTGCCCGCGGCGATGGCGTTGAGGGAAGCCTTGCGCAGGTTCCCGTCCGGCTGCTGTTCGGCGACGATGAGGACGATGGACATGTGTCTGTCTCCGGAATCTTCAGGGATGGATGGGAAACGCGGTCAGACGACCTTCGCCTCGTTGTGCAGCTTCTCCACCAGGGTCGCCACGTCCGGCACCTTGATGCCCGCCTTGCGCGCCGGGGGAGAGGCCAGCTTCAGCACCTGGATCTTCGGCGCCACGTCCACGCCCAGCCCGGCCGGCGTCAGCTCCTCGATGGGCTTGCTCTTGGCCTTCATGATGCCCGGCAGGCTCGCGTAGCGCGGCTGGTTCAGGCGCAGGTCCGTGGTCACGATGGCCGGAAGCTGCACTTCCAGCGTGGCAAGCCCGTTGTCCACTTCACGCACCACCTGCACGCTCTTCTTGTCCGCGGACAGCACCACCGCGGGCGTCTTGTTCTTCTCCTCGGCGCTCTCCAGCGACTCCACCTTGGAGGCGAACGTGGCCTGGCCCCAGCCCAGGAACTCGGCCAGGTACTGGCCCACCTGGTTCTGGTCATCGTCGATGGACTGCTTGCCCAAGAGGACGATGTCCGGCTTCTCCTTCTCCGCGACCTTCTGGAGCAGGCCCGCGATGCCGAGCTGATCCAACGGGCCCGTGTGGTTCACCCACACGGCGCGGTTGGCGCCCATGGCCAGCGCGTGGCGCAGTTGCTCCTGCACCTCCTTGCCGCCGATGGAGACCACCACGACCTCGCCGGTGTGCTTGGCCGCGAGGCGCAGGCCCTCTTCCACGCCGATTTCGTCGAAGGGGTTGATCTTGTACTTCAGCCCCTCCTTCACGATGTCCGAGCCGTCCGGCTTCACCTTGATCTTCGACTCAGGGTCTTCCACGCGCTTGGCGGTGACGAGAATCTTCACGGCGGGCTTCTCCTCTGTGGGGAGTGCTTGAAAAGTGGGTCGGCTGCTTGAGGCACCGGGACGCGGCTTCAGGTTGACGCGCCGCGCATCAGGGCCGGAGTAATAGACATCCGTACAGCGCGGCGGCAACTTGAAAGCCCCACCGCGCGCAGTTTTGCTTTTCTACCTGAACAGTTCCTTGGCGATGACCAGACGCTGCACCTGGCTCGTGCCCTCGTAGACCTGGATGAGCTTGGCGTCGCGCATCAGCTTCTCCACCGGGTAGTCCTTCATGTAGCCGTAGCCGCCGTAGACCTGCACGGCGTCGGTGGCGACCTTCATGGCCATGTCGGCGGCGAAGCACTTGGCATAGCTGGACTGCAGGGTGTTGCGCTGTCCTTCATCCAGCACCCAGGCGCTCTCCCAGGTGAGCAGGCGCGCGGCGTGGGTGTTCATGCCCATGTCGGCCAGCATGAACTGCACGCCCTGGTGCTCGCGGATGGGCTTGCCGAACGTCTGACGCTGGGCCGAGTACTCCAGCGAATACTCCAGCGCCGCGCGGGCGATGCCCACGGACAGGCTGGCGGTGAGCGGGCGGCTGTTGTCCAGCGTCGCCATGGCGACCTTGAAGCCCTCCCCTTCCTCACCGATGCGGTTGGCCACCGGGACGCGGACCTCGTCGAAGTTGACGGTGACGGTGTTGCTGGCCCGCTGGCCCATCTTGTTCTCGTGCTTGCCGGTGGTGACGCCCGCGGGGCGGCCTTCCACGACGAAGCAGGTGATGCCCTTGTGCTTCTTGCCCTTGTCCAGCGTGGCGAACACGGTGAACTGATCCGCGTAGCCGCCGTTGGTGATGAAGCACTTGGTGCCGTTGAGGACGTACTCGTCACCCTCCCGGCGCGCGGTGGTGCTCATGGCCGCCACGTCGGAGCCCGCGCTGGGCTCCGTGAGACAGAAGGAGCTGAACTTCAGCTTCTGCCCGAACTCCGACAGCAGCCGCTTCTTCTGGTCCTCCGTGCCGTGCAGGATGATGGGCAGGTTGGCCAGGTCGTTGGCGATGATGGACGTGGCCACGCCCGCGCAGCCCCACGCCAGCTCCTCACAGACGATGACCTGCTCCAGGTGCGACAGGCCGCCACCGCCATACTCGGACGGGATGGCCATGTTGAGCAGGCCCAGTTCGAAGGCCGTGGACAACAGGTCGCGGGGAAATTCGGAGGTCTCGTCGTAGTGGGCGGCCTTGGGGCGCACCACTTCGCGGGCGTACTTGCGAGCGGCATCCTGCAACGCGCGCTGGGACTCGGTGAGCTGGAATTCCATGGGGCGGATCCTCGGGTTGATTCAAATATCAACGCGTCTTCCTGCCATACCGCTCCCGTCGTCTGATCGCCAGTCCCGAGGGTGAATAAAGCGACAGGCAGTACGTCCCCCGGGGGTCCCCAAGGATGCCCGGCGGCCCCCGTCCGTCCCGCTGTCCGTTTGTGCAGCAGGGGACCTTTCAACTAAAAGGACCTATCCCTGGAGGGGGGTACTCCACATGCACAAATCATTGAAATTCGCTGGCGCGCTCGTGCTGGCTCTCGGTCTGACGGCCTGCCCGGGCAACGAAGACCCCGACGAGCCCCTGGAGCCGGTGTTCCGCATCTCCCCAAGCCCGGCCGCCATCACCGACGACGGGCAGACGAGCACCCTGTCCATCACCGCGACGGACAAGGACGGCAACCCCGGGACGGGGTCGTTCTACCTGGACGCGGCGGCGGGCCTGGTCGACACCGAGAGCGCCACGGGCGGCTCCAAGGCCCAGACGTTCACCCTGGTGGACGGCAAGGCGAGCACGACGTTCCGCTGTGAGAAGGCGCTCGACGTGGGCTGCACCGGCGACGTGGCCATCATCGGCACCTGGGCTGGCATCAACAAGACCACCCGCGTCACCGTCAGGCCCGCGAGCACGCAGACGGATGCCGGCACGGACGGCGGCACCAAGACGGACGGTGGCACCAAGCCGGACGGTGGCACGACGGACGCGGGCACGACGGACGGCGGCCCCATCCAGACGGACGCCCCCGCCGAGGTGTCGTTCGTGTCCACCACCAAGGAGCGACTGGGCATCCTGTCGTCCAACATCGACACGTCGACCCTCATCACCTTCAAGGTGGTGGATCGCAACAACAAGGGCGTTGCCGACCTCACGGTGAACTTCACCGTGTCGGGCGCGAGCGGCGCCACGGTGGCCCCTGCCTCCGGGAAGACCAACGCCACCGGCCTGGTCAGCACCACGCTCCAGTCGGGCAACGAGGTGGGTTTCGCGCTGGTGAAGGCGGCCGTGTCGGGCACGCAGTTGGAGCCCGCCTCCAAGAGCATCTCCATCAGCGGGACGCGAGCGTCGGACGACAACCTCGTGGTCCAGTGCACGCAGATCAACCTTGCGGCCAACGCGTCTGAAACGCCGCCGCGCACGGACCTGAACACCGTGTGCAGCGCGCAGCTCAGCGACCGGTTCAACAAGCCGGTGACCATCGATCCGCAGGTGAACTGGTACTCGGAGGCGGGCTCGGTGGACAAGTCGACGCCGCCCACCACCCAGTCGCCGGGCCTCGTCACCACGAAGTTCTACACCGCGGGCGGGTGGCCGCCGAAGCCCTTGGACCCGCTCGTGGGCGAGCCCGACCATGGAGGCAACAACCCGCGCGACATGCTCGTCACGATCATCGCCGTGACCCCGGGTGAGGAGTCCTTCTACGACGGCTCCGGCGCCTCCAATGGCACGAAGAATGGCCAGTGGGATCCGGGCGAGTGGTTCGTGGACCTGCCCGAGCCCTTCGTGGACTCCAACGACAACGGCGTGTGGGACACGGGCGAGAAGTTCATCGACACCGAGCGGCTGGACTGCGCCACGGGGCAGCGCGCCCCGCCCAACGGCGTCTGGGACGGCCCCAACGGCTGCTGGGACGGCGACACGCAGGTGTGGCGCTCCACGCACATCGTCTACTCGGGCTTCTCGTCGGTGGTGGGCCCGGCCCTCGTCGAGTTCCTGCCGGACCCGGGCGTGGCCGGCTTCGACGTCCCCAAGCAGGGTGAGCAGTCCTTCTCCCTGCGCCTGTCGGATCCGTACGGCAACCAACTGTCGCCGGACACGGCCGCCATCACCGCGGCCGTCACCACCAGCAAGGGCTCCGTCACCGTCACCGAACGGGACGCCACGCTCAACTCGCGCACCTACGGCATGACCATCACGCACGAGCGCCGCGAGGTGGAGCCCGCCGCCGGACAGCCCGGCTACAAGGACGTGGGCCCCTGCGACATCAACAAGCCCGTCAGCCAGGCCTCGGCCGACAAGGCCCGGTGCCAGTGGCGCTACACCATCAGCGGGTTCCGTGACGGCAACACCGCCTCGGTGCGCATCAACGGTGCCACGGGCACGACCGGCCCCTCCACGGGCAGGGTGAATGTCACCTTCGGCAACACCCGCAGCGCCACCACCGCCTTCCGCAACCTGACCGTGCAGTAGCGGCAGGAACAATCCCCGCGGCAAACAGGACGGCCGCCGTGCTCCCGAAAGAAGGGAGTCCGGCGGCCGTCGTGCGTCATGCGAAGCAGCAGCGGACTACTTGCCCTGCTTGGGGACCTTCTCCCAGTCCGCGAGGAACTTCTTGATGCCGCTGTCGGTGAGCGGGTGGTTCGCAAGCTGGGTGATGACGTTGTAGGGCAGCGTGGCGACGTCCGCGCCCAGGCGCGCGGCCTGGAGCACGTGCACGGGGTTGCGCACGCTGGCCACCAGCACCTGCGTGGTGAAATCGTAGTTCTGGTAGATCTCCAGGATGTGGGCGATGAGCTCCATGCCGTCCTGGGAGATGTCGTCCAGCCGGCCCACGAAGGGCGACACGTACGTGGCCCCCGCCTTGGCGCACAGCAGGGCCTGGTTGGCGGAGAAGCACAGCGTGACGTTGGTGCGGATGCCTTCGGCGGTCAGCGCCTTGACGGCCTTCATGCCCTCCACGCCCATGGGAATCTTCACCACGACGTTGTCGTGGATCTTCGCCAGGGTCTGCCCCTCCTTGATGAGCTCCGGGGCCTCCAGCGAGACGCACTCGGCGCTGATGGGGCCGTCCACGATGGAGCAGATTTCACGGATGGTCTCCTCCAGCCCGCGGCCGACCTTGGCCAGCAACGACGGGTTGGTGGTGACGCCGTCCACGCAGCCCATCGCGTGGGCCTTGCGGATTTCCTCGACGTCCGCGCTGTCGATGAAGAACTTCATTCCGTCCCCTCAGTCCTGAAGTAGTGCGGCAGGTGGTGCTGCAGAGCCTCTTGCGGCCGCGGGCGGCCGGGCGAGCAGGCCGTAGCCGATGCCCCCCCATGCGTCAAGGATGGCCACCCGGGCGAAGGCTGGAGTAGAGGTAGCCGCCAAAGCCCATGGCCCGCGCTCCCCGCTCCACCGCCAAGAAGCCCCGCCTGCGCGCCCTTCCCGGCCGCGCGTCCCCTGTCTCCGCCGCCGCGCCCGCCCCCGCGCGAACCCGCGTCCGGGATGCTGACGCGGAGGCCACGCTCGCGTACGCGCGCGGCGTGCTGGAGGCCGAAGCGCGCGCCATCCTCGGCGTCACCGAACGGCTGGGCGACGCGTTCCTGCACGCGCTGCACCTGGTGCGCGAGTGCACGGGACAGGTGGTGGTGACGGGCATGGGGAAGGCGGGCCACATCGGCCAGAAGCTGTCCTCCACGCTCGCGTCCACCGGCGTGCGCTCCGTGTTCCTGCACCCCGCGGAGGCCGTGCACGGCGATTTGGGCCGCGTGGGCCCAGGCGACGTCATCCTCGCCCTGTCCAACAGCGGCAGCACGGAGGAGCTGCTGCGGCTCCTGCCCCTCTTCAAGCGCATGGGCACGCCCGTCGTCGCGCTCACCGGGGATGCGGAGAGCGCGCTCGCGAAGGGCGCGGACGCGGTGCTGGACATCGGCCGCATCGAAGAGGCGTGTCCCATGGGGCTCGTACCCACGGCCTCCACCGCCGCGCTGCACGCGGTGGGCGACGCGCTGGCGATGACGCTCTTGCGCTCGCGGCCCTTCGGGCGGGACGACTACGCGCTCTTGCACCCGGGCGGGAAGCTGGGGCGCTCCGTGCTGCGCGTCTTCGAACTGATGCGCACCGGCCGCGCCAACCCGCTGGTGCTGGACACCGCGCGGTTGTCCCAGGCGGTGGTGGTGATGACCAACACGCCGGGCCGGCCGGGCGCCGCGTGCGTGGTGGACAAGGACGGAATGCTGGAGGGCATCTTCACCGACGGGGATTTGCGCCGGCTGGTGGAGAAGGGGCACCAGGACTTCGAGGTGCCCGTGCGCCAGGTGATGGGCAAGCGCCCGCGCTGCATCACCCCGGAGACGCTGGTGCTCACCGCCGCCGCGCAGATGCGCGAGCTGAAGGTGGACCAGCTCCCCGTGGTGGACGTCGAGGGCCGCGCGGTGGGCCTGCTCGACGTCCAGGACCTGCTGGCCGCGAAGTTCGTCTAGGAAGCTCTTCAGGGCGCTACTGCGACAGCTTCGCCTGGAGCGCGGCCTTGTTCGGGTAGTCGGGCACGTCCTGGGACAGCTTCTCCCAGAGGGCCTTGGCCCCCTTGGCGTCGCCCTTGGCGAGCAGCGTGTCGCCCAGCTTCTCCACCGCGCCCGCGTCGCCCTGCAGCGCCACGCTCCACACGCGCGCGCCCATGGGACGGCCCAGGCCCACCAGCGCCCACGCCATGCCCGCCTTCGCGCGCCCGTTCTCCGGCTGGAAGGGCACCACGCGGGTGTAGTTGGCCAGGGCCTCCTGGTAGCGGCCGCGCGCCAGGTGCTCCTCGCCCTCGTCCACCAGCTTCGCGAGGCCCGCCTCCAGCTCCGGCGTGCGCTCCGTGTTCTTCACCGCGTCCACCATCTCCGGCGTCAGCGGGCGGGGCGCGTCCGACGGCAGGGCGCCGACCTGGGCCTGGGCCTGCCCCTGCGACAGGCGCACGCGGCGGTCCGCGGCGCGCGACGCGAGCCACTTCTGGCGGCCCCCGGCCTTCACCGTCTCCTCGATGCGCTGGCTCAGCTCGCGGGCCATGGGCGCGCGCGGCGACTGCGGATGCACCGCCACCAGCGCGTCGAAGCCTTCGCGCGCGGACTTGAGCGCCTGGAGGTTCTCTCCCTGCGTCTCGAACACCAGCGACGCGTGGCTGAAGAGCCCTTCCGCATGCTTCGGCTCCACCTCCAGCACGCGCGCGTAGGCCTTGAGTGACGCGACGCTGTCGCCCTGGAGGTACAGCGCGTTGCCGCGCAGCAGCTCCACGTCCAGCACCGGCTCCAGCGAAGCGCGCGCGCAGGTGGCGGCGCCCGCGATGTCACCGGACTTCGCCCGGGCCTGCACCGCCGCGTCCATCGCGTCCAGCGTCTGGCCCGGCGTGAAGCCGCAGTTCGCTTCGGCCAGCGACAGCAGGGGCGTCTTGCCCAGCTTCTTCTTCAGCGCGAGGAAGCGCGTGCGCGCGCCGTCCGACTGGGCCTGCGCCTGCGCCAGGTAGGACAGCGCCTCCGCGTTGCGTCCGTTCGTGTAGTAGAGCTTGCCCAGCGACGAGGCGATCTCGAAGGTCTTCTCCCGCTCGCGCAGTCCTTCGGTCGAGTCGAGCTGCTTCATCAGCTCCTCGGCGGACGGCGGCAGCTTGTTGGCGTCCGACACCGGCGGGTGGCCCTGCGGCAGCGGCGCGCCGGGCGCCACGGGGGCGCTCGCGGGCATCGTGGGGTGGCCTTCCGGCAGGGCCCCCGCGGAGCCCGGGGCCGCCGTGGTCGGCGACGCCTGGGTGCCGGGCGGGATGGTGGGGTGACCGGGAGGCAGGGG
>NZ_RAVZ01000202.1 GCF_003611635.1 Corallococcus terminator | reverse complement strand
CCGGCGGACACCCGGGCCAGGTGGACGCGGAACACGGAGCCCTGGCCGGGCTGGCTCTCCACCTCGATGCGGCCCCCATGCGCTTCGATGATCCGCCGCGACACCGACAGCCCCAGCCCCACGCCCGGGGCGCGCTGCTTCGCGTTGCCCGCGCGCTGGAACGGGACGAAGAGCCCCTTGAGTTCTTCCGTCGACATGCCGATGCCCTGGTCGGACACCGCCAGCACCGCGTGCTGCGCATCCGCCAGCACGGACACCCGCACGCGGCTGCCCACCGGCGAATACTTGAGCGCGTTGCTCACCAGGTTGGTCAGCACCTGCTCCAGCCGCGCGGGGTCCGCCCGCACCAGCACCGCGGCGTCGGGCACCACCAGCTCCAGCGTGTGGCCGGGCTCGCTGGACTGGTACAGCTCCACCACCGAGCGCGCCAGCTCGCGCGTGTCGCGCACCTCCGGCTGGAGCTCCAGCTTGCCCGCCTGGATGCGCGTGGCGTCCAGCAGGTCGCCCACCATCCGGTCCAACCGGGCCACCTGCCGGCGCACCAGCGCGAGCGTGCGCTGCATCCGCTCCGGCGTGGCTTCCACGCGGCCGGGCGACGCCAGCGCCGTGGACAGCTTCAGCGCGGACAGCGGGTTGCGCAGGTCGTGCGCCACGCCGGCCAGGAACGCCAGTTGCTGCTCCTGCTGGTGCGCCAGGCTGTCCGCCATCTCGTTGAAGGCGTGGGCCATGTCGCGGATCTCCAACGGTCCCTCCTCCGGCGCACGAGCGTCCCGGTCGCGGCCCGTGCCGAAGGCGCGCATCGCCCGCTGCAGGTGCGCCACCGGACGCAGCGCGAAGCGCCGCAGCCAGAAGACCACCGACCCCAGCGTCGTCAGCAGCACCAGCCCCAGCACCAGCCCCAGCAGGTTGGCCGTTTCGCTCCAGCGGGCCGCGAGCACGCGCGCCGCCTGGGCCTGGTCCACGTTGATCTGGATGAGGCGCTCCAGCGAACGCAGCGCCGCGTCCAGCGTGGCCACCACCCGCGCGTCATGCGGCGAGGAGGCCTGCCGCGTCTCCGACAGGCGCCGCTGCGCCCCCAGGTAGTCGGCCACGTCGCGCTCCGCCTCCACCAGCACCTGGCGCTCCTCGTCGGTGGAGGCGTAGGTGTGCAGGTCATCCAGTTGGCGGTGCAGGTCCACCTCGATCTCCGCTGGGGTGCGCCCCCTGGAGGGGTCCGCCACCATGGGCGTGTCCGGCGACGAGATGAGCCGGGAATGGACGAGCAGATCCACCTCCAGTTCCTCCGCCTGCCGCACCCCTTCCACGGACTCACTCAAGGTGGAAGCCATGCGCTCCAGCGCACCCGTCAGCACCACGAGCAGGGTGGCGGAGACCACGGAGAGCAGGACCAGCACGCCCACCACGGTGGAGAAGAAGGCGCGCAGACTCATCGCGCGCCCCGTACGGGCTCCCGGCCAGCGTCCTTCGTCATGCTCGTGCATCCTCCCTCCGGGCGGCGCCAACCCTCTTCAACGTCGCCCTCTTCCTGAGGAGAGCAACAAGCGTCCGATATCGTGGATTCGCCCTCCCCCGACCGGCAGGCCTGCCTTCGAACACGGCCCGAAAAGGAGCCGGCCCCACGAGGCCCGGCCATGCTAGGCAGCACGCACACGCAACCCGACGCGCCTGCGGGCGTCCGGGCGCCTGCCCCTTTCTGAAGAGGTCCCCCGATGGATCTGATCTCCCCACCGGCCCGCACCCTGACGTTCGATGCCTTCTGGCGATGGATCCAGGAGCACACCAACTGCATCCTGCGGTGCGGTTCGCCGGACATGACCCTGTTCGACCATGACGACTTCCACTGGATGCTGATGGAGGAGGAGCGCCAGCACGTCCTCCAGCTCATCAAGGGCAAGTCCCTGGTGGGCGAGATGGTGATGGTGGGCCGCGAGGTCTCCGAGGTCACCATCTCCCCGGATCCGGACGCGGACCCGCAGGCGGGCCACTTCCTGGTGGAGCTGATGGGCGGACCGAAGGACGACCCCCAGGTGCTCTACCACTTCGTCATGGCCCACGGCATCGAGCCCGCCGCTGGCCACCAGGGCTTCAAGCACTGAGCACGAGCTGCTCGATGCCTTCCACCGCCGGGTGGACGCCATTGACGTAGGCGACGCAGGACGCGGGGCGCTCGCGGGGCGCTCCCTGAAGCAGGGAAGCGACCCGCCCCTCCAGCTCCGCCGCGTCCGCGATGCGCTCCCCGTCGCTCAGCCGCAGCGCCTGCCGGTCATAGAGCCGGGGCCGCGCCCACGCGACGAGCGGCGTCCCCGTGGCCCGCGCCTCCTGCACCGTGTTGTAGCCGCCGGACCCCACCAGCACGTCCACGCCGGTAAGCACCGCGAGCGCCGGCCAGAGGGCCAGGGCCTCCGCTGAGCCCGCCCCGTCGGCGACAGTAGGGACCAGCCACCGCACCTCCGCCCGTCCTCCCAGCAAGCCGCGCAGCCGTCGGGCGGTGTCCCGCGCGTCCACCACCTCTTCCGGCCGGCCGCAGCCCAGCACCGCCACCACCGGCCGTGGGTCCGTCGCCTCCAGGCCCAGCCGCCGCCGGGCATCCGCGCGGGACAGCAGGGCGTCCGCGTCCAGCAGCAGCCACGGAGCGGTCCGCACCGCGCGCGGATGGTGCGCGAAGGGAGCGTCCTCGCCCGGCACGACGAGCAGGTCGAACGCGTCCACCGCGCGGGCCACGTCGAAGCGCTCCACGTAGACGGGGTTCAGGTCGCGGTGCACCAGCACGCGCGGCGCGCGCACCGTGGGCAGCAACGCGGCCAGCTCTCCCGCGAGGCCGCGTGGAAAGGCGTCCACCACCAGCACGTCCGGCGTGGAGTCCCCAAGCCACGCGGTGACGGCGGCCACCGTGGCCGCCTTGTCCAGGTGCGCCTCCAGGCGGTGCACGGTGGCCCCCGGCCCCAGCAGCGACTCCAGGGGCAGGCCGGGCGCGAACGGGCTGTTGGTGAGCACGTCCACCACATGGCCCCGGGCCACGGCGGCGCGGGTCAGCGCGCAGGCGCGCGTCAGGTGCCCCATCCCTCCGCCGAGCGCGTACAAGCGCCAGTGCTGACGTCGCACGGGCGCTCAGCTCCCGCCCAGGTCCTCCTCGAAGGAGGCGTCGTCCTCGCGGCGCAGGCTCTCGCCGTCGGCCTCGGTGAAGTCGTTCCTGTCGTGGGAGGTGCCGGAGGCGGTCCACGCGCCGCGGCCGTAATAGCCGTAGCCGTCGTAGTAGTAGCTGGGGTCGTCCTCGTCCCAGTCGGTCTCGGACCCGTCGCGGTTCTCGTCACCGTTGTCCGCGGTCCGGGCGCACGACACGCACACCTCCCCATCGTCGAGCATGCGCGTGTGCAGCGCGCACACCGGCTTCTGGCAGCGCGAACACTGCGTGGAAGCCCCGCGTTCGCACGCGTGGGAGAAGAGGAAGCCGGAGGTCTCCAGGCAGTGTTCGGCGGACGCGAAGGATGGGGACATGGCGGGAGGCTCAGGGCGCCGCGGCGCCCGCGGGGTTCTGGAGTCGGAAGAGCAGGGCCATGCGCAGGGGCAGGTCCAGGGAGTCGAAGCCCAGGCACGCGGCGGCTTCGGGGGAGACCGGCGTCTTGGTGGCGAGCACCGTCTTGCCCGCCGGGTCACGCAGCGACAGCTTGCCGTCGCGCACCTTCACGCGGAGCGCCTCCTCGCCGGAAGCGCCCTTCACGGACGCGCCCCCACCTTCGGAGGCCACGGTGTTCAGGACGACGCCCTGCGCGTCGGTGAGCTTCCAGCCGGAGCCCTCGCGCGCGAACGTGTAGCGCACGGCGCCGCGCGCGGAGTCCTTCACCTGGAACACGTCGGGGCCGCCGGTGACGTACGCCAGCACCGCGTCGTCCGGACCGGACACCTTGAGCTCGCCGTCCTTCCACTTGTAGCGGGCCAGCTCCTTGTCCTCGCCGTCCACCAGCTTGGCGCCGTCGTCCTTGGGCTTGAGCGAGAAGCGCTCGCGGTCGTCGCCGTCCTTGAACTTGAGCTTGGCGCCGGCCTCCTTCGGCTCCGCCGGGATGGCGGACCTCGCCTGCGTGGGCGGGGCGCCTTCGTTCGAGGCGGGAGCGCCTCCCTGCGTACACGCCGGGGCCGCGAGCACACCCAGGCCCAGGAGGAACAGGACACGCAGCTTCATGAAGTGGCCCTCGCATCCGAGCGCTTGTGCTGGGAGCTGGAGAAGTTGAGCACCTGGTAGAGGCTCAGGAGCATCATCGTCGCGGTGCGCGACGCGTCGTGCTTCCCGGGTGGCACCACCGGGACCTTGGGCTTGCGGCCCTTGTTGGGAGCCATCGCGAGGGAGGCTGGATTGAAAGCAGGCTTCGGCTCGCGCACGACCCAGTCATGGGCCAGCAGGGCGCGCAGCGACAACCGGTCGGCGGCCACGCGGATCCGCGACAGCTTGATGCCCGGGGGCAGGCGCGCCGCGCTCCGGGCGCTCGCGTCCAGCGCCGCGAGCCCGGGGTGACGCTCCGCCTTCACGCGCAGCGACACCTGCATGAGGGCCTTGCCCTTCTGCTTGCGCTTGGTCTTCGTCTTCCCGCGAGCATTGCGCTGCGTGCGGCTGCGCTTCTGGAGGTGCTCCACCATGGACAGGTGCAGGTGCGTGCCGTCCGCGAAGCGTCCCTGCAATTGAAGCCACGTCTCGGTGAAGTCCTCGCACTTCCACCGGCCCCGGGTGCCCTCGGCGACGCGCTTGCGCACCTCGTCGTTCGGCGACAGGTCCAGCGTCAGGTCCACGGCCGCGTCCTTCTCCAGGTCCACCTGGAGCCGCTGGAGCAGCGTGGCCACCAGCCCATAGCGCCGGTCCTCCAGGTCCGTCCGGCGGCGGCGCGCGCGCACGATGAACAGCCCCACGGCCAGGACGATCGGCGCAAGCCCCAATGGCCCCACCACGAAGAGGGACAGCACGCCCACGACCAGCACGACCCAGGCGGAAATCCACAGGGTCTTGCGCGCCGCTTCGGCCTTCTGGTCCAACTGTCCGATGACCTTCAGGTCCTCCAGCACCTCCGGCACGGGGGCATGGGCCTGGTAGACGAGCGTCTTCTGGAATGCGGAGAGGTCGAGCGCCACGGGGAGGAGCCTTGTTCAGCGGGGACCGTCCAGCGGTCGGCCGCGACCGAGCGTAGGAGGCGCCCCCGGGCAGGTCAAACCGACTGTCGCCGGGCCCAAGCCGCCCGTTGCTTGCCGCGCCGCCGGGCGTAGCGGACCACCTGATAGAGGCTCAGGAGCATCATCGTCGCCGTGCGGGACGCGTCGTCCTTCTCCAGGGCCTCCTTCCAAAAGGCGGGGGTCTCCGGGTCCTCAGGCGCCTTCTGCGCTCGCGCCACCCAATCCCCGGCCAGCCGGACGCGCAGGGACAGCCGGTCCGCCGCGACGCGCACGCGCTCCAACTGGACGCGCGGGGGCAGGCGCGTGGCGTTCGTGGTCTGTCCCTTCAGGGTCCCGAGTCGGGGGTGGCGCTCCGGCTTCACGCGCAGGGACACCTCCAGCCGGGCGAAGCCCTTCCTCTTGCTCTTCTTCTTCGTCTTGCCGCTGGCGCTCGTCTTGTAGCGCTCGCGCTTCTGGTGCTTCTCCACCATGCGGATGCGCAGGAACGTGCCATCCGCCAGCCGGGCCTCCAGCGTGAGCCACGGGTCGACGAAGAACTCCGTCCTCCACCAGCCCACCATGTCTTGCCTGACGCGCTTCTCCCTCACATCCGGCTGCCGCAAATCCAGCTTCAGCCGCACCGGCGCATCCGGGGCCAGGTCCACCTGCAGGCGCTGGAGGAGCACGCGCGCCAGGCCATACCGCCGGTTGTCCAGGTCGCGCGGCTTCAACATGGCGCGCCACAGGAAGAACAAGCCCCCCACGGCGAGCAGCAACAAGCCAAGGAGGAACCCGTTCTTCAAGGGCTGTGCGCCCTGCCACGAGAATGGGACGTCCGAACTCACGGCGCTGGCCCAGGAGGCGTAACAGCACAGCAGGATCAGCGACCCGCCGGGAATCGTGGTGAGCCACGCGGCCGTCGTCAGCGCTCCCAACTGCTTCTCCGCGCGGGCATCCAGTCGTCCCAGCATCCCCAGGTCTCGCAGCAGCTCCGGAACGGGCGAGTGGGACTGGTAGAGGAAGACGTTGTGGAATCGGGTGATGTTGACCGCCACGGCGGAGGACTCCCCTGCGAGGTGTCCGTCGGGCGGACCGCGCTTGGGAGCGTAGGGGCGCGCGTGAAGGACGGTCAAACCAGGCCGGGGGCCTTCCTGGACGTCTTCGGCTCCGGTGACGACTTCGACGCTGGCGGGGTCCTGGCCAGAGAGAGCACCTGGTAGAGGCTCAGGAGCATCATCGTCGCCGTGCGCGACGCGTCGTGCTCGCCGGGAGGCGCCTCGGGGGGCCTGGGCCTGCGGGGACCGTCCAGCGGTCGGCCACCACCGAGCGCAGGAGGCGCCCCCGGGCATGTCAAACCGACTGTCGCCGGCCCTGGGCCGCCCGCTGCTTGCCGCGCAGCCGGGCGTAGCGGACCACCTGATAGAGGCTCAGGAGCATCATCGTCGCCGTGCGGGACGCGTCGTCCTTCTCCAGGGCCTCTTCCCAGATGGAGGGAGTCTCCGGGTCGGCGGACGCCTGCTGCGCCTGCGCCACCCAGTCCTTGGCGAGCCGGACACGCAGGGACAGCCGGTCCGCCGCGACGCGCACGCGCTCCAGTTCGACGCGCGGGGGCAGGCGCGTGGCGTTCGTGGCCTGCCCCTTCAGGGCCCCGAGTCCGGGGTGGCGCTCCGGCTTCACCCGCAGGGACACCTCCAGCCGGGCGAACCCCTTCAACTTGAGGATCCTCTTCGTCTTGTTGCCTCTGACGTTCGTCTTGTAGCGCTCGCGCTTCTGGTGTTTTTCCACCATGCGGATGCGCAGGAACGTGCCATCCGCCAGCCGGGTCTCCAGCAGGAACCACGGGTCGACGAAGAACTCCGTGTTCCACCAGCCCACCATGTCTTGCCTGACGCGCTTCTCCCGCACATCCGGCGGCCGCAAATCCAGCTTCAGCCGCACGGGTGCATCCGGGGCCAGGTCCACCTGCAAGCGATTGAGGAGCACGCGCGCCAGGCCATAACGCCGGTTGTCCAGGTCGCGCGGCTTCAGCCTGTCGCGCCGCACGAAGACGAGGAGCCCCACGGCGAGCAGCAGGACGCCGAAGAAGAAGCCGAACTTCAAGAGCAGAATCGCCTGCTCGGACAGCTCGTCGTCCGCGTTCACGCTGCCGGCCCAGATGCCGTAGGACAGCAGGGCCAGCACACCGCCGGGAATCACGGAGAGCCATGCACGCATCGTCAGCGAGCCCAACTGCTTCTCCGCTTGAGCGTCCAGCCCTCTCAGCACCGCCAGGTCTCGCAGCAGCTCCGGCACGGGCGCGCGGGACTGGTAGAGGAAGACGTTGTGGAATCGGGTGATGTTGACCGCCACGGCGGAGGGCTCCCCTGTGATGTCCGTCGGGCGGACCGCGCCGAGGAGCGTAGGGGGCTGCGTGAAGGACGGTCAAACCCTGCCAGGGGCCTCGGACCTTCCGGAAGCCCTTCGCATGGGCGCGGACGTGCTTGGATTCACTGGACGAGCCGGTGCGGCCCGAGCGCCCCGGAAATCCCGTTGTTAGTAGGATGGGTCAGCCACGGGCACGAGGTGGACCTTGGATGATGTGAGCAGCAGGAGAGCAGCGCTGAAGCTCATCGCGGCGGCGGGGGTCACCACCGCCGTGGGGTGTTCACGCGCTTCGGACAAAGCAGGGGAGCAAGCCATGGGTCAGCAGCAGGGTGTTCAGCCAGAAGCCGTCATTCGCGTGGATCCGCTCGGGATGGGTCCGTGGAAGACGCCGGATCCGTTCCTCTTCTGCGTGCACCACGACGACCGGTATCCCGCGGGCAACGAGCGCTTTGGCCCCGCGGCCCCGCTGACGGGGCGCGACATCGGGCAGGACTTCGCTGGGCGGGACGGCTGGAACATGTACCACGGCTCCGTGGTGCCGGGCTTCCCACAGCACCCGCACCGGGGCTTCGAGACGGTGACCATCGTGCGCAACGGTCTCATCGACCACTCCGACTCGCTGGGCGCGGCGGCGCGCTTTGGCGGCGGGGACGTGCAGTGGCTCACGGCGGGCAGTGGCATCAACCACTCGGAGATGTTTCCGCTGCTCCGCTCCGACACGCCGAACCCCCTGGAGCTGTTCCAGATCTGGCTCAACCTGCCGCGCGCGAACAAGCACGTGGAGCCGCACTTCTCCATGCTCTGGAACCAGACCATCCCCCGGCACGTGGCGAAGGACGATGCGGGGCGCGCCACGGAGGTCACCGTGGTCGCCGGCCGGCTGGACGACGTGAAGGCGCCGCCGCCGCCACCGAAGTCCTGGGCCGCGCACGCCGACGCGGACGTGGCCATCTGGACGCTCAAGCTGGAGCCGGGCGCGAAGTGGACGCTGCCGGCGGCGGCCAAGGGCACGCACCGCATGCTGTACTTCTTCCGGGGCTCCGCGCTGCGAGTGGGCGGCCGGGACATCCCGTCGTCGCGCGCCATCGAACTGCGCGCCGACGTGAGCGTGGCGCTGGAGAACGGCGCGGACGTGACGGAGCTGCTGATGCTCCAGGGGCGTCCCATTGGCGAGCCGGTCGTGCAGTACGGGCCGTTCGTGATGAACACGCGGCAGGAGATCCAGCAGGCCTTCGCGGACTACCAGCGCACCGGCTTCGGCGGCTGGCCGTGGCCCAACCCGGACCCGGTGCACGGACGTGAGGAAGGGCGCTTCGCGCGCCACGCGGACGGCCACATCGAACGGCCGGCCTGAGGGCGCGCGGCCATTACCTGTCCCCGGCGCGCTGGGCCCGTTCCAGCCCGTCCCGGCAGTCGACGTTCGCGGGGTCCAGGCGGAGGCACTCGCTGAAGGCCGCTTCCGCCTGTCGAGGGTCGGCTTCGCGCACGAAGAGGACTCCCAGGTGGAAGTGGGCGTGCGTGTGCTCCGGGTTGTAGCGAAGGGCCTGGAGCAGGTGTGCCTTCGCCTTCGCCAGGTTACCCCGAGAGAGCGAGATGAGGCCCTTGGTGGCCCACAGGTCGGCGGACAGGGGCGAGAACTCCAGTGCCAGGTCGCAGTACGTCTCCGCCGTGTCCAGGTGGCCCTCGCGCAGCTCCTGGACACACTGCGCACGGGGGTCACGCTCGTATCCGCACGGGAAGGCCTTCGGTTCGTGCGCGCATCCCGTGAGGAGCAGCGCGCAGACACCGGCCACGAAGCCGGGAACCCGAGGACCGGGGAGTCGGACATCCGAGGCGGAAGCAGTCAGCGCGTCGCTCACGGAGTCTTCGGCTTGGGGGGCTCCCACGTGAACTGGACGGACGGAGCCTTCGCCGCCTTCGCATCCTTCATGAGGAAGCCCTCTTCGCGTTTGGCCGCGCGGTCGAACGCGGGCCGCAGTGTCTTGGGAATGGGCAGCAGCACGCCCACGACGAACTTGTTTCCGCGACACATCTCGCCGAAGTAGCCGAACGCGATGCGCACGGCGACCTTGTCACCCTCGACGTGATGGAACGCGACCGAGCGCTTCACCGAGTCGAGCCCGTATTCAAAGCCGACGCAATCCTCGCCGGGCCCCAGGCTTTCCAGCAGGGACTCCACCGTCGCGGCGTTCTTGAAAGCCTCCTCGTCGTCGATGTGCTTGCGCACGAAGCCATCCGCCTTCAGGGCCGCGAGCACATCCTTCTCCGCGAACACGTCGAGCAGTGAGAAGCCATCCTTGCCCTTCGTCACATCCTGCGTGACGTAGCCCGTGTGCGCATACGGGTGCGCGCCGCCGGTGTAGCCCGAAGCGGACTGCTCGTAGCTCACCCAGGGTCCCACCACCGACAGCACGTTGAGGGATTCGGAGGCTTCCCAATCGGACACGTCCGTCTCGGGCTCGGCCTCGAATTTGGAGAGGAACTCCGCCTTGCGTGACTGGAGGCCGAACAGCTCCTTGTTGCCACGCAGGGCGCGCAGGTCCTTGGGGGACTGCACGAACATCACGTCCGTGCCGGTCACCTTCCACATGCGCGACTCGGCCGGAGCCGGGGCCGGCGTCGAAGCAGGAGCCGCGACCAGCGCCACCATCACCACGGAACTCATGAACATGCGCGCCATCTTGCACGAACGCCCGGCGCGGAGGCGATGGGCTCATGGGGGCGGAGGGATGTCAGACGTGTGCCCTTTGCTGCCGCGAACTCCCAGGAGCGCGCATGCGGATGAAGGGACGTGGGGCGGTGAGCGATGACTTGGAGGAAGCGCTGCGCCGGTCATCATCCCGACAGGGACGAAGGTCGCCACTCCGCTCCGAGGTCTTGCTGGTGAGCCTTGCGCTGTGGGCCACGGCCTGCGCCTCGGTGCCCGAACGAGGGAGCCACCTGCGCCAGGCGTCGCACGTGTCGTCTGGCCCCGCGTGGCCTTCCTCTTCCCGCGCATCCGCTGGTTCGCTCACGGAGTCACACCGACAGGACACCACGCAGACGCGGCAGGCAGTGCTCGATGCCATCGCCGAAGTGAAGGCGTCCACGGGCACCTTCTCCCGCTCGATTCCCAAGCTCGCGGCGTACCAGTCACACGACGTCTTCACCCGTTACATCGCCTACGGCTCCAACCAACTGCCATGGCTCCAGGGTGCCTTGGGCAGTGTTTCCCTGCTCGCGAACACCGCCGGGGCGGTCGAGGATGAGGAGATGGGGGTGGGCCTGCTCCGGATGACTGGCCCACGTCTCCAGGCCGCCATGTTGCTCGCGGCCTGGCTCGACTTCCTCCAGCTCGCGGACGTCGTGCGCCAACAGTGTCCCTTCTACAGCCCCGAGCAACTGTTCGTGGACATGGACCGGGTGCAGAAGTTGCTCGAGCCGTCGATGATGGCGCTCGCTTCGATGGAGCCCGGGCAGGTCGAAGCCACCGCACGCGCGCTTCCCGGTGTGATGGCGCAGCTCACCCGCGAGTTCCACTCCATCCGTGAGGGGGCGCGCATGGCGACGGAGCGCGCCGGCAAGGTCATCGCGGTGGCGCAGTTCATGGAGATGCTCACGATGGTCTCCACCCTGAGGATGTCGCTGCCAAGGCTCCCACCCGCAGCGCCCGCCACGCTGGGTGTGGGCCTCGTGATGAGCTCAGGCGGAGTGATGACGGGCACACGGCTGGTCGTCTCCGCCGAGTGGGTGGAGAGGATGCGCAGGCTCGTCCAGGCGGGCGTCATCTCCGTTCCCGTCGTCCGCTCCGCCGTTCGCATCCATGCCGGTCAGGTGCTGATGGCGCAGTCGAACCGGGACCTGCCACAGGGCGTTCTCGACGCGCTGGGCGACAGTCCCGAAGTGCGCGCCATGCACGAAACCGGCAGGGCCGGAGCCGGCATGTCCGACGCGCCGAAGCACCACGTCCTGCCGCAAGAGCACCGTGAGTGGTTCGAGCAGCGCGGCTTCAAGGGCCCCATGGATATCGACCAGTTCTGCGTCAGGATGGAGAAGGCGCAGCACGAGGCGGTTCACGGAGGGGGCGACTGGCGACTGGGACGAATGTGGGCCGGCGAGTGGAACAGGATGATCATGAAGACGCTGCGCGCCGCAGAGAGTAGGGCTGGCCGGATGTTGACGCGCAATGAGATCCTGAACATCGTCGCGGAGAGCATGAAGGAGTACAAAGTCCCGATGAGGTTCATCTCGTGGAGAAGGCGATGAGCGAGGATCGGTCCTGGCAGGGAAACTGGAAGGCTCGCCTGCATGACCGGGTCCGCGAACTCGGTTTCACTTCGCTCACCGCCTTTGCCAATGCGCGCCCTACGGCATCGTTGGTGGCCTTGGCGGAAGAGCTCGGCAAGGACGACATCGCAGGAGTCCAGATTTTGAGCGGGCTGCTTGCGGAGGCGGAACAGCGAAAGCAGATCGCGCGCTTCGAGCGCGATGTACTCGTCCGAATGTTGTCTCAGAGCCTTCCCGAGGGTTGGCCGGTGATGATGGATGACGCCAATCGCTTCGCGGTCGCCAAGGCACTCGGTCGCTGGAGTGCCTACACGCCGGAGGCTCACGAGGAGCGCATCAGTCGGGCCGGCGATGCGCTGCTAGCGCACCCGCCGCCAGCCGGATGGCGCCCGCTCGGTCCCGATGACGAAATCCTGCGAATGCTGTTGCCGGACGAGGAGACCTGACCGCGACAGCAGGCCCACGGAAAAGCGGGCTACTTCGCCCAATCGAACTGCAGAGATACCGCGTAAGTCGTGTCCAGCTCCACCCCACGAAGAGCGCCAAGTACAGCAAGGGCATGGAGGCCAAGGGATGTCAGATATGAGCCCTTTGCTGCCGCGAACTCCCAGGAGCACGCATGCGGATGCAGGGGCGTGGGATAGCGATCGATGGTTTGGAGTCATCATCCCGACAGGGACGAAGATGGCCACTCCGCTCCGAAGCATTGCTGGTGGGCCTTGCACTGTGGGCCACGGCCTGCGCTTCAGTGCCTGAGCGCAGGAGCCACCTGCGCCAGGCGTCGCATGTGTCGTCTGGCCCCGCGTGGCCTTCCTCTTCCCGCCCATCCACGAGTTCGCGGACGGAGTTACACCACCAGGACACAACGCAGACGCGGCAGGCAGTGCTCGATGCCATCGCCGAAGTGAAGGCGTCCACGGGCACCTTCTCCCGCTCAATTCCCAAGCTCGCGGCGTACCAGTCGCACGACATCTTCACCCGTTACATCGCCTACGGCTCCAACCAACTGCCATGGCTCCAGGGTGCGCTGGGCAGTGCCACCCTGTTCGCGAACACCGCCGGGTCGGTCGAGGACGCGGACATGGAGGTGGCCCTGCTCCAGATGACGGGCCCACGTCTCCAGGCCGCCATGTCAGGCGCCCTGTTGCTCGCGGCCTGGCTCGACTTCCTCCAACTCGCGGACGTCGTGCGCGAACAGTGTCCCTTCTACAGCCCCGAGCAACTGCTCGTGGACATGGACCGCGTGCAGAAGTTGCTCGAGCCGTCGATGCTTGCGCTCGCGTCGATGGAGCCCGGGCAGGTCGAAACCACCGCTCGCGCACTTCCCGGCGTGATGGCTCAGCTCACCCGCGAGTTCCACTCCATCCGTGAGGGGGCGCGCATGGCGTCGGAGCGCGCCGGCAAGGTCATCGCGGTGGCGCAGTTCATGGAGATGCTCACGATGGTCTCCACCCTGAGGATGTCGCTGCCAAGGCTCCCACCCGCAGCACCCGCCACGCTGGGCGTGGGCCTCGTGATGAATTCAGGCGGAGTGATGACGGGCACACGGCTGGTCGTCTCCGCCGAATGGGTGGAGAGGATGCGCAGGCTCGTCCAGGCGGGCGTCATCTCCGCTCCCGCCGTCAGCTCCGCCGTTCGCATCCACGCCGGTCAGGTGCTGATGGCCCAGTCGAACCGCGACCTGCCACGGGGCGTTCTCGATGCGCTGGGCGACAGCCCCGAAGTGCGCGGCATGCACGAAACCGGCAGGGCCGGAGCCGGCATGTCCGACGCGCCGAAGCACCATGTCCTGCCCCAAGAGCACCGTGAGTGGTTCGGGCAGCGCGGCTTCAAGGGCCCCATGGATATCGACCAGTTCTGCGTCAGGATGGAGCAGGCGCACCATGAGGCGATTCATGGTGGGGGCAATTGGCGTAAGGGCCGCACCTGGCCCGGCGAATGGAACCGGATGATCATGGGAGAGCTTCGCGACGCAGAGAGCAGGGCGGGCCGGATGTTGACGCGAAACGAGATCCTGAAGACCGTCGCAAGAGCAATGCGAGACTATAAGATTCCGATGAACTTTACTTCCTCGAGGGGCCAATGACCGCCGGACGAGCATGGGAAGGCAACGTGCGAGCCCGCCTGTACGAGCGGGTCCGCGAGCGGGGTTACGACTCGCTCACCGCTTTCGCCGATGCACACCCTGCGGTCCCGCTGTATGTGCTGGCCGACACGTTGGGTAAAGACGACGTTGCCGCAGTGCAGGTATTCAGCGGCCTGCTCGGAGAAGCGGAACAGCGTCATCGGGTCACGCGCTTGGTGCGTGATGTGCTCGCACGCGAGTTGGCCGAAGACTTCCCTAATGGCTGGCCGGCTGTCGTGGACGATTCAAACCGTTTCGACCTGGCGCTAGCGCTAGCTCGCTGGAGCTCCTACGCTCCTGAGACCCATGAGGAGCGTGTAAGAAAAGCCGGTGATGCGCTCCTCGTCCATCCGCCTCCGCCCGGCTGGCGCCCGCTCGGTCCCGATGACGAATTTCTGCGCACGCTCCTACCGGACGAGGAGACCTGACCGCGACAGCACACCCATGGGCTTGTTGGCGGAAAACGATGTACCGCACGACTCGTCCGAAGAGGTGACTGGAGAAGGCGATGACCGACGGACGGTTCTGGGAGGGCAACGCAAGGGTCCGCTTGAATGAGCGTGTCCGCGAGCGCGGCTACACGTCACTCACCGCCTTCGCGGAGGCGCGCCCTACTGCCTCGCTGGTTGAACTGGCCGAAGAACTGGGCAAGGACGACATCGTAGCGGTGCAGGTGTTGAGTGGCCTGCTCACCGAAGCGGAGCGGAACAAGAAGGTCACGCGTCTTGTGCGCGATGTACTTGTGCGCGAGTTCTCCGAAGGACTCCCTGCCGGTTGGCCCGCGATGCTGGACGACGCAAGACGTTTTGAAGTCGCCAAGGTATTGGGCATGTGGTCCGCCTACACTCCCGAGACCTACGACGAGCGCGTCATGAGAGCCGGTGAATCGTTGCTCGCCCATCCGCCGCCCGCAGGCTGGCGCCCACTGAGCCCTGACGACGAACTCCTGCGTATGCTGCTACCGGACGAAGAGACCTGACCGCGGCAGCAACCCGACGAGCTTGTGCACAAGAGATGACCTTTCGCGCAGATGCCTCACGATGCGTTACGAACGGCAGGAAGCGATGACCGACGGGCGTTCGTGGGAAGGCAACTGGAGGGTCCGTGTGTATGAGCGGATCCGTGAACGCGGTTACGACTCGCTCACCGCCTTCGCGGAGGCTCGCCCTGCTGTCTCATTCGTGGCGCTGGCTGAAGAGCTTGGCAAGGATGATGTCGCTGGGGTGCAGATATTGAGTGGACTGTTCGCCGAAGCGGAGCGGAACAAGAAGGTCACGCGCTTTGTGCGCGATCTATTTGTGCGCGAACTCGCCGAATGCCTCCCCGAGGGTTGGCCTGCCATCGTGGACGACTCCAACCGCTTCGACGTAGCCATGCCGCTCGGCTCTTGCTCCGCCCACGCCCCTGAAACGCATAGAGAGCGCGTCAGTCAGGC
The DNA here is from genome assembly GCF_003611635.1 of Corallococcus terminator. Lineage (GTDB taxonomy): Bacteria > Myxococcota > Myxococcia > Myxococcales > Myxococcaceae > Corallococcus > Corallococcus terminator. Next base: position 2,619 of record NZ_RAVZ01000202.1, on the reverse strand, counting down.
CGGCGATGCACTCCTCGCCCATCCGCCTCCAGCCGGCTGGCGCCCACTGAGCCCTGACGACGAACTGCTGCGCACGCTCCTCCCAGACGAAGAAGCCTGACCCAGGCCCCCTCCCCTGTTTGCCGTCGCGCCCCCGTCGCGCTAGCACTCCGTGCCGTGTCCTCCTCCGGAATCGTCTACGCATCCTTCGACCGCTTCCCCGCCCCCAAGGGCGCGGCCGTGCACATCCGGGCCTTCGTGGAGGCCCTGGGCGCCGCGTTCGGCCCCATGGACCTCGTGGCCATTGGCGAGGCTCCCGGCGCCCCCGCCCCGGCCCTGCACGGCAACGTCACGTACCACCCGCTGGGCGCGCGCGGAAAAGACCTCGTCGCCCAGGCGCTCACCTTCCGTGCGCACCTGGGCGCGTGGTGGCAAGGCCGTCCGCGCGCGAAGGTCGTGCACGTGCGCTCCATCTTCGAGGGCTACCCCATCGCCCGGCGCAAGGCGTCCCTCACCGACGCCCTCGTGTACGAGGTCAACGGCCTGCCCTCCATCGAGCTCAAGTACCACCACCCGGACGTCGCGGACGACGCGGAGCTCATGGGCAAGCTGCTCGCGCAGGAGGACGCCTGCCTCAAGGCCGCGGACCTGCTCGTCACCCCCAGCGCCGTCACCGCGGAGCACCTCCTCTCACGCGGCGCGGACCCTTCACGCCTCCGCGTCATCCCCAACGGCGTGGACCTGGACGTGTTCCGCTACGCCCCCCCACGCGCCCCGGAACCCGGCCGCCCCTTGCGCCTGCTCTACAGCGGCACGATGACGGCATGGCAGGGCGTGCACCACGCACTGGACGCCTGCCGGCTCCTCTTGCGCGACCTGCCCGTGGTCCTCACGCTGGTGGGCCCCCTGCGCAAGCACGCGCGCCGCGCCCTCCTGGACCGGTGCGGCGACCTGCTCCTCCAAGGCTCGGTGGAGCTGTTGGAGCCCCTGCCCCAGCAGGAACTCGCCTCACTGCACCACGCCTGTGACGCCGTGCTCGTCCCCCTGCCGGTGAACGACCGCAACTGCGTGCAGGGCTGCTGCCCGCTGAAGCTGCTGGAGGCCATGGCCACCGGCACGCCCGTCATCGCCAGCGACCTGCCCGTGGTGCGCTGCCTCGCGGAGGACACCGAAGTCCTCCGCATCCGCCCGGGCTCGCCCAAGGCCATCGCCGAAGCGGTGAAGGCACTCCTCGCCAACCCTGGCCTCGGCGCCTCACTCAGTGCCCACGCCCGCGCCCGAGTGGAGCGCGACTTCCCCTGGGGCCGCGCCCAGGAAGCCCTGGTGAACGCCTACGCGGACGACCTGGGCCTCGCGCGCGCCAGCACCCGCTCCAGCACCGCGGCCTCCGCGTCCGCCTGAAAGCGCGCCTCGATGCGCTCGCGGGCCGCCTTCCCCATCGCCTCGCGCTCGGACGCCGGCATCCCCAGCACGTCCAGGCACGCCTGCCCCAGGTGGTTCAACAGCGCCTTGGGCACGAGGAAGCCATTCTTCCCGCTGTCCACCGCCTCCGGGATGCCGCCCGCGTCGCTCGCGATGACCGGCCGCGCGCACGCCATCGCCTCCAGCAGCGCGTTGGGCATGCCCTCCCACAGCGACGGCTGCAGATAGACATCACACAGGCGCAGGTGCTCCGCGATGAGCGCGGGCGACTCCAGCGCGCCGGAGACGATGATGCGCGCCGCGTCCTCCGGATGCTCCGACCGGTAGGCCACCAGGTGCTCGGCATCCCGGGCGCGCACCTCTCCAATCACCAGCAGGCACGCCGGCCGCACGCGCCGCACCTCGGTGAGCGCGGCGAGCAGGAACGGCAGCCCCTTCTTGTGGCGCAGCTCTCCGGAGAAACCCAGCACCGCCTCGCCCGCCGCGATGCCCAGCTTCTCCCGCAGGGCCCCATCCCCGGGCCCCGGCGAGAACAGTGCCGTGTCCACCGCGTTGGGGATGACCTCCACGCCCGGGTCGCGCCCCAGCAGCATCGCCATCTTCCGGCCCAGGTCCGCGGACGCCGCCGTCAGCACGTCCGCGCGCTGGAGCGTCCAGAGCAGGCGGGCGAAGTCCCCCGGCGGGAACATGAGCTGGTCCACGTCGTTGCCCCGCGCGCTGAGCACCGACGCCAGGCCCGCGCTCTGCGCGAACACCACCGCGAGGAACCCCGGCGGGTACAGGTAGTGCCCCCATACCACGTCATACTTCCGCCGCCCGTGCAGGTGGCCGAGCACATCCAGCGTGTGCTGCATGGACAGGTCCGCCGCGCCGAACAAACCCAACCGGTGCAGCGTCACCCCCTTCGCGAACGGCGACACCTCGCCCGCGTCCTCCACCGTCTCCAACGCCCCCGGTGACGCCGTGCGCGTCCAGGCGACCACGTCCACGCGTGCGCCCAGCCGTACGAGCGAGCCCGCGGTGCGCGCGCCGCTGCGCGCCAGCCCTCCGATGTCGGGGGGAAAGCGCTCGGCGAGGAGGAGGACGCGGGGACCGGAGGCCATGACGAAATCCTACCCATCCCGCGCACCGGCAGGCGGGGAACCGTGGGGGATGAATGTCGATGGGCGTCCCGTTGCAACGCCCACTCCATGACGCAACCCCCTCCCTCCGAATCCC
>NZ_RAVZ01000201.1 GCF_003611635.1 Corallococcus terminator | reverse complement strand
CCGTCATCCCCCGCCCCCTGTCGTCCGCCCTGCATGGGTCGGACCTGCGGGAATATGGAGAAGCCCCCCCGTCAGCACAGTCTTCAGGAGGCGAAGCACACGGGGCCCTGTCCGGCGGGTCGCGACTCCGTGCTACCGCGTCAGAACCAGCTGTAGTCCAGCGGGTAGGGCGGCAGCTGCTCCTTGTTCACCTTGAAGTCCCCCGGACTCCGGGGAATCAGCCGCACCTGGTTGTACTGGCCATGGGCGTCGTCACGAAGCGCCGCGGGCACTTCCTTCTGGGAGTGCACGTTGTAGTGCGGAAAGAGCTTCCGTTTCACCTCGATCGCGAAGGCATCGCTCTGGACATGAAGGCTCATCTCCCCGTCATACTCCATGCTGCGATGGCCAAAGTTCGCGCTGCCCACGATGACGTGGCGCGAGTCGATGATCATCAGCTTGGAATGGACATAGATCTTGATGCTGTCACCGTATTGGTCGCTGTGCGCCGGGAACCGCACGGGGCAGTAGAACTGGACACGGGGCGTCTCGCCGTCCACCAGGTCCACACCTTCAATCAACTCCAGGGCCACCTCCAGCGGCTCGCTCGCGGTCTTCTGGCCATCCACCGGGGCGGGACGCTTCTGGAGTTTCGCGCCTTCCATCCAGCGCTTCGGACTCTTCGCGCCGAGGACCTTGTAATACACGCCGTTCTCATGGTTCACCGGTTCAAGGACGTCGTTGATCCGCAGACCGCGCAGGGCGTCATCGAGCTTTCCCTTGGTCCCCTGTTTGTCCTTGAAGCTCGCCACCAACATCCGCGTGTACGCGATGCGTGACAACTGGGTGTTCGCCTGTGCCGGGTCGCAGGCCTGATCCGGAATCACCACACAGACGTGGAACTGCTTCTGCGTCTTCAGCTTCCGGCAAATCTCCGAGACGATTTCCGGTTCGAAGAACTGGTAGTTCTCCGCATAGACATACGAAGTGGCTCCCTTGAGCAGCGTCTTGATTTCATCCCGGATGCTGTGCTCGGTGCTGAAGGCGGAAACACCCGTCGTCAGCACGGAGATCGCCAGATCGCCGGTCTGGGGCTGGTCCTTCAGGAGTCCCTTGATGGCGCCCCGGACCTTGTAGCGCGGTGGCCCGTTCCAGATCATGAACGAGTCGGACGAGACCTGTCGGTCCCAGCGGCGCAACCACTCCGCCTCGACGTCCAATGTCACGGGCCCCTTCACCAGCAGCGCCGTGTCGTGGAGGGTGTGGACTTTGTCGGAAGGCGTGATGGGATGTTTCCCGGTGTGAAAGGGCGTGTCCCAGTACTCCGCCTCCATGTTGAAGCCACCCACCAGCGCCTTGAGCCGCCCCCGCACGGAGAAGAGGGACATCTTCTGGTGCAGCCCCAGGCCCAGGCCCTTCAGCCGGGCCGGATGGCTCTCCAGATAGACAAGGATCTTGTCCTTGTAGCCGTGCAGGACCTTCGCCACCAACTGGTTCCCGAGGGCCACCTTCGCCGCGAAGTTCCCTTCGCCGGTGTAGTTCCCCGACACGACGTCCGGATCCCACAGGATGATCTCCACGTGGACGCCCAGGTCCGCCAGCGCCTTCAGCTCCACCTCGAGTGTTTGCGAGGGATTGTCCTTGCGCAGGGGGACGCCCAGCTCCATCGCCCAGTAGGCCAGCCGGACGTAGGTGTTCGCGGGCACGGCCTTGGGGACGTTCGACGTGTCCTCTGGCTTCGACAGGGCGTCCGCCCCGTCGGTGACGCTGCGCTTCACCTCGTCCAGACACTTGACGAAGGTGGCGAAGAATTCTTCGCCATCCATCAGGAACTTCGCGCTGTTTTTGACGCTCTCCCGCTTGCTCATCAACGGACAGTACAGGAGCCCCCCGGGATTTCGACCACCCGACAGGTTGCTTCTTCTGCGGAGAACCGCGCCACACCGGACCGTGCCGACCGGGCCGCGCGGTTCTCTTCAACGGTTGAGCTAGCGGTCGCCCTTGAAGATTTCGGCGTTCTTGAGCTGCTGGGCCACGAAGTCCCAGTTCACCAGGCTCGTGAGGAACGTCTCGATGTACTTGGGGCGCAGGTTCCGGTAGTCGATGTAGTAGGCGTGCTCCCAGACGTCGATGGTGAGCAGGGCCTTCTGGCCGTGCTTCATCGGCAGGTCCGCGTTGCCCGTCTTCGCGATGCCCAGCTTGCCGTCCTTCTCCTGCACCAGCCACGCCCAGCCGGAGCCGAACTGCGTCGTGGCGGCGTTGGCGAACTCCTCCTTGAACTTCGCGAAGGTGCCGAAGGCGCCGTTGATCGCGTCGGCCAGCTCACCCCGGGGCTCGCCGCCGCCGTTGGGCGCCATGCAGTGCCAGTAGAAGGTGTGGTTCCACACCTGGGCGGAGTTGTTGAACACGCCGCCGTCGCTGCTCAGGATGATGTCGATGAGCGACTTGCTCGCCTCCGGCTTGCCGTCGATGAGCTTGTTCAGGTTCGTCACATACGCGTTGTGATGCTTGCCGTGGTGGTACTCCAGCGTCTCCGCGCTGATGTGGGGGGCCAGCGCGTCCTTCTTGTACGGAAGCTCGGGCAACGTGAACGGCATCGGGTACGTCCTTTCGGTGTGCGGTGAATGTGCTGCTGTTTGTCTGCTACTTCCGCGCCAGCTCCGGCTCTGGATGCGCCGTCACCGCGCGATAACCCCGGTTCCAGTAGACCAGCGGTTCGCCTTCCACGCCCCGCTGGATGCCCACCACGCGTCCCACCAGCAACAGGTGATCGCCGTAACGGTGCACATCCAACACATCGCAGCCAAGGCCCGCGAGGCTGTCCTGCACGACGGCCCTTTCGTCGAACACCAGGCCCTCCGCTTCTCCCTTCGCGCAGCGGACCGAGATGTCGCGTTGGGCGGTGGACAGGATGCTCACGCTGAAGCGGCCAGCGGCCTCCACGCGCTTCAGCGTCCGGGAGGTCTGCTGGAGGGCCAGCACCACCAGCGGCGGGCTCAGCGACAGCGAGCTGAAGGAGCTGACCGTCGTCGCCGCGACACCCTCCGCGTCACGGACCGAGACCACCGCCACCCCGCTCGCCCACCGGGACATCGCCTCCCGGAAGTCCAGGGCCGACACCCCTTCAGGACCGCTCTGACTCATGTGCCGGTCTCTACCACCCGCACCGCCACCGGGTCAGCAGATCCTCCAATCCATTGGAGGAATACCAATGGGGTGGCAGGGCGCCCCACCCCACGTCCGCGTCACGTCTTCAACACTCCCGACGGCCCACAGGGCGCCGACGCGCCGATAGAGTTACAGATTTTAACCACTAAACACCTCTTACAGCTCTACACCCAACCCTCGTGCTACCCTGCGAGGCAAGGCCGGCAGGGTGCCGGCTCACGCAGGGGAGATCGGCATGAAGCTCAAATTCGCGTTCGCGGCGGCGCTGGGCATCAGTTTCATGGGCGGGTTGGTCGCCACGAAGGCCGAGGCGGGACCGCCCTGTGATTACTGCATCCAACTGCGCATCCGGTGCATGAACACCGCGACGACCCCCGCGCAGATGGATGCGTGCGACGACAGGTACTACAAGTGTCGGGACGACATCTGCGAAGCCGGCCACTGAATCGGGCACAGCCCGTGGGAGGCATGGATTGATTTGCTCAATGTCATCCATTCCGACGGGCCTTCCGCGCGTCCCTCCCGTTTGGGCCTATGCTCGCCCACGGGAGGCGCCCGATGGGATCTTCGTGGGGGGAGACGCTCACGCGTCTGGATGCGCTGCTGGTCCAGGTCTGCGATCTGGAGGAAGCGCGTGCCTCGAAGCTCCGGGGTGAGGAGGAAGGTGGCTGGAGCGCGGTCCGCGCCACGGTGCGGACGCCCTCCGCGGAGCTCGCCTTCAGCACGGCGCTTCCGGAGACGCCGCTGTTGGGGACTTCACCTCCCCTGCCCTTCGCACGACTGAGGGCGTCGCTGCGGCTGGAGGCCGTGGAGGAAGAGGCGCTGCTCGTCCTGCTCGCGGCGCACCTGGAGCCGCGCTACTCGCGCCTGTTCGCCGTGCTCCAGGACGAGACCGCCCAGGGCTGGAACGTGGAGCGGTTGCTCTTCACCGTCCTGGGCCGCACACCGGCCCGCGCGCAGCGCCTGTGGGCATCGCTGACCGAGAGTGGGCTCCTCGTCGGTGGAGGCCTCCTCCAGACGGGCCTGGGCGCCTTTCCTCCCCTGCTGCGCCCCGTGGACCTGGCGCCGGAGGTTCGCGACGCGCTGCTGGAATTGCCCCGACCGTCCGTGCTGGGCGACATGCCCCTGGAGTGGCACGGCGAGGAGCCCGTGCCTCCTCCGGATCAGCGTGCCTCCGGTTCCATCGCCGTGGTGCACGGCGATGGCGAACGCCTGGGCGTGGCGCTGGACCTCGCATCCCAGGCGGGCGTTCCCCTCGTGGTCGCCCGGTGGACCGGGGCCCCGGACCCCACCAGCGCGGCGCGGGCCCTGTGGCGCATGGCCTGCGTGCGTGGTGCGCTCCTGGCATTGGACCTCGCCGGGTGTGAACGGGGGCTCGCGCTCGCTGTCACCGAAACCCTCTCAGGTCTGTGTTCACGCTTCGGTGGCTGGGCGCTGGTGCTCTGTGATTCCGCGCAGCCCGTCGCGGTTCTCCACCACGAAGCGCCGGCCCTGGGCTTCACCGAGCGGCGGGCCCTGTGGCGCGAAGAGGCCCTGGCTCGTGGACTGTCATTGGACGACGCAGAAGCCGGACGGCTGGCGTCCAGCTTCCGGGGGGGACGGCAGGAGATCCGTGGCGCCTTCGACGCGGCCCCCGGTGGCGGCGCGGAGGCGCTTCGTGCCGCCGCGTCCCGGCGGGTCCAGGTGCCGCTGCGCCATGGCTACCGGTTGGAGACCTCCCGGACGTTCGCGGATCTGGTGGTCCGGGACACCACCCGCGAGGCCTTGGAGCGCCTGCTGTTCTACGTGGCCCAGCGCGACCGCGTCGCCGAGGAGCGCGGCCTCCTGCGCCGCTTCCGGCTCCACACCGGCCCCGTGGCGCTGTTCTCCGGGCGCTCCGGAACGGGGAAGACATTGGCCGCGGAGGTCATCGCGCACGCGGTGGGCCGTCCGCTCTACGTCGTGGACCTGTCGCGACTCGTCAGCAAGTACGTGGGGGAGACGGAGAAGAACATCGACGAGGTCCTCACCCAGGGCGAGCGCGCGGGGGCCGTGTTGTTCTTCGACGAGGCGGATTCCCTCTTCTCCGCCCGCACCGAGGTCAGCAACGCCAATGATCGCTTCGCCAACCTGGAGGTCGGCTTCCTTCTCCAGCGCATCGAGCGACACGACGGCCTCATCATCCTGGCCACCAACTTGCAAACGGCCATCGACGAAGCCTTCCTGCGCCGCTTCCACGCGCGCATCGAATTCCCCTTCCCCGAGGTCGAGGAGCGCCGTCGCATCTGGGAGTTGATGATCCCAGACGGCGTGCCGCGCGAGGGGACGCTCGATCTCGCGGGGCTGGCCCAGCGACACCGGCTGGCGGGCGGGGACATCCGCAACGCCGCCCTCAAGGGCATCTTCCTCGCGGAGCAGGCCGGGGCCCCGCTGAACCAGGACCACCTGGAGCGCGCCGTCGCGCTGGAGCTGTATGAGTTGGGCCGGCTGTCACGGCGCGCGGAGGCCGAGAATCCCGGCGACGCGGGCACACGCCTTCGCCGCGTGGCCGAGGTGTTCCAGGAGGCACTGGACACGCAGCTTCGCCAACACTTCCTCAAGGAGATCCACATCCTCCACGGCTCTCCCACCCGGGAGGCGCTGGCGGGAAAGCGGCCCGCGGTATCGCTCGCGCTCTACCGGCTGGCCGTCACGCAGAACGGCGCCCTGCGCCTGGGCCTCATCGTCTCCGCGTGGTCCAACCGCGCCGAGGAGGAGCACGAGCTGCTCGGCGTCCTGCATGGACTGCTCACACGTGGACTCCCCCATGAGCTGGATGGTCGCAAGCTCACCCCTCGCGTGCAGGAGAGCTACGACTTCGACCTCCTGCATCGCTTTTGGAGCAGTCATGGACATCCCATCCGGGCCTCCCTGGTGCTGGATGTGGAGATGACCTAGCGTTTTCTTCACTGATGGTGCCGGGGGGACCGTGCGCATCCGTGAACAGGGTACGAGGGCGTCCATCAAGGCCGCGATCCGGAAGACTTCCGGACGCACCCCTTCGTCTCCGCTCCCCCGGAAGCCAGGCGTCGTCCCCCGGGGACCCGCGTCCTCCAATCCCGCACGGGAGCTGGCGTCCCGCCTCGCCTCGCTGAAGGGGACGGGCCCGGATGTCTCCGGGCAGGTGCTGCGCGACACGACGCGCGACCTGGGACGCCGCCTGAGCGATCCCGCCTGGCGAACACTGAGCGGGCCCCGCGCCCACCTGTTCGATCCGTGCCCCGCGCATCCTCCCGAAGTGGGGCTGCTGTCCGAGCCAGGCGCCGTGGACGCGGAGGCAGGCATCACGGGACTCGCGCCCCTGCCGGCGACCGGGCTCGCGGAGGCCGACGGCGCGGCCCAGGCCTCCACCCTCGCGGCGCAGGAGGAAGAGGCCCACCGGCGAGCGGCGGCGCGCACCGCGGTGTTGCCTCCTGGCTCCGCGGAAGAGATCGCGGACACCGCCGCGCGGCTCGCCGAAGCCCGCGCACGTACCGACGCCACCTTCCTGGGCTCGGTGAACTTCGATGGCGCGACGGGAGCCGACGCGTCCTTGAGTTCGGCGACGTTCGATGGCGCGACGGGAGCCGACGTCGCATCCGCCCTGGGCTCGGCGATGTTCGATGGCGCGACGGGAGCCGACGGTTCCGCGAGTCTGGCGATGTCCGGGGGCACAGCCGGCCTGGGCGGCAGCACCTCGCCGGTGGGCGCTTCGGACGCGGACACGACCGTCGATACGCCTGGCGCGGCGAGCGAATACACAGCCTCCACGCAGGCCCTCACGACACGCGAGGCAGGAACCGCACCGGGGGGACTGGGCGAGGTCGCCCGGCTCAGCACCGCCCTGAACGTCCTGTCGGGACGGGGCGACGTGCGCATCACGATCCGCCCGGCCTCCCCAGGCACGAGGAGTCCTGCGTCCGCCACGAAGCCGCCTCCCATCCAACCCGACGCCACCACCGACACGGGCCGCACCGACGAAGCGCCCCCAGCCACCCCTTCGGAAGTCCCCATCGCGGTGGCGGCGACGAAGCAACTGGCCGAAGCCCACGCCCAGGCCGTCCAGGGCATCCAGCAGGGGCTTGGAGCCGCGCCGGATCCGAGCGGCGTCATCCCCACCGAGGCCACGCTTCCCGCCGTGCTCCCGGCGACGCCTCCCGAGCCCGCCGCCGAGGCACCCGTGACGGTCAGCCCCGCGCCAGGACCGGGTCCGAGCACGGACGACGGCGCCCTGGCGGCGTGGAAGGGCCGCATCGCCAGCACCACCGAGAAGGTCCCCCAACCCCAACTGCCTCCGGCGCCCCGCTATACCTTCAAGGTCCAACAGGCCGCGGTGGACCCCAACGCGGTCCGCGCCGCGCGGCTCAAGCAACTCGAGGACGAAGGCAAGAAGGCCATCACCCCGGCGAAGCAGCCGAAGGACATGCCGGCCATCCCGGATGATCCCACCGGCAAGGCCTCCTCCCTGGTCGACGCGAAATGTGACCGCAGGCTGGAGGTCACCAACGCCACGCTGCCCGACCTTCAGCGGAGCCCGCTGGGCCACGTGCCGGAGATCGGCGCGCAGCTCATGCGCGATGACGGAGGGCACCTGCTCATCAAGGGCCCGCTGGGGGACCTCGTCTACAAGCCCGGCGGTCCCAAGCCCACCGACCCGGAGAAGCTCAAGGACTGGACGCTCCTCGAAAAGAAGATCACCGACGCGGCCGAAAAACAGAAGAAGGCGAAGGTCGCCCCCAAGGAGCCCGCGAAGGGCGTCACCGTCATCGAAGAGGCCGCGCCCGCGCCCATCAACGTCCCCGACTTCGCCCGCGTGGACATTGGCGACGTGCTGGCGCGCCTGCTCGCCGCCCCGGACCGGTACGCGGACGCCTCCGTGCAGAAGGCCCGCGAGGCATACGTCGCCGGCGGGCTCGACACGTCCTGGGGCGTGGGCCTCATCGCCGAGGAGCGTCCCCTCTTCGCCGCCGAACTCCAGCGCATCGCCGACGCCGCGCAGCTCAAGAAGGAGGACCTGGACGCCAAGGTCGAAGCGCGCCGCAAGACGCTCGTTGATTCGCACGCGGCCACCACCGACACGCTCAGCAAGGCCCATGAGGAGGCGAAGCAGAGCCTGGAGGAGAGCGGAAAGACCTTCAACGATGCGCTCTCCCGCGTGCGCGCCTCGCTGGATGCCCAGGCGGAGGCCAAGGCCGCCGCCATCAAGGGCGGCGTCGACCTGACCGAGGCCCGCCGCAAGCGCGACGCGCTGCTCTCCGCCGTCGATACCAAGGTGGACAACTGGGTGGTCCGGTACTCGCAGAACGGCCAGCGCTTCAAGGATGCCTTCATCAAGGCCGCGAGCGACCAGATGCGCGCGTACGAGCTTGCCGCCCTCCAGGACGAATGGCAGCTCAAGAAGGACGCCGGAGAGGATCCGGTGAAGCTCAAGGCCGCCACGGAAGCCTACCGTCCCACGAAGAAGTGGCTCGATGACCGCCGCAAGGAGATTGGCGCCGTCGTCAGCAAGGCCAAACGCGACATCGACCAGGGCGTGGAGCGCTACCAGGACGAGCTGCGCCGGGCTGGCAAGGAGGCCAAGGAGGTCATCCGCGACTGGCACGCGCAGCAGATCGGCTACGAGCGCGGCTTCTGGGACCGGCTGCTCGGCTGGATCCTCGACTGGCTCGAGTCCGCCCACGACGAGAGCAAGGCCTGGGAGGCCGCGGTCTCCGCCGAGAACAAGACGTCGCTGGACAAGAACATGCTGTTCCTCGCGGAGGTGCGCCTGCGCCAGGGCGAGGAGCTGGACGCCGAAGCCCTCAAGAAGCGCCAGGACCTGAGCGAGGAGCAGAAGGCCATCCTCGTCGCCTACTACGGCAAGGGCGGCAAGGACCCCGTCCAGGCGCTCGCGGAAGGGCTGGCGGTGCGCATCGCCGGCCAGCGGCGCAAGCCGCTCATGGAGGCGCTGGAGAAGGAGATCCTCGCCGCCACCGACCTGGAGCGCGTCCGCACCGTGGTGGAGGCGCAGAAGCCGCAGTTCAGCAGCGACGCCCTCAACATCGTCGGGAAGGTGGAACAGGGCGTCAACCACACGTGGGGCACCGAAGAGAAGAAGATCTTCGACGCGCTCGCCAACCTCACCCCCGTCCAGGGCCACTACGTCGAGCTGCTCTACGCGTCCCGCAACGGCGGTGAGAACCTGCGCGAGCGCCTGAAGAGCGAGCTGGATGACTTCTTCAGCAGCACCACGCACGACTGGGACAAGGCCGAAGCCCTGCTCTCCGGCAACGCGGTCAAGGCCGCCGCCGTGGAGCTGGACGACGCGATGCACGGCGGGTGGTTCCTGGGCGCGGGCACGGACGAGAGCGCGATCCTCACCCTGCTGCGCGGCAAGACGCCCGAGCAGATCGACGCCATCAAGAAGGCCTACAAGGAGAAGTACAACCGCGACCTCATCGAAGAGCTGGACAGCGAGCTGCGCAGCGGCTCGCTCAAGACCCACGACGCCGACGAAATGCACGCCCTGGTGGAGGGCCGCACCGAGGACGCGCGCGCCATCGAGCTGGAGCGCGCCATGCGCGGCTCGTGGTTCTTCGGCCTGGGCACCGACAGGCAGGGCATCGAGGCCGTCTATGACCGCGTCCGCAAGGAGACGGAGGCCGACGCGCAGCAGTACGGCTGGGATTCCAAGACGCTGAAGGCGGAGCTGCTCAAGCGCAACAGGGACATCGACGCGGCCTACGAGCGCCAGTACGGCAAGGATTGGACCGAGCGCGCGACGGGCGAGAGCGCGCTCAGCGCCGCGTACCGCGACGAGATGGGCGGCGAGGAGCTCAAGCTCATCGAAGGCATGCGCGACGACAAGGGCCTGCAGGTCGATGCCGCGCGCATCCGCATCGAGCACACCAGCTTCTTCTACGCGGATGACAAGATCATCCGCGGCGCGATGTCCGCGGAGGGCCGCCGGCAGATCGCCGACGAGCGCCGCGACGGCTATCTGGACATCCAGGAGCGGCTCGACATCGAGCGAGAGCTGGACGAGGCGAAGGTCAAACCCGCGAGCGCGGGCCCGCTCACGGACGCGGACCGCAAGAAGGGATTCATCAGCGAGCTGGAGTTCCTGGAGAAGTGGAGCCCGGAGAAGCTCCAGGCGCGCCTCGCGAAGGAGCGCAAGAACGTCGACCTGGCGGCGAAGGCCCACGCCCAGGAGCACGCCCAGGCGAACATGCAGGCGCTGGCGGAGGAGTACGACGCCAGCTACGTGACCGCTGGCACCAGCCAGATGACGTTCGGACAGGCCGTCCTCTTCAACACGTCCGGTTCGGACCAGGACGCGGTCAAGGCGCTGCTCGCCAAGGGCTACCTCACGGACGCGGAGGTCGTGCAGTTCGCGGTCCAGGGCGTCGGCACCGACGTGGACGACCTCAAGGAGGTGTTCGCGGGCAAGAGCCGCGAGGAGATCCACGCCATCGCGGAGGAATGGGCGAAGAACAACCCGCCCGACGCGGGTGACACGCGCACCCCGTTCGAGCGCTTCCGCGCGCGCATCGATGAGGAGCTGAGTGGGCGCGAGGACTTCGACATCCTCGACGTGGTGGTCCACGGCGAGGCCGTCACGCCCCGGGAGAAGCTGGCCCGGGCGCGGCGACGGGAGGGCTTCGAACAGGACTCGTCCAACATCTTCTCGCGCTCGAGCCGGAAGATCCTGGAGGCGCAGACGGCCACGCTCGAAGCCGAGGTGGCGGCGCTGGAGCTGCACGAGTCGCGGCGGCCGAAGCCGGGGGACAAGGACTACGACGCGGACACGCTGCGCAAGTGGCAGGACGACTGGGAGAAGAAGGCCGTCCGCATCGACCACCAGGCGGAACTCGCCGACGAAGCGGTGACGATGCACCGCGAGCAGGTGGACACCGTCACCGACTTCGTCGTGACCATCGCCACGGCGGCGGTGATGGCGATCGCGGTCATCATCGGTGTGCTGCTGAGCATCTTCGCCCCGCCTGTGGGCGTGGGGTTCTGGGCGGCATTCGGCACGTTCATGGCCAGCTCCACGGTGCTCGTGGGCACGGCGCTGGCCACCGTCGCCGTGACCATGCTCGCGAAGGCAGCGCTGAAGGGCTCCGCCTATGGCTGGGAGGAGGCGGCCACCGACGCGGGCGTGGGCGCCGTGGACGTCCTCACCTCCGTGGCCACGGCGGGCATGGGCTCCAAGCTGCTCAAGATGGGGTTCCTCGCGCGAATGGCCGGCGAGGGCGGAGTGATGGCGCGCATGACGGCGCACGGCCTGGCGCAGGGCGCCGAGGGCCTGGTGCAGTCGGTGCCCTCCGCGTTCCTGGGCAACGTCCTCAACGACGACAACTACAAGGGCGGCAACGCGCTGCTCAACGTGCTCGCGGGCACCGCGATGCAGGCGGCCCCGGGCGCCCTCCTCTCCGGCGGTCTGGGCGCGCTGGGTGGCATCTCCAAGCCCCGGATGCCTCCGCCGCACACCCACGATCTGCTCGCCTTCCGGGGCACGCCCCAGGAGCGCCTGACGCTGTTCAAGAAGTGGAAGGTGGAGAACCCGGCCGGAGGGATGAAGGAGTTCCTGCGCGAGTTCGACGACGGCCTGCTCAAGCAGATGTCCGGCGACTTCGACAAGAAGCAGTTCCAGCGCACGATGCGCAAGGAGTTGCTGGAGCACGTGCCGCCCGCGCAGCGCAAGGCGTTCGCGAACACGCCCATCGAGATGCTCTCCAAGGAGGACTTCGAGGCGCTCACCGGCAGCAAGTCCGCCGAGGCCGTCACGCTGTTCCGCCGGGGCAGGCCCACCATCGTCTTCAAGGCGGGCGCGGACCTGGCGGCGCTGGGCGAAGAAGGCCTGCACCTGCTCCAGCGCCACGACAAGGCGACGCTCGAACTGGTGCGCGCGCTGGACGAAACGGCGCTGCGGCACTGGGAGCGGCTGCCCGTCGAAAAGCAGTTCGAGCTGTACCGCAAGAAGCTGCTGCTGGAGATCGACGCGCAGAAGTCGCTGCTCGTCTCGCTGGAGGCGAAGCGCGGCGTGTCCATGGATCCGGGCGAGGCGGCGCGCCGCATCGAGCGGGGGGAACGGTCGCTCGGAAACCTGCGCAAGCGCCTGGGAGAGGTGGACGCCTTCACCCCGTCGGAACTCGCGGAGTTCGGCCAGGGCACGCGTACGAAGCCCCAGTACCTGAAGGAGCCGCCGCGGCTGTTCAGCAAGACGGAGACGCCGTCCCACCAACTCGAGCTGCCCTGGGCGAAGGCGCCGGAGGTCGAGGCGCCGAAGGTGGAGGCGCCAGAAGTGGAGGCGACGAAGCCCCCAGCGCAGCCGGTGACGCTCACGCCGGGAGTGGAAGCAGGGGTGTGGCCCCAGACCGCCCAGGTGCACCCGAACAAGGACATTGGTGCGTACTCCCTTCAGCGCCCGGAGGTGGACGACCCGCTCATCCAGACGCTGGAGCGCACGCCGCTCTCAAAGGAGCAACTCAAACGCACCACCATGAAGCTGAGGCCAGGGGAGTCGCTGGCACAGGTGGGCCCACCGTGGGAGGAGCTGAAGTTCAACCGCGAGCTGCGGGTGACCGAGAAGCGCTACTACCGCCTGGTCGAGAAGACCGACGCGCAGGGGCAGAAGCATTTGCTCGAGGAGATCCTCTCCGCCCACAAGAACGCGCGCTGGCAAGTGCGCGGCAACTTCACCCAACAGGCAGGAGACGAACTGGAGAAGGTCGCATCGCTCCGGATGACGGAGTCGATCCTGGGGGACCGGCTGGGACCGGGCAAGGAGTTCCAGCGCGTCGTCTTCAAGCCCAGGGGGGAGCAGGGCAGCGGCTTCGACGAGCTGCTGTTCCATTTCGATGACGGCGTCAATCCGACCCGGGCCGACATCCACATCGTGGAGGTCAAGGGAGGAGGAGAAGACCAGCCTCCCCAGTTCCGCAAGTTCACCTCTGTCAGCGGGAACCTGCTCCAGAACCTGGACATGCTGCGCGAGAAGCTCCTCGACAAGACCTGGACGCGCACCTACCAGTTGGGCCCGGCGCACATCGAGGCCATCACCAAGGCCATCGACGAGTGGCAGGTCCAGATTGAGCTGCGCGTCGGCCCCATCACGAAGATGCCTCAAGAGGCCCTGACGGACCGCATCGACCGCGTCGCGAACGCGTGGCGCAAGCTCGACCTCATCGAGCGAAAGCTTCCGCCGGGGAGTGAGGACCTGGCGCTCGTCGATAAACTCAAGCGTGATCTGAAGGCATCCTTCGCGCCGAAGAGGGTCGAGGACGTGGACAGGGCGCTCGATATCGTGGAGGAGGCTCTGGACGGGACCACCCCTGGGACGGGGATGATCTCGAAACATGGCATCGGCCTGGGACCCCGGCCTCAAATGATCCGGGGATTGGATCCCGACGCGGTCGCAGGGGCCATCACCCGCATCGACGAGCGCTTCTTGCCCCCACCACCCGTCGTCACGCCGCCGACGTTGAGCGACGTGGCGAACGCGGCGACGGGGCTGGGGGAGACACATCGGGTGCGCACCGTCGTCCCCGGGGTTGGGGTGCTGGGCTGGGGAGGCTTCGACATCAGCCTGTCCCAGCAGTGGTCGGCGCGAAGGTTCATGGAGTTCGAGCGCGTGCAGTTGCGCGAGATCCGCGACCGGCTCAAGCAGATTCCCGAACTGGATCCGAGAAAGTTCAACACGCTGCGTCCGTTGGAAAGGAAGCAGGCGCTGCTGGAGGCGGCGGAGATCACCCTGGAAGCGCTGGGCATCCCCAAGTCGCGGCGGCCGGACATCCTCTTCAAGAACCTGCGCGGGGACTATGGCTACATGAGCTGGAACTTCCGGCGCCTCAGGAGCGGGCGGCTCAGGCCCTACCGGAAGCGGGGCCGGCTGGTCATCGCGAACGGCTTGTCCGTGGGCGACGCCGTCGGCACCATCGTGCACGAAAGCCGGCACTACTATCAGGCGTATCAGGCCTACCAGTTGTCGTTGGGTCGCACCTCGCATCCCCTCGCGGGTGCCTGGGCTGGCAACCTTCCGGGCTCGGGAGGTACGTATTTCATCGCGGGTCCACGCTACTATTCGCAACCGATTGAGGCGGACGCGGAGACCTTCGGTCGGCGCCTCATCGATCTGCTCCCGGGGCGGTGGCCCCCATGAGGAAGACACGTCATGCGCGGTGAACCTTCGAGGACAGTCACCTGCTACGTGTGCGGTTCGAAGTTCACCGTGCATCAGAAGCTGGTGGTCACCCGGCGCGAAACCGTCGTGCGCCCGGACCCGGAGGCGTGCCCGTTCTGTGACACGCCCCTCAAGACCATTCCCCCCCTGGACGAGGGCATCGCCAAGGGACTGGTGCTCACCGCGGCGGAGTTTCCGGAGGAGAAGAAGGAGTACGGAACGGCGGAGGACTACCTGGAGGAGTTCACGCTGACCGAACAGGACGTGGACGCATTGGTGGAGCTGGCCCAGGGGTTGGACTCCGCGGAGTGGGCCCGGGACAACGCGGAGCGGTTGCAGCGACGTAAGAACCCGAGCGTCCAGGCGGTGTCGCGCTTCCTGCCCAAGCTCCAGGCCCAGGTGGAGAGCGGCGTGCTGCCAGAGCGGTTGCGACAGGCCGCCGAGCACGTCAAAGAGGAGTACCGCGCGCGACGGAAGCGTCACCTCGCGATCTTCGAGCGACGCAAGCAGCAATCCTGACGGGCAAAGGAGGACGCATGGCGGCCCCGCCGAACCACAACCCCAGCACCTGGAGCGAGCTCTTCGGCTCCGGTGGCCTCGAAGGCGACGATGCGAAGGAGACGATCCGCCGGCTGACGCCCTCCGTGCTGACGCACGCGAATTCCCCTGTGCGGCAGGTGGGGCCCCTGAGCAGCACGCTCAGCCGGGCGATCGTGCTGTGTGGTCCCACCGAAGGCCGGGCGCTGGCGGAGCCCCTGGCGCGCCTGGCGGAGACCGCGCTCCAGCGGACCGCAGCGACCTTCGAGGACCTGCGGCCCGAGCAGGTCGTCAACATCCTGTCGTTCGTGAACGCGCTGGAGTGCCTGGGTCTGGTGGACGGGCTGCTCGCCCGCGCGCCCGTGGAGGCCTGGTTGAATGCATTGATGAAGGCGCACCACACGCTGCACGAGGAGCTGGCGTACCGCTGTGGCCTGGTGTCGCTCGCCCAGGGGCTGCCGGACCTGGCGGCGCGGTTCGTCGAGGGGGGCAAGCTCCCTGCGACCTTCACGCCGGGACAGACCTTCGGGTTCAACGTGCAGGGCTTCGTCCGCTACCTCGCGACGGCATTGCGGCAGCAGGCCCGGGCCGAGGATGTCCGCCCGGCGTGGGACATGTTCGTGGAGGTGTTCCCCCTGAAGTCCGCCGCCGACACGCTCGAATGGCAGGACCTCTTCTGGGCGGCGCGCGCCTACCACGTCGGGTTCGAGCACCGCCCGGTCGCGGAGGTCGCGGAGGCCCTGCACTCGCGCGTGAAGCCCGCCGGATGACCTTCCCCTCCCCCACCCTCGTCGCCCGGGCGGACTTCGCGTTCGAGGCACTGGACCGCGTGCTGGAGACGCTGGGCTGGTTCCTCCAGTCCGAAAGCCAGACACCGCCGCTCATTCCCGGCGAGCCGGAGCTGGCGGTGTATGTGCATCGCGCGAAGGGCACGGAACTTCAGTACTCGTTCAACCCGGTGGTGAGGCTGCGGGTGCTCCAGTTCCACGGGCGGGACGCGGTGGAAGGCTGGAACGCGGTGCGGCGGCAGGTGCCGGTGCTGGACGCCCCGACGCTCGCGGCGTTGCTATCGTCGCGGGAGACAAAGGACGTGTTGCTGGGATTGCTCGCCACCGGGGAGCTGCGGGAGCGCGCGTCGCTGGAGCGCGTGGCGGCGCTGCGCTTCCATCCGGAGGAGAGCGTTTCACGCACCGCCGAGCGTGTGCATGCGCAGCTTGTCCCGGCGGGGGTGCCAGAAGCGTTCCAGGCGTTGGAGGAGGAGAAGCGGGCGCATCCAGAGCGCTCCGTCCTGTTCGCGCATCTGCCAGGAGAGGAGCAGCGGCGACAGGTGCTGCGCTGGCTCATCCAGGATCATTCGCGATCCAATCCGCACATCGACGCGGTGTTGAACTCCGCGCTGGTGGATGCGGACGCGGAGGTGCGGGTGACGGCGGTGATGGCCGCGGCGCGGCTCCAGGCCCGCGCGGTGATCCCGGCGCTGCTCGCGGCGAAGATGCCTACGTCCACGCGGGAGGGCGCGGATCCCCGGGACCGACTGTTCTATTCGGGCCTGCGGGAGCTGGTGGCCGGGGTGCTCGCGGGACGGCCGCTGCCACCGGAGGGTTCACCGAAGCGGGAACGGATGGCGCCGCTGCTGCGCGCGTTGTCGGGACTCGCGGAGGTTCGGGATGATCCCACGCTGCTGTTGCATGCGCTCACGACGCCGGTGGACCTGGGCAGTCCGCCGCAGGTCCTGCCCGAGGCGTTGGTGGCGCATGAAGGCACCTACCGGCTGCGGCGCTCCGGGCTGGAGGCTCGCTGGGTCCCGGCGGTGGAGCATTGGCTGGGGACGGGTGCGACGTTGCGGCAGGTCCGGTCGCCGGGGTTCTTCGTGGCGCGGGTTCCGGTGAGTCGGGCGGCTGCGGCGTGGGCGCTGGCGGCGGCACAGGGCCCCATGGGGACGGCGAGCGCGGACGCGGAGGAAGCCGCGCCTTGCACCTGGGTCCAGGCGGAACAGGTGTGCGCGGCGCTGTCACGGATTGAGGGCGTCGAGCTGCGATTGCCTTCCGGTGAGGCGTGGGAGATGGCGGCTCGTGGTCCGGATGGGCGGCTGTTCCCCTGGGGGAATTCGATGCGGGACGACGGGGCTTCGCGCGCTTCGCCGTGGGGCGCGGAAGGGCTCGTGAGTTCGCTTCCGCAGTGGGCCGTGGAGGAGAAGACGGGCGGGCACCTGCTGTGTGGCGGGCGGGAACAGCCGCTGTGCTCATCCAGACGCGACGTGGTGGAGGCGGACACAACGGCGCGCGGCTCGGTGCGGTGGGTTTTGGCGCGACAGCATTAGATTCGTTCAGGAACTTCTGGCGACCTACTGAGTGTAGTCACCCCAGACCTGGGTCGGCCCACCGATGCACTGCTCTTGTTCCAGTTGAACATCGTGCGCCACGGGCTCGGCGGTGGCACAGAGCCCGCTCTTCTTGTTCAGCAGGCACTGGCCACTCCCATCAGGGCACCTGTCGAACGTCCAGTTCTGATTTTCTTTATGGTCGCACACGAACTGCTTGAGGTTCGAGCCGGGCTTCGTGCTCGCGTGGTCCACTCCCATACACAGACCGCTCTTATTGTTTTTCAGACTGAAATACCCTTCCCCCTCTTTTTGCTGGGTCCATCCTTGATTTTCCCCGCCGTCGCACCTGAATTGTTTGACATTCGCGCCGGCGACTTCGCTCGCGTGATTGACGCCGATGCAGTAGTTGGCGTTGGCACTCTGGAGGGAGCGCGCCTCCGCCGCGAATGATGCGAAGAAACACAGGGGAGCGCCCCACAACAGGGCCAGGATCGAGCGTCTCACGACTACCTCCACAGGCGAATGAGCATCAGGTGCTTCAGGGGTGGGGAAACAGCTCAGGCCCTCGTAGTCACGCTGCCCTGCCTGGCACGTGTCGCGCGGGTCCTCTCGGGCATCTGTCTTCCCTTGCTCATCAAGTAGGAACGGTGCGCCGCGATTGGCAAGAGACGAGGGGGCGGGTGTTGGCGGTGGCGAGCCGCCCTCAAGAAGGGGCAGGGCTTCCATCCTTGCAATCGAACGGTGCCCCACCCGTAGGGCAAAGGCTCCCTTGCCC
>NZ_RAVZ01000200.1 GCF_003611635.1 Corallococcus terminator | reverse complement strand
TCCAAGGACCTGGGCCGCTGGCATGCACCCTGCACACATCCGCGCCGGGTGGGGGAGTCAGGGGCGCTGGGCCGGAGGTGGAAGATGAAGGGCGTTCAGGAACAGGGGCAGGCGCAGGCACAGGGCAAGCACTGGGATCCGGTGTGCGGCAGGCACCTGGAGGCCCCGGAGGGCCATCCGTCGTCGGAGTACAAGAAGCGCCGGTATTTCTTCTGCTCGGAGGGCTGCCGCACCGCCTTCGAGCGTCAGGCGGAGCGCTTCCGTCTCAATGAGCTGGCGCGGGCCGGCGCGCTGATGTCACCGGGCCGCGTGCGCTGGGGGCTTGCGTAGATGCTCGGCGGCGTCACGCCGCCTGACGCATGTCCTTGAGGCGAAGGGACAGCTTGCGCTGGCCCCGGAAGGTGTCGAAGCCGGCCTGGAAGGCCAGGTCCACCGGCCCCTCCACCATGGACACCCGGTCCGCCATGCCAAAACCGATGGCGTCCAGTTCTGGCGCATCCAGCAGCGCGAGCTTGAGGTGTCCGGCACCACTGACGCCGGACTTCGCGGGCAGCACGCGCGGGCGCGCCGTCTGGCCTCGCAGCACCAGCACCGGCTCCGGGTTGCCCTGACCGAAGGGCCCCAGCCGCTGGAGCGACTCCACCGCGGAAGCGTCCAGGTCGCTGGGGTTCACCACCGCGTCCACGCGGCAGCGGGGAATCAGGTCCTCGGGCGTCAGGCGCTGGAGGGCGATCTTCTCGAAGGCCGCGCGGAAGGCGGGCAGGTTGCCTGCGTCAATGGTGAGGCCGGCGGCGTGCTTGTGGCCGCCGTAGCGCGCGAGCAGGTCCGAACAGCCGGTGAGCGCGTCGTACAGGTGGAACGCCTCGATGCTGCGGGCTGAACCCTTCCCCACCCCGTCCTTCACGCCCACCATCACCGTGGGCCGGTGGTAGCGCTCCACCACGCGCGACGCGACGATGCCGATGACGCCCGGGTGCCAGCCCTCGTCGTAGAGCACGAACCCGCGCGCGTCCTTGTGCTCCTCCGCCTGCGCCAGCGCCTGCGTGAGGATGCTGCTCTCGATGCCCTGGCGCTCCGCGTTCGCGCGGTCCAACACCTGCGCCAGCGAGCGCGCCGTCTCCAGGGAGTCCGCGCACAGCAACTGGAGGCCCAGCGACGCGTCGTGCAACCGGCCCGCGGCGTTGATGCGAGGCCCCAGGCGGAAGCCCACCTGCCCCGCGGTGACGGTGGCGTCCGGCTCCAGCCCGGCCACCTCCTTCAGCGCGCGGATGCCGGGGCGGCGGCCCTGGGACAGTTCCTGGAGGCCATGCGCCACGAGGATGCGGTTGGCGCCGGTGAGCGGCACCACATCCGCCACGGTGGCCAGCGCCACCAGGTCCATCAAAGCCTTGAGGTTGGGCTCCTTGCGCGTGGCGAAGAAGCCGTCATCGCGCAGGCGCTTGCGCAGGCCCATGCAGAGGTTGAAGGCCACGCCCGCCGCGCACAGCACCTTCGTGGGGTACTCGCAGCCGGGTTGGTGCGGGTTGAGCACGGCCACCGCGGGGGGCAGCGTGGGCGGCACGGTGTGGTGGTCCACCACGACGACATCCAGGCCCATCTCCCGCGCGCGGGCGATCTCCGCCACGGACGTGATGCCGCAATCCAGCGTCACCAGCAGGCGCGTGCCGTCCTGCGCGATGCGCTCCACCGCGCCCAGGTTGAGGCCGTAGCCCTCGTCCAGCCGGTGCGGGATGTACGTGGCGGGGGCCGGACCCAGCTCCTTGAGGAACAGGTACATGAGCGACGTGGAGCTGACGCCGTCCACGTCGTAGTCCCCGTAGAGCGTCACCTTCTCCTTGTTGCGCAGCGCGCGGAGGATGCGCTCCACCGCGCCCGTCATGCCCTTCATCCGGAACGGGTCCGGCAGGTCCGCCAGGCGGTCCGACAGGAACGCCGATGCGGCCTCCGGCGTGCGGTAGCCGCGATGCAGCAACACCCTCGCCGCCAACGGGTGCAGCGAGAGCTCTCCCGCCAGCAACCCGACCTCCTGCTCAACGACGTCTGGAAGCAACCACCGCATGGTGAAGGACAGTACCTCAGACGTCCGACCATGGCAGGCCAACCCGTCCTCCCACCTCTCCCTCCTGCACGGTTGTTCAGACGTGCGCTCGGTTGGCTTCCTGCTTCCAACCTGCACGGCATGTACGCGGTGCCCAGCTTGAAAGCACACCACCGGACACAGCGAGGTTGCGCATGCTTCGACAAACCCTCCAGGGCGGCGCCCTGCTCATCACCGTGCTGTGCGCGGGCAGCGCGCTCGCGGCGGAGAAGAAGCAGGGGGATGTGAACGTGTTCCTGCGCGGCGGCGTGGGCGACTACACGGGCGACCTGGGAGACCTGTCCAGCACGGGCCCCCAGTGGGGCCTGACGCTCAACGTGCAGCCCACCACCTTCCTGGGGCTGGAGGTCGGCTACGAGGGCTCCCAGAACAAGGTGAGCGACACGCGCCTCTTCGACGGACCGTCGCTCGTGCGCAACGGCGGCAGCGCACTCATCAAGGTGTCTCCGCCCTTCCTCACCGCGGTGCGCCCCTTCGCGGGCGTGGGCCTGGGCCTGTCCTACGTGGACGTGCGCGGCGCGGGCGCGGGGCTCTACGACTCGGACCTGATGGAGGAGGTACCCCTGGCGGTGGGCCTGGAGTTCAACACCGGGGGCCTCACCGCCGGCGTGCGCGGCACGTACCGCGTCCTCATCGACCAGGACTTCGCGGACGTCGCGTCCAACGACAACGGCGGCGGGCTGATGGACGCGTCGCTCACGCTGGGCGCGCGCTTCTAGCGTCAAAAGCGAAGGGCCCTGCCTTCCACGAAGGAAGCAGGGCCCTCTCTACATCCAGGCTACGGAAGGACGGCTCAGGCCGCCTTCGGCTCCTGCTTGGAGCCTTCGTGCGGCTCACGGTGCGCCGCGCGCTCGTCCAGCCAGATGACGACCGGGCTGGCGATGTACACGGACGAGTACGTGCCCACGAGGATGCCCACCAGCATGGCCATGGCGAAGTCGAAGATTTCGCCCACGCCGAAGATGAGCAGACCGATGAGCGACAGCGCCGTCACGC
This sequence comes from Corallococcus terminator, assembly GCF_003611635.1. Lineage (GTDB taxonomy): Bacteria > Myxococcota > Myxococcia > Myxococcales > Myxococcaceae > Corallococcus > Corallococcus terminator. Next base: position 14,870 of record NZ_RAVZ01000200.1, on the reverse strand, counting down.
CGGAGGTGAGGATGGTGCGGCCCAGCGTGTCGTTGACGGCGATGTTGATGATCTCCGGCAGCGCCTTGCCCTTGTACTTCACCATGTCTTCACGGATGCGGTCGTAGATGACGATGGTGTCGTTCACCGAGTAGCCCACGATGGTGAGCAGCGCGGCGATGGACGTGAGGTTGAACTCCCGCTGACTCACCAGGTAGTAGCCCGCGACCATGATGACGTCGTGGAGCATGGCGAGCAGCGCGCCCGGGCCGAACTTGAAGTCGAACCGGAACGCCACGTAGATGAGGATGGCGACCATGGAGTACACGAGCGCCATGACGCCGCGGTTGCGAAGCTGCTTGCCCACCTGCGGGCCCACGTAGTCCACGCGGCGCTGCTCGAAGTCGGGCTTCTCCATGCCGGCGCCCAGCGCGGCGAACACCTTGTCCGCCATGCCGCTCGCGACGACCTGGTAGTCGTAGCCGGTGCCGCCCTGGTTCGCGCCCAGGTCACGCACCTCCTGCACCCCGATGCCCGCGCCCTCGACGGCCTTCTTCACCGCCTCCGGAGACATGGGCTGCGCGGAGCGGAAGTTGACGATGCCGTTCGCCATGTCCGCGTACACGCTGCGCGTCTCGCCCAGGCCCTGGATGGCGGCCTTGACCTGCTCGGCGTTCTCCACGGTGAGCTGCGTGACGCCGCCCATGCGCAGGAGGAAGGAGTTCTCCTCGGCCGCGCCCACGCCCTGCACGCTGACGTCGTGCAGACCGCCCTTCTGCGCGCGCTCGCGTACCTGCTCCGCCGTGGTGGGCGTGTTGTACTTCAGCTCCACCACCGTGCCGCCGGCGAAGTCCACGCCGAAGTTGAACCCCACCGTGGCGATGCCCACGATGATGGCCAGGTTGATGATGGTGGAGATGAAGAGCGCCGGCTTGCGCTTGCTGATGAAGTCGAAGTTCGTCTTGTGCTTGAGAATCTGCATGGCGGGTTCCCGTGGCGGCTGCGCCGGTTAGACCGACACCGACTGCGCATTACGGCCGTGGACGAAGTAGGTCGTGATGACGCGCGTCACGACGATGGACGTGAACAGCGACGCCAGCAGACCCACGATGAGCGTGGTGGCGAAGCCGCGGACGGGCCCGGTTCCGGTGAAGAACAGGATGAAGCCCGCGATGAGCGTCGTCACGTGCGCGTCGAAGATGGTCCAGAAGGCGCGGTCATAGCCCTGGTCCACCGCCGCGCGCGCGGTCTTGCCGAGCGACAGCTCCTCGCGGATGCGCTCGTTGATGAGCACGTTCGCATCCACCGCGATGCCCAGCGTCAGCACGAAGCCCGCGATGCCCGGCAGGGTCAGCGTGGCGTTGAAGAACGCGAGCCCCGCCAGGATGAGCAGACCGTTGAGCAAGAGCGCCACGTCCGCGATGAGGCCGGACTTGCGGTAGTAGACGGCCATGAAGACGATGACGAGCGCCAGGCCCACCAGCGCGGCCAGGCTGCCCTTCTTGATGAGCTCGTCGCCCAGCGTCGCGCCGACCTGACGGATTTCGCCCACCGTCACCGGCGCGGGCAGCGCGCCCGCCTTGAGCACCAGCGCCAGCGTCTGCGCCTCGCCCAGCCACTCCTCGAAGCTGCGAGAGCCCGCGCGGCCCATGGTGATGCGCGCCCGGCCGCCGCCAATCTTCTCGTTGATGTTCGGGGCGGTGTGGACGTTGTCGTCCAGCACGATGGCCATGCGCCGGCCCACGCCCGCCTCGGTGAGCTTCTCGAACTCGCGAGCGCCCGCCGGGTCGAAGGCGATGTTCACCTCCGGCTCGTTCATCTGGCTGACGGACGCGTCCGCGCCGGACAGGCTCTCACCCGTGAGCGGCACGTTCTTGTCCACGAGGAAGCTGCGGTACGCGATGCAGTCGTTCTTCTTCACCGGGTTGGCCACGCACTGGGTCAGCACGTCGCGGCCTTCGGGCGCCTTGTCCTTCGCGTACGCCAGCAGCGCCTCGCGGTTGGGCGAGGACAACTGCGGGAAGCCTTCATCCTGCGCCAGGGTGATGTTGCTCTCCGCCGGCGGCGGGCTCTGGGTGAACATCTGCGCGAAGATTTGCGGGTTGGTGTCGTCCACCATCCGGAACTCCAACTGCGCGGTGGTGCCCACCAACTCCTTGGCCTGCTCCGGGTTGCTGCGGCCCGGCAGGGAGATCTGGATGGAGTCGGTGCCCAGCTTGCGCACGTCCACTTCCGCCACGCCCCACTTGTCGATGCGGCGGCGGATGACGAGCATCGCCTGGTCCACGGCCTCGTCACGGAAGCGGTTCACCTGGCCCTCGTCCGGCTTGAGCACCAGCGTGCCGCCGTTGCGAGACTCCAGGGTGAAGTCGGTGAAGGTGGCCAGCACCTCCTTCTGGATGGCGTCCATCGTCGCCGGATCCTTGGCCGTCAGCACGAGCTGCAGCCGCTCCGGATCCGTGTCCGCCGTCACTTCGCCCAGCTTCTTGTCGTTGACGTAGGTCGCGATCTGCTGCCCGCGGCGCTCGGTGCGCTTCTGCAAGGCCGTCTTGGTGTCCACGCGCATGACCATGTGGATGCCGCCCTGCAGGTCCAGCCCCAGGTTGAGGCGGTACTTGGCGGGAGGCGCCCACGCGGGCAGCCGCTTCTCCAGCACGGCGATGTTGTTGCGCTCGGCGCGATCCAACACCACCAGCGAGTAGTACGTGGGGACGAGGAACCAGAGCGTTCCCAGCGTCACCGCGACAATCATTCCGAACTTCCAATACCAGCCGCGGTCCATTTACTTGTCCTCCTTCTTCTCGGTGGAGGTCGCCGTCGGGGCCGCAGCCACCGGAACGGTTCCCTTCGCACTCACAGCCGTCTTCAGCACGCGCACGCGCACGCCGCTGGCGATTTCCACGGTCACGGTGCTGTCATCCACCTGGTGGATGCGCCCGAGGATGCCGCCAGACGTCACGACGTCATCCCCCTTCTTCAGCCCCGCCAGCAGCGCGCGGTGCTCCTTGAGCTGCTTCTGCTGGGGGCGGATCATCACGAAGTACATGATGGCCACCAGCACGGCGAGGAAGCCGAAGGTCCCCAGGGGAGAACCGGCCCCGGCCTGCGCGAGAATCAGGAAACTGTCAGCCACTCACTGCCTCGTGGTTTGAAGGGAGGATTCGGAAGAAATCCGTGTGTGCCCCGTCCCCGGCGTACGGGTGGGGGCAAAACATCCGAAAGGGTGGCCTCTTAGCAAGGGCGCCCCATGTGAGCAAGTGAACGCCGGAAGCACGGCAATCCCGTTGGTCGCTCACCGACCACGGGTCCGCTCGGCCTCCTGGGCGTGGGCACGGGCCCGGAAGTCCTTCGCGAACGAAGCGAACCGGTTCTCGGTGATGGCACGGCGTACATCGGCCATCAGGGTGAGGAAGTAGTGCAGGTTGTGCAGCGTGTTGAGGCGCATGGCGAGGATTTCCCCCGCCGCGAACAGGTGGCGCAGGTAGGCCCGGCTGAAGGTCCGGCAGGTGTAGCAGGAGCACGCCGGGTCCACCGGCCGGGGGTCCCTGGCATAGGCGGCGTTGCGGATGACGAGCTTGCCCTCGGACGTGAAGAGCAGGCCGTTCCGGGCGCACCGGGTGGGCAGCACGCAGTCGAACATGTCCACGCCCTGCTCCACGCACGTCACCAGGTCCAGCGGCGTCCCCACGCCCATCAGGTAGCGGGGCTTCTCGCGGGGGAGCAGCGGCGCGGAGTACGCCACGCCCGCGTGCATCGCCTCGGGGGCCTCGCCCACGGAGTAGCCGCCCAGCGCGTACCCGGGCAGGTCCACCGCGCAGATCTCCTCCGCGTGGCGCTTGCGCAGGTCCTCGTGCAGGCCGCCCTGGACGATGCCGAAGAGCGACGAGCGCTCGCGGCTCCAGGCCTTCACGCACCGGTGCAGCCAGCGCGTGGTGCGGGCCAGGGACTTCTCCAGGTAGGGGCGGTCCTCGGTGGACGGGGGGCACTCGTCGAACGCCATGATGATGTCCGCGCCCAGGGTCTCCTGGATGGAGATGGAGCGCTCCGGCGACAGCGAGTGGCGCGAGCCGTCCAGGTGCGACTGGAACGCGGCGCCCTCCTCGGTGATCTTCCGCTTCTCCGACAGGCTGAACACCTGGAAGCCGCCGCTGTCGGTGAGCATGGGCCGGTTCCAGGAAATGAAGCGGTGCAGGCCTCCCATCTCCTGGATGAGCGGCTCTCCGGGGCGGAGCATCAGGTGGTAGGTGTTGCCCAGGATGATCTGCGCATCCAGGTTGACGAGGTCGTCGGGGCCCACACCCTTGACGCTGCCCACGGTGCCCACGGGCATGAAGATGGGCGTCTCGATGGGGCCGTGGGGCGTGTGCAGCCGCCCGCGGCGGGCCTTGGTGCCGGTGTCCTCGTGCAACAGCTCGAAGCGCACCAGCCCCGGGGGCACGCGGGTATCGCCCTTTTCCTTGCGCTGCTCGTCGACCACGGCACTCACTCCTTCACCAACATGGCATCGCCGTAACTGAAGAACCGGTAGCCCGCGCGCACGGCCTCCTGGTACGCGGCGAGCGTGCGCTCACGGCCCAGGAGCGCGCTCACCAGCATCACCAGCGTGGAGCGCGGGAGGTGGAAGTTCGTGAGGAGCACGTCCACCTGGCGGAAGACATAGCCGGGACGGATGAACATCGCCGTCTCGCCGGGCCCGGAGCGCAGCCGGCCCGTCTGGGGGTCGGTGGCGGACTCCAGGGTGCGCACCACGGTGGTGCCCACGGCGACCACGCGGCGTCCCTCCGCCTTCGCGGCGTTCACGGCGGCGGCGGTGGCCTCCGGCACGGTGAAGCGCTCCGGGTGCATGTGGTGCTTGTCCAGCACCTCCTCGCGCACGGGAAGGAAGGTGCCGGGCCCCACGTCGAGCGTCACCTCCACGCGCGAGATGCCCCGCGCCGCGAGGCTCGCGAACACGGCGTCGGTGAAGTGCAGGCCGGCGGTGGGCGCGGCCACGGCGCCGGAAGCGCGCGCGTAGACGGTCTGGTAGCGCTCGGCGTCGGCGGCTTCCGGCTCCCGCGTGATGTAGGGCGGCAGGGGCAGCCGGCCGGCGGCGTCCAGGAGCGACGCCAGGGAGGCGCCCGGAACGGCGTGGAAGCGCACCCGGTACTCCCCTCCCCCCAGGGCCTCCAGGACCTCGGCGGACAGGCCTCCGGCGAAGGTGAGGGACTGGCCGGGCTTGAGGCCCTTGGACGCCTGTCCCAGGCAGACCCATTCGAGCGATTCAGGAGCCCCGCCCAGCGCGGCGGAGGTCAGCGTGGAGGTGGCGGCGGGCCGGACCACCAGGAGCTCGACGCGGCCGCCGGTGCCGGACTTCTGGCCCAGCAGGCGTGCGGGGATGACGCGCGCGTCGTTGAGGACGAGCAGGTCGCCGTCGCGCAGCAGGTCCCCGAGGTCGGTGAAGCGCTGGTGGCTCCACGCGCCGGTGGCACGGCTGACGACCATCAGGCGCGAAGCGTCCCGGTGGGGCAGCGGCGCCTGGGCGATCTGCGCCTCGGGCAGTTCGAAATCGTAGTCGGAGAGGAGGGACGACACGGGGGCAGCGCTTGTAGCAGTCCCCGCGCCCACGCGGAACCCTGAGGGGCGGACGGCGGGGGTCAGTAGAGCTGCTGGAACTCGGCGCCCGGGTAGTAGTGGGAGAGGATTTCCTGGTACCCCTTCCCCTTGTCGGCGAGCGCCTTGGCGCCCCACTGGCAGAGGCCCGCGCCATGGCCGAAGCCGCGCCCGGTGAAGACGTAGCCCTTGCTGGTGGCTTCCACGTCGAAGTCCAGGCTCTTGAGGCGCATGTAGCCCAGCTTGCGCCGGAACTGCACCCCATCCACGGAGGAGCCATCCGCGAGCGCCACCCGGGTCACCCGGTGCGTGGCGGTGCGGGCGGTGACGCGCATGCCCTCCGGAGACGACTTCAGGGCCTTGCGCAGCTCGCCTTCGGAGAGGGTCGCGGACCAACGACTGGCCGGAAGCTTGCCGCAGGGGCAGTCGACAGGCTTCAGGTACGGCAGGTTGCGCCCGAGCGCCTCCTGACCGGACTCGGTGCGGCCTCCGCACGTGGCGTGGAAGTACGCCTCGATGGGGGCCAGGTCGTACGTCAGCACCTCGCCGCGAGTGGCCTCGACCGCGGCGCGCGTCTTCGCATCCTCGCGATTGACGCCGCCGTACACCTGATGGAGCACGCTGCTGCCCATGTGGAAGGCGGCACCGTACGAATCCAGCTTCTTCTGCAGCGCATAGGTGCGCGCGGCGACGGCCTGGGCCTTGAGGGCCTCCAGCGGGAACGACACCGGCATCTCGCTGCCGAGCACCGCCGCCAGGTAGTCCTCCAGGGGGATGACGTTGATGAGCTGGAGGCTGTCTCGGAAGACGCGCACGACGACGTCGCCGCGCACCTGCGAACTGCCAGCCTTGAGGGGCTCGTTGCCGGGCCCGCCCGCGTCCAGGGACTCCAGGCCTCCGCGAAAGCGGATGGCATCGCCCACGACCGGAGCGCCGTTGACCTCCAGGCGTCCGCTGCGACGGCGCACGGTGGCCTGTCCCGCGCTGATGGCCACGAAGGCGCCGTCCTCGGCATCAGGTCCGAAGCCAAGGCCGCGACCGCTCACGCGGACCTCGTCTCCGGGGTCATCCATGGCAATGCGCATCGTCTCCACGGCGAACGCCCGCGACGAGGCGAGCAGGAGCAGCAGCAGTGCCACACGTTGCAACATGGTCGAACACTCTAGGGGCGTGGCGATCCGCCTCAAGAAATCGACCGAAGGACTGGGCACGCGGAGGCCACCAGGCCCCACCAAGGGTGCCGGGCAGGGGCACAGGCCGTCATTCGGGCTGCGTTGGAAGTGGGTGCATCCGCTCGACCCAACGAAGGACATAATGGACTCCGCGTGACTGCCTCCGTGCCAGAAGCCTCCCGCCTGTCCACCGAAGCCCTGGGCACGGCCCTGCGCGAGTTGGAGCCGCGCATGGCCGCCGTGTTGCTTCGCCGTCTCGTTGAGCGCCGCACGCTCGCGGAGTGCGCGAGTTGGTACGGGATCTCCAGTGACGCCTTCTCGGTGTTGCTGTTGCGCTCCGCCGTGGCGCTGGCCCGACATGCGGGACAGCCCGCGAGGGAACCGGACGGAGTGGAGGAAGCCGCCGCCTGGGAGCGCATGTTGGCCGCGGCCGTGGAGAAGGACACCGCCCCCGTGCCCGTGGCGCTGTCCCCGGTGGTCCAGGTGTGCAGACGCATGCATGAACTGGGGCCCGAAATGGAAACCGCGCTGGAGAAGGCCGCGCAGGCGGAAGCGGACTCACCCGGACGGGCCCGGGAAGAATGGCTGCGGAGGCTGGCCGTGGCCGCGCTCCTCGCCCTGACGGGCTGGCTGTACTGGACCCGGCCCCCCGAACCCGAACCCAGGCCCGAGCGACGCATGCGCTCCCCGGAGCGCCGCTGACCAGCACGCTACGGCACTCGGAACCAATGATAGGCCCGGACGAGGCTGGGAGCGGACATCCGCGCTTCCAAACCGCCGAGGCCCCTGCCCGCGCATCAGGAGGAACTAACGAGGCCTGAGACGGACGCCAGACATGCCCCGCACCGCCGAGGGCCCATTCCCATGCGTCGGGGTGACTGGACGCAGCCGGGAGCGGACGCATATGGGTAGGGCATGCGAGCAACCGGGTCGTGGCTGGCAATCCTCGTCGTGGGCATCGGGCTGGCGGGCTGCGCGAAGCACGTGGACACCCGGGTGGCCGGGGACGATGACGCGGCCATCGACGGGGCCACGGCGCGCCTGGAAGAGCTCCGGGCCCGAGAGCAGCAGGACGATCTGGACTGCACGGAGCAGTGCGACCTCTCCGCGAAGACCTGCGCCACGGCGGAGCAACTGTGCGGGCTGGTGGAGCGGAACCCCGACCGCGACGACCTGCCGCCGCGCTGCGCGAACGCACGCGAGCAGTGTGCGGGCGCGGGCGACGGCTGCGCGCGGTGCCAGGCCGGCTGACCCCCCGGGCGAGAGGGAACCGCCCACCGGGAGACGCTCGCCCATGCGTCCCCCGTGGCTCCATGCCTATGATGGGTCCGACTCAGGAGCCTCGACATGACCACCCGTCTTCCGCTGTTCCTCGCTGCCTCGTCGCTCCTGCTGGCGACGCCCGTCCTCGCGGAGGACGAAGGCCTGTCTCCCGAGAAGGTGGCGGCCATCCGCCGTGACGAAGCCGCCGCCCAGACGAAGGTGGATGCGTCCTACGGCAACCGGAAATCGTCGGAGATGAGCAACGCGGAGCGCGGCCAGGCCATCCGCGATCAGCAGGCGGAAGCCGCCAAGGTCATGGAGAAGCACGGCATCTCCGCGAAGGAGTACGCCGGCTACACGGCGAGGATGACGCCCGACGACAACGCGCGCGCCGCCAACGAGGCCAAGCGGCTCGAGGACAAGGCCAAGGCCGACAAGGAAGCCGAGGAGAAGAAGCGCGCCGCCGGCGACCAGGAGGTCCACATCCAGCAGGGCTTCAGCGACGCGGAGCCCGTGGAGCTGGAATCCGCGGAGGGAGCGGAGGTGTCCGTCGATGTCGACGGGAGCCTGGAGTCCGGACCGCCCGTGGACATCGCGAAGATGGTGGATGAAACCCCGGCCCCGACCGGCCGGAAGGCGTCGAAGTCGAACTCCCGTCGCGGCCGGTAGCACTCCGCCGCAGTCACGCGGCGAAGCCCTTCACGTCCCCCGCCTCCGAGCGAACGAAGCATCCGGGAAGCCCGGGCCGTCTCAGCGCCCCATTTCCCGGGAACGGGCCTGCCACACCTCATCGTACGGACAGGAGCAGTCGGTCTCCTCGGGTTCAGGGTAGGCGTACGTCTCGCCCTTGTAGTTGCGGAACAGGGTCTCCCGCTCCCCACGCTCGATGACGTAGTCGGGCTGGAGGGTGACCTTCCCGCCGCCCCCCGGAAGATCCACCGCGAGGTGCGGCACGGCGAGCCCGGTGGTGTGTCCGCGAAGCTGCTGGAGGATCTCCAGCCCCTTGGAGATGGGCGTGCGCAGGTGTTCGCACCCTTCGGCGACATCCATCTGGTGCAGGTAGTACGGCCGCACGCGGCTGCGCAGCAGCTTGTGGGACAGCTCCTTGATGATCCGCGCGTCCGAATTGAGCTGCCGCATCAGCACGGCCTGGTTCTCCACGGGCACGCCATGATCCACCAGCCGCTCACACGCCTCCCGCGCCTCCGGGGTCACTTCCTTCGGGTGGTTGAAGTGGGTGATGACGTAGACGGGCGCATACCGGCGAAGCAGCCGCGCGAGCGAATCCGTCACCCGCATGGGCAGCACCACCGGCACCCGCGTCCCGATGCGGATCATCTCCACATGCGGAATCTCGCTCAGCGGCGCGAGCAGCGACTCCAGCCGCTCCTCGCCCAGCAGGAACGGGTCTCCGCCGGAGATGAGCACGTCGCGGACTTCCGGGTGGTTGCGCACATACTCGATGCCCCGGCGCATCTGGTCCCTGGTGAGCTCCGCCTCCCCGCCCTTGGTGATGCGGCGCCGGGTGCAGTGGCGGCAGTAGACCGAGCACGTATCGATGGCCAGGAACAGCACCCGGTCCGGATACTTGTGGACGATGCACTCCTCCGGGCGCGTCTTGTCCTCGCCGAGCGGATCCTCCAGCTCACCGGGCCGCACGCGGGCCTCGGCCCGCACGGGGATGGACTGCATGCGCACCGGGCACGACGCGTGGTCGGGATCGATGAGCGACAGGTAGTAGGGACTGATGCCCACCCGGAACAGCGAGGACGTCTCCTGCACCCCGGCGCGCTCGTCGGGGGTCAGACGGACGTAGCGCTCCAACTGCTCCAGGTTTCGCACCGCATGTCGCTGCTGCCAGCGCCAGTCCGCCCATTCGGCATCGGTGGCGGAAGGAAACAAGCGGGCCCGTCCCTCGGCACTGACCGAGGGACGTGCGACCACGGGCGCGGACGCGACTGCGGAGGAATCCATCACGCGGCCTTCGGCTGCTCCCGCCACCACGCCTGACCGGACTCCGGCAGCGTGTCGATGGGATCGAAGTACTCGTACTTGCGATCAAGTGCCTCGGGGTCGTTCGCCTCGACACTCGTGCGGTAATTCTTGGTCCAGTAGGAGATGCCGCGCTCGCGGTCGTACTCCGCCACCTGGTGGATCCACCGCTTGCCCACGAACGGCACGTCACAGACGATGCGCGGCGTGGCGAAGCCCGGCATGTAGCCCATGATGTCGTGCTGGAGCTTCTGCGCCTGCGCCACCGACAGCCGCCAATGCTCGCTGTTGGGGATCATGTCGCACATGTAGAAGTAGTACGGCAGGATCTTCGCGTGGTCGAGCAGCGTGAAGCACAGGTCCAGCAGCGCCTTGGAGCTGTCGTTCACGCCCCGCAGCAGCACGCCCTGGTTGCGCACGTCGCGGAAGCCCATGTCGAGCAGCTTGCGCACCGCCTTGCCCACCAGCGGCGTGAGCTGCTGCGCGTGGTTGACGTGCGTGTGCAGCGCCAGGTCCACGCCGCGATCCACGGCCTTCTTCGCCAGCCGGTCCAGCCCCTGCAGGACGCTGTCCTGGAGGAAGTGCTGCGGCAGGGCCATCAGCCCCTTGCTGGCGAGCCGGATGTCCCGGATGTTCGGGATGTCCATCAGCGCGCTGACGAACGGCTCCAAAGCCTGGATGGGCAGGTTCGCAATGTCGCCGCCGGACACCACCACGTCGCGCACGGTGGGCGTGCGGCGCAGGTAGTCCAGCATGAGCTCGTAGCGCTCCTTCTGGCCTGTCGCGAACTTGTGCTTGGCCACCTGGGGCACGTCATTGCCCACCAGGTCCATTCGGGTGCAGTGGCCGCAGTACTGGGGACAGGTGGGCAGCATCTCCGCCAGCACCTTGGTCGGATAGCGGTGCGTCAGGCCCTCGACGACCCACATGTCCGCCTCGTGGAGGCTGTCACGGCTGGCGCGCGGGTGGTTGGCCCAGTCGGTGCGGCGGTCCGCGAGCGCCGGCAGCATGTACCGGCGGACGGGGTCCTGCCACAGGTCCTCCAGGTTCATGGTGTTGAGCATCTGGGGTGGGACGAGGATGGACATCGTCGCCCGCTCCTTCTGGTCCAGCTCCATGCTCATGGCCAGGTCGTCGGGCAGCAGCGCCCCGAGCGTCGCCTTCAGCTCCCGCAGGTTCTTCACGGTGTGCTTGCGCTGCCAGACGGAGCTCTCCCACTCCGCCTGCGTGACGTCCTTGAAGCCCGGGATGCGCCGCCAGTCGGGCTCCACGAACTCCTTGCGGAGCGGATAGGTGAACGGCTGCTGGGCAGGGCCAGCGTCGGGCTTGCCTCGGTTGGACGTCGTGCTCATGGACACATCACCTCAACGAATGGAGCGTCAGCGGCGAGGCGTCATAGCCCGCCCCCCAACATCCCTGCTCAACAATCGCAGAGGGCACAAGATGCCCTCTGGTCGGCCGTCTCCGTTCAGCTCACCGGGACGTTGATCAGCTTGGCGACGCCCCCCTCTTCGATGATGACGACCTGCGGCTTGGTCGACTTGCCGTTGAGCTTGAAGACGACCTTGCGCTTGCCCACGGGCAGGCTGAGTGGGTTGCCCAGCGGGACGGGACTGACCCGACCCGTGTTCTTCCCATCCACCCAGATTTGAGCGCCCGCCGGAGAGGTGCTGCAGGCGAACTTGCCCACCGCGTTGCTCGGCGCCGGCTTGGGAGGCTTCGGCGGTGTCGGCGTCGCGACGACAGGCGCGGGCTTGGGCGGCTTGGGCTTCGGCGGGGTGGGCGGCTCCGGGGTCGGCGTCGGCTCGGGCACGGCCTCCAGCGTGAAGGCGACCTTGACCTCGGCGTCACCGGAGGACTTGAACTCACCCGTGAAGGGTTTGAAGCCTTCACGCTTCGCCGTGAAGCTGTACGTCTTGCCAATCTCCAGGTCGGCAAGCTTCGCCCCTGGGACCTTCCCAAGGGACTTGCCCCCCACCACGATCTCCGCGCCGTCCTGGCCCTCGAACGAGGCCGTGAACGTCTTGGGAGCTGGAGGCTCCACAGGCTTGTCCGGGGGCGTCTCGGGAGGGGTCGGCGGAGGATTGTTCGCGACCACCGGGGGCGGCGTCACCGGAGGCGGCGTCGCGGGCGGCGGATCCTTGGGAGGCGTCGCGGTTTTGGCCTTCAGGACCAGGGGGACGACGGTCGCCTCCTGTCCCGCCACGACCTCGACCTGCTGCGCCGTGGGCAGGTAATCCGGAGCCGAGGCGCTGACCTGGTGCACGCCGGCGGAGAGTTCCACCACCTCGTTGGCCTTCACGGGCTGCCCGTCCACCAGGACCGTGGCACCGATGGGCCTCACGACGAAGTTGACGTACCCCGTGGAGGAGCCACGCACCGCGAACACCAGCCCACCGATGAGGAGCAGGGCCACCGCCGCGGCCGCGCCGATGATGGCGGGCTTGGGAATCGGCTTCTTCTGTCCAGCCGCCTGAGGCTTCGGTTTTGCGGGCTTGGCTGCGGCCTTGACGGGAGGAGCCGCCTTGGCGCCGCCCTTCGGGGCCTTCTGGGGGATGGTGGCCGGTCCATCCTCGTCGTCGTAGCGCGGATCGTCGGAGTCTTGCGCCCCGTTGTCGTAGTCGTCCTGGCCCTCACCACCGTAATCGTCCGCCGGGTCGTCGTAGGCATCGTCCGCCTCAGCGGCCTGCGCCTGTGGACGCAGCCCGTTGTGGCGCGAGCCCACCGGAACGGTGATGTTGCCCGTGGTCTCCTCTTCCTCCGGGTCCAGCACGGGCGCGGCGGATCCACCACGTCCCCGAGACGGAGGCGCGGTCGGAGCCGGACCGATCATCGTGGCGCCGCCATAGGCCTCGCCCCCCTCGTCACCGATGATGACCTGGGACTTGGGGCCACTCTTGTTCTTGCCGCGGGGCCCGTCTTCCCGCCCGAAGGGAGAAGCGCTGGTGTGATGTCCGGCCCGGTCGATGGGGTTCTCCGACCGACCCGTGATGCTGTCGTCCACCACCACGCTGCTGTCCGCGATCCGGGTCTCGGGAGGCCGGAGCGTGTGCGTCGAATCGACGATCTGCGTCTTGTCGGCGGCGCCATCCATCTCCGCCAGTTCCTCGGCGGAGGGCGGAGGAATGTAGCCAGGCGCGGGCTGCGCCGGCGCTGTCGAAGCGCGCCCCGCGGGAGACCCGGGCGCCGGAGAGCGCTTCTGCGAGGTCGGACGGGCCGCAGGAGGAGGAGGAACCGTCACGCCAGAGTGTTCAATCTGGTCCGGACGTTCGACGGAGGCATAGCGCTCCATCTTCTCCGCCTCACGCAGCATGTCCTCGGCGAAGACCTCCTTCATGAAGGTGGACAGGTGCTTCGACGAATAGATGGCGTCCCCCGCGAGGAGGAAACGCATCAGATCTTCCTGGAGGTCCGACGCCCACTGGTAGCGATCCTCGGGCTCACGCGCGAGCGCCTTGAGGACGACCTTCTCCAGCCCCGCGGAGATGTTCGGATTGAACTCGCGAGGCAGCGGGATGTCCGCGTTGCGCACCTTCTCCAGCGTGGAGAAGTCCGACTCGCCCACGAAGAGCTTCTCGCCCGTGAGCATTTCGTACAGCAGCACGCCGACGGCGAAGATGTCGCTGCGCCGGTCGATGGGCATGCCCCGGACCTGCTCCGGGCTCATGTAGCCGAACTTCCCCTTGAGGATGCCGGCCTGCGTCTTCTGAGAACGGTTGGCGGCCTTGGCGATGCCAAAGTCGATGATCTTCGTCTCTCCCTCGTAGGACACGAGGATGTTCTGGGGAGAGACGTCGCGGTGGATGATGCCCAGGTCCTGTCCACGCGCGTCCTTCTTGCGGTGGGCATAGTCCAGGCCCTCACACATCTTGGAGACGATGAACACCGCCTGTGCGGTGGGCATGATCTCCTTGCGGCGACGGTAGCGCTCCAGGAGCGTGCGCACATCGCGGCCGGCCACGTACTCCATGGCGATGAAGTACGTGTCCTCGTGCTTTCCGAGCTCATGGATGTGGACGATGTTGGCGTGGTTCAGCTGAACGCTGATCCGCGCCTCATCGATGAACATCGTGATGAACTCGTCATCCTCGGCCATTGTCGGGAGGATCTTCTTGATGGCCAGGATGCGCTCAAAGCCCTCGACGCCAAAGGCCTTCGCAATGAAGACCTCGGCCATTCCGCCGACGTTGACGCGCTCAAGGAGCAGGTACTTCCCAAAGAAGGTCGGCTTCTTCATCTCGCGGGGCTGCCCGGCGCCGGCGAGTACGGACCGCGGCAGGCGGTGCGCAGACCGGGGGGAGAAGAGACTCTAGATCCTGCGGCAACGGCGGTCAAACATCCACGATGACGCGATTCCCCAAGGAATCCGAGAACTTGGCGACCAAGCACTCCCAAAGCGACCCACCCCGCTTCCCAGGCGCTCCTGGGCGCCGCTGAACCGGGAGCGAAAGACCAGGCTCGCCACCCGAATACAGCCCGATTCAGGCCCGCCAAGGCGCTCCAAACGGGCGAATGACGCAGACCTGGAGGAGGGAAGCAGGAACGTCGCTCCTGCTCAGGAGCCCCGCTTGGGGCTGCCGATCACACCGGCCGACCTTCGCCACGAACAGGACGCCCCTGGTTGGGCGCGGCGCCGGAGGTCATGCACCCGCGTGTCGCGAGAAAGGACTCCACTCGGCGGCCGTTGTAGCAAACCGCAGGCAGCGCTCACCGGAGCGCCCGCAGCGCGCATGAGTGCAGACCAGGCGCAAGCCCGCAAAGACAAAAGCCCCTGGCGCCTTACGGCACCAGGGGCTCTTCAAAAAGAATCCGGCAGCGACCTACTCTCCCACGCGGTTTCCCGCGGAGTACCATCGGCTCTGGAGGGCTTAACTT
>NZ_RAVZ01000001.1 GCF_003611635.1 Corallococcus terminator | reverse complement strand
GCTCCATCGAAGCGCTCGCGCAGGTGCGCGAACAGGACCTCGAGCCGCGCTCCGAAGGCGGCGTTCAGATTCGACAAGGCGTGGCGGCCGACAGGCGCATCTCCATCGAAGACGCCGACATGCGCCACGGGCGCAAGAGCAAGAGCAAGCGCTTCAATGGCTACAAGCAGCACGTCGGCATCGACCTCGATACCGAACTCGTGGTGGCCTGCGCCGTGACGCCAGCCAACCGCCCCGAAGAGGAGGCAACCCATGCGCTGCAGCAAGACATGGCCCACCAGGACCTCTTCCCCGACGTCCTCCTCATCGACAGGGCGTACCTCAACAGCACGATGGCCGAGGACGTGCTGACGAGCGGCGGCGACATCGTCTGCCGACCGTGGCGAGGAGCCAGCGCGAAGCCCGGACTGTTCGGCAAGCGCGACTTCAAAGTGAACCTCCGCGACGGCACCCTCACGTGCCCTGCTGGCGAGGTAGAGCCCTTCGAACCCGGCGCCGTCGTGCACTTCGACCCGGAAGCCTGCGGGCCGTGCAAGCTACGCTCGAGTTGTACCCAGGCCGCGTCCGGCAAGGGGCGCAGCGTCACGATGGGCGACGACGAGCGACTCCAGAAGCGCCTTCGCTCGCGCCTTCAGTCGCGCGCAGGCCGCGCACAACTCCGCGAGCGTGTCGGCGTCGAGCATTGTCTGGCACATCTCGCCAACCGCCAGGGCCCAAAGGCCCGTTATCGAGGCACGCGCCGCAACCTCTTTGACCTCAGGCGACTCGCGGTCGTCCAAAACCTTGAGGTCGCAGCGCGCTACCAGCTCGCGGCGTGACCTAACCTGTTCGACGCTCTAGAGGGTGACGCCTTGAATTCGGTACTTGGACAGTTTGGCCTCACGGCACTCGCAGAAAACATGTAAGACTGCACCTATGCGGCTTGAGGAACTCCTCGCAGGCTTGGACCAAGACACGCTCGATCGACTCGCCCACCACCATCTTGAGGTGGGTGAAGCAGAGAGCCGCACGGCGGTGTGCGTCAACCTGGAGAGCGTGCTGCGTAGCCCAAAGCACGTCCGAGAAACTATTTACAATCTCCAGCCCCCGTCCTTCCGAATGCTTGAGCGGATGATCGATGCGGAGGGGTACGCTCTCCCACTCGATAGCCTGAAGGAGAGCGTCATCGCCGAAACCCTCGATTTGGCGCGACGGGTGGGCAGCGGCCAAATCCTGGGACGTGATAACGGGCTCGTCGTCTACCGACGCGTGCTGCTTGAGGCGCGGCGGAACGAACTAGAACTTGATGCCTCCGAAGCCGCACTCCTGGGCGTGCTTCGTCGCGAGCTGAAGATTCGTCAAGTCGAGCATTTTCTCATTGAGCACCACGAGGATTTCCACCCGCTATGGAACGCGGACCACGCCTTCATCGGGGCCCTCAACGGACTGCGTTCGAGTGGGCTGGCATATATTTCGGGCAGCCTGCTCCGATTCCCGGAAGACCTCGTCCCGCTTGCTCGACAAGTGCTTGGCCTCGAAGCTGGCGCCGCAGCTCGCAAGCGACTCTTTGAGCGCCTGACGGGAGCCGATGCGAGTGGGGCCCTCGAAGCAGCATCCCTCCGGACGAGCGGTACCAAAGAGGAGAAAATCCAGCGTCTCGTGGACAACTACGTGCAGCCTACCGAAGTCTTGACATTGGTGCCGCTTGCGACGCTTCGCGAAATGTGCCGCGAAGTCGAACTCGCGACGGGAGGGAGCAAGGACGAGCTCGTTACCCGCTTGGTCCGTTTCTTCGCTCTCGGATACGATATTCGACCGAAGCCGACCGACCCTCCGCCGCCTCCTCCCGAGCCGCGCCATTTGTCCCCGCCCTCCTTTGAAGCACTCTTCGCTTCGTTCCGAGGCCAGGATCTATCGGACATTCTCTCGGGGATTGGCGCATCGCGGATGACTGGCTCAAAAGAGCAACTCGTCCAGTTGCTTCAGGAATCTCGATTCAGCGAGGCTTCGCTAATGATGGAGCTCGATTCCAAGCAGCTTGATGCTGCCTTGGTGAAGCACAGGTTGAGAGCTGGAGGCTCAAAGAGAGAGAAAACTCAACGCCTCCTGGAGCTATTCTCCCGGCCATTGGCTGACCATCCGAATGAGTGAAGTTGCCCCGGTTTCGTGGCTCTCCCGCACTTCGTGTGGACCGTAGGTTCAAACGGTGAGCAGCACTCGACGACGCAGTAGGTCGAAATTGGCGCGGCCATGCATCTGACGCTTGAGAAGCTTGAGCTTCGTGATTTGGCCCTCGGCCTGGGCGTTGCTCCAGGGAGAGGTCAGGGCGGCCCGGACGGCATCGCCGTCCTGTTCGAGGCCCTCCGCAAAGGTTTCCACCGCGCGTACCCCGCACGCACGCGCCTCGCCCAACCACGCTTCAAAGGGCCTACAAGACCTCGTTGGTCTTGCTCTCTGTGAAACGCCCCGCGAGCGCACGAGTTCGCAAAACCGCCGGGTCAATGCGACGACACGCGACGCTTCCTCGTCCTGCTTGATGCGCGCCAACGTCGCGGTCTCCGCGTAACCGTCCGGCCAACGACGTGCCGGATCGCTTGAAGGCGGACGGGATGCGTGCGGTGACGAGCGGTGCGACGGATGGAGACACGAGGTGTCAGGCCGCGTCGGCAGCGCGCAGTCGCTTCCACTCGTCCGGCAGCAGCTCCCCGATGCGGGCATTCGGGTGCGTCTGGACGCGCAGCAGCACGTCGGCGAGGTAGTCCTCGGGATTGACGCCGTTGGCCTCGCAGGTGGCGACGAGGGCGTAGAGGCCGGCGAGGTTCTCCCCCGCGGCCTCGTGGCCGACGAAGAGAAAGTTCTTCCTGCCCAGGGCGGCTTTTCTCAGCGCGCCCTCGCTGCGGTTGTTGTCCAGGGGCAGGCGCTCGTCGGTGACGAATCGGGTGAGGGCGTCCCACTGTTTTCGGGCGTAGGAGAGGGCTTGGCCCAGCGGCCCTGGAGTTGCCCCCGTCAAATCGGACAGTTCAGGGTTGAGAGTTAGCAGTACGGAACTCGCGGGGTGACTTCATCTTGAGGCCGCGGTGAGGGTGGCAGCGGTTGTAGTCGTCGAACCAGGCGGGCAGTTGCGCCAGGACGTGGGCTGCCGAGTGCAGCTCGTTGATGTAGACGTAGTCGCGCTTGAAGGTCTTCACGAAGGCCTCGGCCATGCCGTTGCTCTGGGTGGAGTACGAGGGCGTGGTGCACACCCGCAGGCCGAGGCCCAGGACGCGAGCGGGGCTGGGAAGAGGCAGCGGAGCGCGGCGAATCAGCCGCAGGAGGGTATCGGGACTGGTGGGCATGGCCAGGGGCTTGAGCAGCCTGGCCCCAGCCTCTGCCCCGGCTGTGATTGCAACGGCGCACTGCGCGGTGGCCAGCCGCCGTGTCCGCCGAGCCTGAGCGGCCAGCAGGCGCACCGGCCGCTCCGCGAACGTGCGGCGGGAGCATTCCGGGTTTCGGCAGCAGAAGCGCCGCACACGCAGCTTGAGTTGCACGACGCGCCCTGCGGCGGGCAGGTCCGCCGGGCGTCGGACGTAGCTACCATGCACCGCGGTACTGGACGTCTGGCAGGAGGGACATCGTGCTCCTGTGCCCTCCATGCGCACCCCGAGGACGACACCCGCCGCGCTACCGTGGGCCACCCGGTCCACCCGACACCCAGGAAGTGGGTACAGCGTTTCCATTCCCAGGGTGTATTCGCCCCGCTGGCAGCATGCCGTGTCTGCCTACTCCCCAGAGGGGAACCACACGAAGTGCGGGAGAGCCACGAAACCGGGGCAACTTCACGTGGAGGTGGCGCGGGACTTTGACCTGACCGAGACGGCTTTCCGCAAGTGGGTAGAGCAGGCTACGACGGATCAGGGCAAGGGCAAGCCGAGTGCGCTCACCGGTTCTGGACTCCAGTCGCACCAGCCGCTCTGCCCCGTCGAAGGAGCCACGAGCTCACGGTGATGCACTCGCCTCCACATCCGCGAGCGCGAAGTCATCCATGGTCAGCGTGCCGACCTGATCGATGGAAAGCCCCATGCTCAGGGCCCGGGCCTCGGAAGGGGCTGCGGGCGTCGTCCATTCGGCGAAGGTGTAGCTGGTGCGCGCGGGGAGCAGGGGACCCTGGGACCAGTAGGTCCATGCTCCCGTGCTGTTGCGGTAGTACGCCTTGAACCGGACAGCCGTGGTGGCCTTGTACCAGGCGGAGATGCGGTAGTGATGCCCCGCCGTGGGCGTCGGCGTGCAGGTGCTGTCGTCCTGCCGGGTGATGAGCTTCCGGTCTCCGCTGGAGATCTGCGTGATGCGCACCTGCTGGGCCCAGCTCCCTCCGTGGGCGTCTTGCGTCCGCGTCCACGAGAAGGTGTTGGAGCCGAAGCCGCCTCTCTGCCAGCAGTCTGGCGTCCCGTCCCCGTTGATGTCCGTCTCCAGCGAAGGGTTCTTCAGGAGCTGCGACGGCGGCCAGCTCACGGGCGGCTTCAGCACGCCGCCGATGACCGCGTCCATGGTCGCGACGGTGGTGCCCCTTGATGCGCGGGTGGCCAGCCAGTCCACGAACGCCGTGAGCGTGGCGGGTGCGATGGAGTACGTCTGCGGCGGATTGCAGGGTCCGCAGATGTGGTGGAAGACGATGGGCACCCAGCCTCCTCCTGACTCCTCCGCGCGCAGGACGTAGTTCTTCAGGTCCGTGAGGGTGGTGGTGCTCTGCACGGAGCCGTGGGTCCTGATGGCATACGGATCCGCGGGCGGCACCGGTTCAGCGTAGGGGTTGCCTGAGCCTCCGGTCGCGGTGCGCAGCCCGCCGCTCTCACGGGCTGAGTTGTAGTTGCAGTCCATGACGATCCGCCGCGTGGTCGCGTCCTTGTCCCCGAAGGGGTACGCGAACGACGTGACGCGGAAGCCGGCGTTCAGCAGGGCGACCCGGTCGTTGCAGATCTCCTTGCGCTGATCATCCGCGGAGAGTTCGGTGAGGTGTGGGTGGGTCAGCGTGTGGCCGCCAATCTCGTGCCCGGCGTCCCGGAGTGCGCGCACCTGAGCGAGCGTGAGCCGGCCGGACTGGCCCATCCGCGTGCTGTGGACGAAGAAGGTCCCGCGCATCCCGCGAGCCTCCAGGCTTGCCGCTCCGAGGGTCTGACTGGCCAGGCCGTCGTCGAAGTTCAACGAGACGATGACCTGACCGGGCAGGAGGGCGATGGCTCGGGTCGTGGGTTCCATGGCGGGCGCTTCCCCGTGCACGCGCAATCCAGGAGGGACGGCCGCACCGGGCGCGCACGAAGCAACGGCGCGAAGGCTCCACCTGAAGGGTGTGCATGGTCCGCAGGCCGTGAACCGCCCACGGGCCTCGCCTCGTCGCGCGAGCAGGGCTCCGGGGGCTTCCACTCCCGGAGGCGAGTGCGGTGGGGCACGGAGGCTTGTCCGGCCCCACGGCGCTGGCCCGCTACTCCAGCTTCGACGTGTTGCTGATCTTCAGCTCCGTCGTCATGAGCTCCGGATCCGCGAGGATGTCCGCCTCGTTGAACAGGATGGGACGCAGGTGCTTCGCGGCGAAGAGGTCCGTCTGATCCGCGAAACGGGGCGAGGCCGGGTCGGTGTTCTCGGAGTAGGAGAGGACCGCGTTCGCTCGCGGGCCCTGCGGCGTGAACTCCATCACCATCAGGAAGCTCGTCCCGAAGTCGACGAGGTAGCCCTCCTTCTCGGTCAGCCCCGTGCCAGGGGACACGAGCGCGCCCTCCTGCTGGGACTGGGGCAGCAGCGTCGCATTCACTCCGGAGTAGCCGACGACATTGGTGACACCCTCGAACGCGGCACCACCATGCATCGGGATGACCCGGTCCTCCTTGCGCGTGAACTGCACCTCACCCAGTCGGGAGCCCACCGGGATGCCCGCCTTCGTCAGGATGGCCACCGCCTCCGCCAGCTTCTGGTGCACCGGATCCGTCCCCTCCGTCGGGGCCGGCGTCAGGCCTGACGGAGTGGTGGCGGCCTGGAGCGGATCGAACGGCTGCGCGAAGAGCACGCTCTTCTGGGTCAGCGCCGAACGGTCGAACCCGTTCAGGAACTCACGCCACACGATGGCGCCCTTGCGGTCCAGGTCCAGCCGGCCATCCCACGTCGCCAGCAACTGACAGGCCTCCGTGATGTCGACCGGGACGCCCTCCACGATGACCGGATCCGCGCCCTGGCAGCGCTGCACGACGGGCGCGCGCAGTTGCTCCGCCACCCACGTGCGGTTGCTCAGGATGGCCTGCTCCAGCTCATCCAACGTGAAGCGCCCGTCGCTTCCGGCCGCCGCGGCCTCTCCCTGCTCGGTGATGAGGGACAGGTTCATGTGCGACCGGGTGCTGAGCCGGCCCCGCGTCCCGAAGATTTCATAGCCGAAGGGCAGGTCGAGCAGCGGCGCGGCGGGGTTCGCGAACGTCGCCGGATCATTCGCGTTCATCACGTAGTCGGTCCGCTCGAGCTGCGGCACGACCTGCGCCGGCACCAGGCCTCGTGCCTCGCCCTCCAGGCCCACCCATTCGTCACGGGACGTGCTGCCATCCAGGAGGACCAGGCCCAGCGACGCGAAGACGGGGGCGTCCGGCGTGGACTCGAGCGAGGCGAGGTAGGCCTCCACGGTCTGCGCGCTCAGCGCGGGGACGGGGGACGCATCCACGTAGCGCGTGCTGCCGTCCGCGCTCGCCAGGAGGGTGTTGACCCAGGGCGCGCCTCGGACCGTGCGCTCCACGTTCGTGGCCTCCTCGATGCTGTGGGCCACGTTCATCCGCAACCAGTGCTCCGCGAACCGGTCGTTGCCTTCGGTGGCGTCTCGCACCGTGTAGGCCGTCTCATTCGACCAGTCGGCGCCGGGCCCTGCGAGCATCGGGCCGTGGTGGCTGCGCCAGTACGTGCGCTTCTCCGTTCCCAGACTGCCGTCGTCCTGGCGCACGGCGATGGTGTGCTCCTCGCCCGTCATCCGGCGGACCTGTCCGTCGTAGACGTACGCCGTGGGGTCTCCCGGCACCAGATTGAGCCGGTACAGCGTGAGGTGGCTGGAGGCCGTCACCGTGTGCGTCCAGGCGATGTCGCGGTTGAAGCCGATGTTGACCACCGGCACGCCCAGCAGCGACACGCCGTACACGTCGAGCTTCCCGGGGATGGTCTGGTGGCTCTCGTGGAACCGCAGGCTTCCCTCCCAGGGGAAGTGCGGGTTTGCGACCAGCATGCCCCGGCCTCCCGCTGTCTTCTCGCGGCCCAGGGCCCAGCCGTTGCTGCCCAGCTCATCCTTGCGCGGAGACAGCGCGAGGGCCTGGGAGTGCGGTCCCCGGATCTGGCCTCCCACCTGCGGCGGCTGCGCGTTCGCCACGTAGCCGAGCAGCGGGATGAGCGTGTCGAACAGCGACAGGTCCAGGTGGTAGGCCAGCAGGTCGAAGGCGCTGATGGGCTTCACCCAGTTCGCGCCCTTGCACGGCGCGGGGCGCTGATCCGCGGGCGTGTCCTTCAGGTACTGGTTGTAGCCCGCCACATACCCCTTCACGAGCTCCTGCAGCTCCTGGGATTGCGTGGCGAAGGTGGCCTCGGCGCGCGTGCGCAGCGCGAGCCCCCGGTACGTGAAGTCGCTCTCCACATAGGCATCCTGGGGGCCCCGGCCGAAGTACTTCGCGCGCTCGGCGCGGACCTTCAGGAATTGATCCGCCAGGATGCAGACCGCGTCCTGCGCCTGCGCGTAGCCGACTCCGGCCCCCAGGGAGCGGTACCCGTCCGCCTGGATGTGGGGAATGCCGTGCGTGGTCCGGTGGATCGTCGCACGCAACGGCGAAGGGGACGGCGTTTCGGTGCTCTCACAACCGCAGAGCACCGTCAGCGTCAGGAACAGGGAAACAGGGACGGATCGCATGGCTCTTGCCTACGTCTTGATGAGGGACAGACAAGGGGATTCCTAGTCTAGCCACCTATTCGTGGCTAGATAGGACGTTGCCGTGCGCGCATACGACGTCTGGGGTTGGGCGCCTATGTAAGCAATCGCTTGAGCCGCTCCGCCAGCGTTTGCACGTTCGGTGCGCGCAGCACGCTGTAGTGGTCGCCGGGCACGTCCAGGAGCAGGAGTCCGTCCTGGGCGAGCGCACTCCAGCCCCGGTCGTTCTGCTCCGTCGCATGCCGCTCGCTGGCGCGCAGCACGACGATGCGGCCCGCGAGGGGTTGGGGTTGGTAGTGCTTCAGGGCCCGCAGGTTGTTGGCGAAGACCTGGAAGAGGGTTCGCACCTGCGGCAGCTCCACCTGGGGGACCCAGGCCTCCTGGTTCGCGAGCTGGCCCTGGTCGCTGGCGAACTGTGCCAGCACCTGCGCGGGATCGTCGACGTCGATGTCCACGCGCGCTTCGGTGGCGTTGCTCGGGTCGATGAGGGTCAGCACCTCCACGGTGTCCCCCCGTGCCTGGAGCTGGCGAGCCATCTCGAAGGCCACCAGCGAGCCCATGGACCAGCCTCCCAGGCGGTAGGGGCCCTGGGGTTGGACGGTGCGGATGGCGTCGAGGTAGGTCGCCGCCATCTGCTCGATGGTGCTCGGTGAGAACGGCTTCCCGTCCAGGCCCGACGACTGGAGGGCGTAGAAGGGCTGATCCGGTCCCAGGGCCTGCGCCAGCTCCGCGTAGCTCAACACGTTGCCGCCCACGGGGTGGACGCAGAAGAACGGCCGGCGTGTGCCACTGCGCCGGATGGGCACGAGCGGTGAGAAGGCCGTGGGAGCCTGGTCCAGCAGCTCGGCCAGTTGCTCCACGGTGGGCGCCTGGAACAGCGCGGCCAGGGGCAGTTGCCGCTTCATGCGATCACGGATGACGGCCATGAGGCGCACCGCGAGGAGCGAGTGGCCGCCCAGTTCGAAGAAGTGGCTCTTCACCCCGATGGGCTTGATGCCGAGCAGCTCCTCCCAGATCGTCGCCAGCTCCTGCTCCAGGTGATTGCGTGGCGCCTCGTAGGTGCCGCCGAAGAGGGCCGCCTCCGGTGCGGGGAGGGCCTTGCGGTCCACCTTCCCGCTGGGCGTCAGCGGGAGGGCCGTCAGCGGGACGTAGACGAAGGGCACCATGTAGTCGGGCAGCCGCTGCTTGAGGAACGCGCGCAGGGCGCTCGGCTCCAGCTCTGCGGTGGGCACCACGTACGCGACGAGGCGCTGATCTCCCGGGATGTCCTCGCGCACCAGGACCGTGGCGTCCTGGATCTCTGGATGGCCCTGGAGCGCGACCTCGATTTCGCCCAGCTCGATGCGGAAGCCACGCAGCTTCACCTGGAAGTCGATGCGGCCCAGGTACTCCAGCGTGCCGTCCTGATTCCAGCGGGCCTTGTCGCCCGTGCGGTACATGCGCTCGCCGGGCTCGGTGGCGAAGGGGTTCGGGATGAAGCGCTCGGCGGTGAGGTGGGGCCGGCCCAGGTAGCCTCGTGCCAGGCCCGCGCCCGCGATGAAGAGCTCTCCGGACACTCCCACCGGAACGGGGTGCAGGTTCGCGTCCAGCACGTAGGTGCGGGTATTGAGCAGCGGGCCTCCCAACGTGGGCTTCGTGCCCGGGCGGACTTCTCCGACCGTGGCTTCCACGGTGCACTCGGTGGGGCCGTAGCAGTTGAAGGTGCGCGTGGTCTTGGACGCGGCCAGCAGGTTCCAGGTGGCCTCGTCGATCGCCTCGCCTCCGGGGGCTAGCAGGGTGGGCGCGCCCGTGCCTTCCAACAGGCCTGCCTGGAGCAGCAGCCGCAGCAGGGACGGCGTGCTGTCGATGGCCTCGACCCGATACCGCCGCTGCCACGCCACCAGGGCCTCCGCGTCCTGACGCGTGGCCTCCGGGACGATGAACATGCAGTGGCCATCCACCAGATGGACCAACTGCTGCACGGAGGCGTCGAAGGCGAGCGGTGCGTTGATGCTCAGCCGCATGCCCGTGGGCACCCCCTGGTAGACGGTGCGCCGCAGGCCCCTTTGCAGGTTGAGTACGGCGCCGTGCCGGATCATCACGCCCTTGGGCGTGCCCGTGGAGCCGGACGTGTAGATGACGTACGCGAGGTTTTCCTGCGTCGCGCTCGGCTCCAGGTCGTGCTCGGGCAGCTTGGCCCAGGGCGCGTCATTCGCATCCACGCGCACCACCGATACGCCCTCCGGCAGCCAGGACGTGGCGAGGTGTTGTTGCGTGAGGACCACCGTTGCCGCGCAGTCCTGGATGGCGAAGGCGCGGCGCTGCTCGGGCCATGCAGGGTCCAGCGGGACGTAGGCGCCGCCAGCCTTCAGGACTGAGAGGAGGGCGACGAGCATGTCGACGGAGCGCTCGAAGCAGAGGGCGACGCGGGACTCGGGGCCCACGCCCATCGTGCGCAGGTGCCGGGCGAGCCGATTGGCCTGGGCGTTGAGCTGCGCGAACGAGAGCACCGTGTCCTCGAACTGCACGGCGGGCGCTTGCGGTGTGCGGGCGACCTGCTGCTCGAAGGCGACGGGGAAGGTGATGTCGGAGGACGGCTCCTCGCGGGTTTCGTTCCAGGCGTGAAGCAGTTGCTGGCGCTCGTCCGGCGTCAGCATCGGCAGCTCGGACACCCGGGTGTCAGGCTTGGCCACCGCGGACTCGAGCAGCACCTGGAGGTGCTTCACGAGCCTCTGGATCGTCTCTTCCCGGAAGAGGTCGGCGCTGTAGGTGATGGCGCCCCGCAGTCCTTCCGGTGACGTGGCGAAGGCGAACGTGAGGTCGAACTTCGCGGCGTGGTCTTCCAGCTCCACGGGCTGGATGGACAGCGCTTCCTGCTCCGTGGCGGGACCCGACGTGGGCGTGTTCTGCACGAGGAGCATCGCCTGGAAGAGCGGCGTGCGGCTCAGGTCTCGCTGCGGTTGCAGCTCCTCGACGAGCTTCTCGAACGGGACGTCCTGGTGGGCCTGGGCTCCCAGGGTCGTCTCCCTCGCCCGGGCCAGCAGTTGGCGGAAGGTGGGGGCGGCGTCCAGGCGGGCTCGCAGCGCCAGCGTGTTCACGAAGAAGCCGATGAGGCCTTCCAGCTCCGCGAAGCGACGGCCCGCGATGGGCGTACCGATGACGATATCGTCCTGGCCCGAGTAGCGCGCGAGCAGGGTCTGCGTGGAGGCCAGCAGGACCATGAAGAGGGTGGCTCCCTCCTCCTGGCCCAGCGCCTCCAGCGCCTGACTCACCGACACGGGCAGGCGGAAGTGGACGGCGCCTCCTCGCGTGGACTGCACGGGCGGACGCGCGAAGTCGGTGGGCAGCTCCAGGGCGTGCGGTGCACCCGTGAGCTGCTGCTTCCACCAGGACACCTGGCGCTCCAGCACCTCGCCCTGCAACCACGAGCGCTGCCAGACCGCGTAGTCGGCGTACTGGAGGGGCAGCTCGGGCAACGGCGAGGGGCGGCCCTGACGGAAGGCCTCGTAGAGCGCGGACACTTCACGCACCAACACCCCGCTGGACCAGCCGTCGGAGATGACGTGGTGCAGGTTGAGCAGCAGCACGTGCTGCCGTTCAGACAGACGCAACAGGCTTGCTCGCAGGAGCGGCCCGCGGACGAGATCGAACGGCGTTCCTGCTTCTTCCAGCGCCAGGCGCCGGGCTTCGGTCTCCGCGGCTTCGTGCGCACCCAGGTCGACCACCGGCAGCCGGAAGGGCGTCGGCGGATGGATGTGCTGCACCGGCGTGCCGCCCTCTTCATGCAGCGTGGTGCGCAGGGCTTCGTGACGGCGCACCAGCTCCGTGAAGGCCTGCTCCAACGCGCCCACGTTCAACGCTCCATCGAGCCGGAGCGCGGACGGGATGTTGTAGGCCGACCCTCCGGGCTGGAGCTGTTCGATCAACCACAGCCGCTGCTGCGCGAAGGACAGGGGCAGGGGGGCGTTCGTCCTTGGCGTGGCCACCAGGGCGGGCAGGGCCTGCGTGCTGGGGGCCTGCTCCACCCGCAGGGCGAGCTGATCCAGGATCGGGGCCTCGAAGAGGGCTCGCAGCGGCAGCTCCACCCCGAAGGCGGCGCGGACCCTCGACACCACCTGCGTGGCCAGCAGCGAGTGGCCTCCCAGTTCGAAGAAGTGATCCTTCCGGCCGATGCGCTCGATGCGCAGCACGTGCGCCCACAGCTCGGCGAGCTGCCGCTCCGTGGTTGTGCGGGGCGCGACATGCTGCTCGCGCCTCGCGAGGCCCGCCTCCGGCGCGGGGAGGGCCTTGCGGTCCACCTTGCCGTTGGCCGTCAGCGGGAGGGTGGCCAGCGTGACGAAGGTCGCCGGCACCATGTACTCGGGCAGCCGCTGCTTGAGGAACGCGCGCAGGGCATTCGGCTCCAGCTCTGCGGTGGGCACCACGTACGCGACGAGGCGCTGATCTCCCGGGACGTCCTCGCGCACCAGGACCGTGGCGTCCTGGATTTCAGGATGGCCCTGGAGCGCGACCTCGATTTCGCCCAGCTCGATGCGGAAGCCGCGCAGCTTCACCTGGAAGTCGATGCGGCCCAGGTACTCCAGCGTGCCGTCCTGATTCCAGCGGGCCTTGTCGCCCGTGCGGTACATGCGCTCGCCGGGCTCGGTGGCGAAGGGGTTCGGGATGAAGCGCTCGGCGGTGAGGTGGGGCCGGCCCAGGTAGCCTCGCGCCAGGCCTTCGCCCGCGATGAAGAGCTCACCGGGCACTCCCACCGGGACCGGGTGCAGGTTCGCGTCCAGCACGTAGGTCCGCATGTTGAGCAGCGGGCCTCCCAGCGTGGGCTTCGTGCCGTGACGGACAGCGAAGGTGGTGGCGTCGACGGTGCACTCGGTGGGGCCGTAGACGTTGAAGGTGCGGGTGCGCTCGGAGGCCGCCAGCGTGCTCCAGGTGGCCTCGTCGATCGCTTCACCGCCGGGGACCAGGAGGGTGGGCGCGGTGTTGCCTTCGAGCAGCCCGGCCTGGAGCAGCAGCCGCAGCAGGGACGGTGTGCAGTCGATGGCCTCGACCTGGTACTGGCGCTGCCACGCCACCATCGCCTCCGCATCCTGCCGCGTGGCTTCCGGGACGATGCACAGGCAATGGCCGTCGAGCAGTTGGACGAGCTGCTGCACGGAGGCGTCGAAGGCCAGCGGTGCGTTGACGCTGACCCGCGTACCGGTGGACAGCCCCTGGTAGACGGTGCGCCGCAGGGCCGCGTGCAGGTTGAGTACGGCGCCGTGCCGGATCATCACGCCCTTGGGCGTGCCCGTGGAGCCGGACGTGTAGATGACGTACGCGAGGTCTTCCGACGTCGCGCTCGGCTCCAGGTCGTGCTCGGGCAGCTTGGCCCAGGGCGCGTCATTCGCATCCACGCGCACCACCGATACGCCCTCCGGCAGCCAGGACGTGGCGAGGTGTTGCTGCGTGAGGACCACCGTTGCCGCGCAGTCCTGGATGGCGAAGGAGCGGCGCTGCTCGGGCCATGCAGGGTCCAGCGGGACGTAGGCGCCGCCAGCCTTCAGGACGGACAGGAGGGCGACGAGCATGTCCAAGGAGCGCTCGAAGCAGAGGGCGACGCGGGACTCGGGGCCCACGCCAAGCGTGCGCAGGTGCCGGGCGAGCTGGTTGGCCTGGGCGTTGAGCTGCGCGAACGAGAGCACCGTGTCTTCGAACTGCACGGCGGGCGCTTGCGGTGTGCGTGCGACCTGCTGCTCGAAGGCAACGGGGAAGGTGATGCCGGGCTGGGACTCCTCGCGGTTTTCGTTCCAGGCGTGGAGCAGTTGCTGGCGCTCGTCCGGCGTCAGCATCGGCAGCTCGGAGAGACGCAGGTCGGGCTGGGCGGTGATGGCCTCCAGCAGCACCTGGAAGTGCCGGGCCATGCGACTGGCGGTGGCCGGCGTGAGCAGGTCGACGCTGTACTGGAGCGCGCCGATGAGGCCCTCCGGGGTCTCGTTCAGGTCGAGGGAAAGCTCGAACTTGGCGAGGCCTTCCGTGTCGTCCCCGAGCGGTTGCAGGGACAGCGAGGGCAGGGCGAGCGCCTGCACCGGCACGTTCTGCATCGCGAAGAACGCCTGGAAGAGCGCTGAACGGCTCAGGTCGCGCTGCGGCTGGAGTTCCTCGACGAGCTTCTCGAACGGGGCGTCCTGGTGCTCGAAGGCTCCCAGGGTGGACTCGCGCACCTGGGCGAGCCACTGGCGGAAGGTGCTCGCTCCGTCCACCTGGGCGCGCAGCACCAGCGTGTTGACGAAGAAGCCGATGAGGCCTTCGGTCTCCGCGTGACGGCGTCCCGCGATGGGCGTTCCGACGAGGAGGTCATCCTGGCCGCTGTAGCGCGACAACAGGAGCTGCCACGCGGACAGCAGCAACATGAAGGACGTGGCGCCCTCGCGCTGGGCCAGCGCTTCGACGGCCCGGCTCAACTCGGACGACAGGCGCAACGGCACCCGGGCACCCCGGTTGGACGGAACCGGCGGACGGGGGAAGTCCGTGGGCAGCTCCAACTGCGTGGGGGCTCCCGCGAGCTGCTGCTTCCACCACGACACCTGGCGCGCGAGCACATCGCCTGACAGCCACCGGCGCTGCCACACGGCGTAGTCGGCGTACTGCACGGGCAGCTCCCGCAGGGGCGAGGGACGGCCCTGGCTGAAGGCCGCGTAGAGCGCGGCCACTTCGCGCACCAGTACCCCGCTGGACCAGCCGTCGGAGATGACGTGGTGCAGGTTGAGCAGCAGCACGTGCTGCCGCTCGGACAGCCGCAGCAGGCTTGCTCGCAGGAGCGGTCCACGGGCGAGATCGAACGGACGCGCTGCATCCGCATGGGCCAGACGGCGTGCCTCGGCCTCGGCAGCCTCGTGCCCGCTCAGGTCGAGCGCGCGGAGGTGGAAGGGTGCGGGCGCGTGGATGCGCTGCACGGGCGTACCGCCCTCGTCCACCAGGGTGGTGCGCAGGGCTTCGTGACGGCGCACCAGCTCCGTGAAGGCCCGCTCCAACGCGGCTTCGTCCAGCGTGCCGTCCAGCCGGAGCGCGAACGGCATGTTGTAGGACGCGTCACCGGGCTGGAGCTGATCAAGGAACCAGAGGCGCTGCTGCGCGAAGGACAGGGGCAGGGCGGCGTCCGTCCTCGGCGTGGGCCGCGGGGCGGGCAGTGCGGTCGTGTGTCCCGTGGTGTCGATGCGCTGGGCGAGCTGCTCCAGGACCGGGGCCTCGAAGAGGGCGCGCAGCGGCAGTTCCACCCCGAAGGTGGCGCGAACCCGGGCCACCACCTGCGTGGCCAGCAGCGAGTGGCCTCCCAGCTCGAAGAAGTGATCCTCGCTGCCCACGCGCTCGACGCGGAGCACCTCCGACCAGAGCGCGGCGAGCTGCTGCTCTGTCGGCGTGCGCGGGGCGACGTAGCGGTCGCGCTGTGTGGCGCTGGCTTCCGGCGCGGGCAGAGCCTTGCGGTCCACCTTGCCGTTGGGCGTGAGGGGGAAGGCGGCGAGCGGCACGAAGACCGCGGGCACCATGTACTCGGGCAGCTTCTGCTGGAGGTGGGCGCGCAGCTCGCTGGAGTTGGGATTGGATCCGACGACGTAGGCGACGAGGCGCGGGTCTCCGGTGGGGGAGTCGCGGCGTGCCAGGACGAGGGCCTGCTGGACGGACGGGTGCTGGCGCAGGGTGGCTTCGACTTCGCCCAGCTCGATGCGGAAGCCGCGCAGCTTCACCATGAAGTCGGTGCGGCCCAGGTACTCCAACTGCGCGTCGGCGCGACGGCGCGCGAGGTCGCCGGTGCGGTACATGCGGGCGCCGGGCGTGGGGCTGAACGGATCCGGGACGAAGCGCTCGGCGGTGAGGTCGGCGCGGCCAAGGTAGCCGCGTGCGAGGCCAGCACCCGCCAGGTACAGCTCGCCCGGGACACCGATGGGCTGCGGGTGCAGGTGGGGACTGAGGACGTAGGCGCTCGTCTCCGGAAGGGGCAGGCCGATGGTGGGCTCCGCCGGGCCTTCGGGGACGCGGGTGAAGGTGGAGTAGGTGGTGTCCTCGGTGGGGCCGTAGAGGTTGAAGACGTGCTCGATGGTGCCCGTGGCGTAGAGGGCGCGCACGAGGGTGCCCGGAAGCGGCTCACCGGCGAGGTTGATGGTGCGCGCGGAGGGCGGAATGGCGCCCACGCGCAGCAGCTCCGCAATGGCGGAGGGGACGGTGTTGATGAGCGTCACCTCGGAGGTCGCGGGCAGGCGCGGCAGGGCCAGCGCGTTGTCGGCGAGCAGGACGGCGCCGCCGCAGGCGAGGGGCGCGAAGAGCTCGAAGACGGAGAGGTCGAAGCAGACGGAGGTGGCAGCCAGCGTGCCGGCCAGTTGGGCCGGGGAGTAGGTGGCGAGGGCCCAGTCCAGGAAGGCCGTGGCGCTGGCGTGGGAGATGGCGACGCCCTTGGGCCTGCCCGTGGAGCCCGACGTGTAGATGACGTAGGCGAGGTTCGCCTCCGTCACGTCCGTGCTCGGCGCGGACGCAGGCAGTGCGGCGATGCTCTCCGGGAGGGCGTCGAGGCAGAGGGTGTCGAGGCCCTGGGTGTCGAGCTGGAGCGAATCGAGCAGCGACTGCTGGGAGAGCAGCAGCCGGGCGCCGGAGTCGGTGAGGGTGAAGTCGAGCCGCTGGCGGGGGTAGGCCGGGTCGAGGGGCACGTAGGTGCCGCCCGCCTTGAGGATGGCGAGCAGGCCGACGACGAGGTCGGTGGAGCGCTCCAGGCAGAGGGCGACGCGCACCTCGGGCCCGACGCCTCGCGAGCGCAGGTGGTGCGCGAGCTGGTTGGCGCGGGCCTCCAGCTTCGCGTAGCTGAGCCGCTCGGTGCCGACGACGAGGGCGGTGGCGTCGGGCGTGCGCGCCACCTGCCAGGCGACGAGGTCGTGGATGAGACCGCGACGCAGTTGGGGGCGCGTGTCGTTCCACTCCACGAGCAGCGTGTGACGCTCGGCCGGCGTCAGCATCCGCAACTGGGACAGCGGCAGCTCCGGCGCGGCGATGGCCGCATCCAGCAGCACCATCAGGTGCGTGACCATGCGGGCCGCGGTGTCCGGATGGAACAGGGCGGTGGCGTAGGTGAGGCTGCCCGTGAAGCCCTGCTCCTCGCGTTGGAGCGTCAGGTCCAGGTCGAACTTCGCCATCCCGCTGTTGACGTCCACGGGCCGCAGGGTGAGCCCGGGCAGGGACAGCTCGGAGACGGGCGCGTTCTGCAGGGTGAAGAGCACCTGGAAGAGGGGGCTGCGGCTCAGGTCTCGCGCCGGATGCAGCACCTCCACCAGCTTCTCGAAGGGCAGGTCCTGGTGCTCGTACGCGCCCAGCGTGGTGTCGCGCACCTGCGCCAGGAGCTGGCGGAAGGTGGCGTCACCCTTCACGCGGGCGCGCAGCACCAGCGTGTTGACGAAGAAGCCGATCAGCGCTTCGGACTCCACGTGCCGGCGGCCCGCGATGGGCGAACCCACCGAGATGTCCTCCTGCCCCGAGTAGCGCTGCAACACGAGCTGCCAGACGGCCAGGAGCACCATGAAGGGCGTGACCCCTTCGCGCTTCGCCAGGGCCTCCACCGCGTCACTCATCGCTCGCGGCAGGCGCACCGGCACCACCGCGCCCTCGAAGGACTGCCGCGCAGGACGCTGCTTGTCCGTCGGCAGCTCCAGGTGCGCCGAGGCCCCCGTGAGCTGGCCGCGCCAGTAGTCGAGCTGCGCGTCGAGCACCGGGCCTCGCAGCCAGTCCCGCTGCCACGCCGAGTAGTCCGCGTACTGCACCGGCAGCTCCGGCAGCGGCGAGGACTGGCCCTGGAGGAAGGCCGCGTACAGCGCCGCGATCTCCCGCACCAGCACGCCCACGGACCAGCCGTCGGAGACGATGTGGTGGATGTTCAGCACCAGCACGTGCTCGGTGTCGCCCAGCTTCAGCAGCAGCGTGCGCAGGAGCTGCCCCTGCTCCAGGTCGAACGGACGGCGGGCCTCTTCGGTGGCGAGGCGCAGGGCCTCCGCCTGACGGGAGGATGCTTCGGGCAGGTGCGTCAGGTCCGTCACCGGGAGCGACCACGGCGTGGGCGCGTGGATGTCCTGGAACGGCTCTCCCGCTTCGGTGCGGAAGGTGGTGCGCAGGGACTCGTGGCGGCGCACCAGCTCCTCGAAGCCGCGCCGGAGCGCGCCCACGTCCAGCGTGCCCTCCAGCTTCAGGGCCGCGGGGATGTTGTACGTCGTGTCCGACGGGTCGAGCTGGTGGATGAACCACAGCCGCTGCTGCGCGAAGGACAGGGGCAGCCCCGCGCTCCGGTCCGCGACCGCCAGCGGTGGGGCCGTGAAGGCCGGACGGCTGGGATCCTGGAGGGCCTGGAGCCGCTGAGCCAGCGCGGCCACCGTGGGCGCCTCGAAGAGCACGCGCAGGCCCAGCTCCACGCCGAAGGCCGTGCGCACGCGCGCGACGACCTGCGTGGCGCGCAGCGAGTGACCGCCCAGCTCGAAGAAGCTGTCGTTCACGCCCACGCGCTCGACGCCCAACACCTCGGTGAAGATGTCGGTGAGGGACTGCTCGGCGGCGCCGCGCGGGGCCACGTACCGGCCTCTGGCCACCACCGACACCTCCGGCGCGGGCAGGGCCTTGCGGTCCACCTTGCCGCTCGACGTGAGCGGCAGCACGCCCAGGTGCATGAAGACCGAGGGCACCATGTATTCGGGCAGGCGCTCCAGGAGGAACGCGCGCAGCGTCGCGGCTTCCAGCGGGCCCGCATCCCCGGTGACGTAGGCCACCAGCCGCGCGTCGCCGGAGGCATCCGGACGCACCACGGCCACGGCGTCGCGCACGCCAGGGTGCGCCTGGAGCGCGGCTTCGATTTCGCCCAGCTCGATGCGGAAGCCGCGCAGCTTCACCTGGAAGTCCGCGCGGCCCAGGTACTCCACCGTGCCGTCGGACAGCCAGCGCGCCAGGTCTCCCGTGCGGTACATGCGCGCGCCGGGCGTGGTGCTGAACGGATCCGGAATGAAGCGCTCGGCGGTCAGGTTCGGGCGGCGCCAGTAGCCCCGGCCCACCTGCACGCCCGCGAGGAACAGCTCACCGGGGACTCCCACCGGAACGGGCTGGCCATGGCGGTCGAGCACGTGCAGCCGCGTGTTCGCGACGGGACGACCAATGGGCACGCGGCGCAGGTCCTCCGTGCGCGGGCAGTGCCAGTACGTCACGTCCACCGCGGCCTCGGTGGGGCCGTAGAGGTTGTGCACCTCCGCGACGGGCAGCCGCGCATGCGCCCGGCGCACCAGGTCCGCGGGCAGGGCTTCGCCGCTGCACACCACGCGGCGCAGGTGCGTCAGGCCCTCCAGGCCCGGCTCCTCCACGAAGGCGCGCAGCATGGACGGCACGAAGTGCGCCGTGGTGATGCGCTGGTCGGCCATCAGCCGCACCAGATAGGCCGGCTCCTGGTGGCCACCGGGACGCGCCACCACCAGCCGCGCTCCCGTCATCAGCGGCCAGAAGAACTCCCAGACGGACACGTCGAAGCTGAACGGCGTCTTCTGCAACACCGTGTCTTCCGACGTGAGGCCGTACTCCTGCTGCATCCAGCGCAGGCGGTTGACGACGCCCGCGTGCGCGTTCATCGCGCCCTTCGGACGGCCGGTGCTGCCCGACGTGAAGATGACGTAGGCCAGCGACTCCGCGGTGGCGCGCGGTGCCGGCGCCGTCGTGGGGTGCCGGGCGATCTCCTCCCAGCCGGTGTCCAGGCACACGACCTGGGTGTTCGAACCCTCCAGGGGCAGGTTCGGGACGAGGTGCTCCTGCACCAGCAGCACGGGGGCCGCAGTGTCCTCCAACATCCACTGGAGGCGATCGCGCGGGTAGGCCGGATCCAACGGCACGTAGGCCGCGCCCGCCTTGAGCACGCCCAGCAGCGCCACGACCATCTCCACCGAGCGCTCCAGGCACACGCCCACCAGCACCTCGGGGCCCACGCCCAGCGTGCCCAGGTGGCGCGCGAGCTGGTTGGCCTTCGCGTCGAGCTGCGCGTACGTGAGCTGCTGTCCTTCGAACACAACGGCGACGGCGTCCGGGCTCCTGGCGACCTGCTGCTCGAAGAGGTCGTGGATGCGCTCACCGCGCGGGTACTCCACGCGCGTGTCGTTCCACCGCACGAGCACCTGCTGACGCTCGTCCTCCGTGAGCAGGGGCAGGCGTGACAGCGGCTGATCCGGCGACGCGACGACGGCCTGGGCCAGCAGGGACAGGTGTCCGGCGAGGCGGGCGACGGTGGCCTCGTCGAAGAGGCGGGTGGCGTACTCGAGCCGGCAGTACAGGCCCGTGCGCTGCTCGTACACATCCAGGCCCAGGTCGAACTTCGACGTGCCCGTGGGCACCTCCACCTGGCTCAACTGGAGCGACTGTGGCGCGGCGGCGTCTGATTCCGGCGTGTTGAGGACGTTGAGCAGGACCTGCACCACCGGCGTGCGGCTCTGATCGCGCGGCACCTGGAGCACGTCCACCAGCCGCTCGAACGGGGCCTCCTGGCGCGCGTAGGCGCCCATGGCCTGTTGCTTCACGCGGTTCACCAGCTCGCGGAAGGTGGGGGCACCCTCCAGCTTCGCGCGGAAGGCCAGCGTGTTGACGAAGCAGCCGATGAGGCCTTCCACCTCCGGCTTCGTGCGCGCGGCGATGGGCGTGCCCACCGCGAAGTCGTCCTGGTTCGCGTAGCGACCCAGCAGCGTCTGGTAGAGCGCCATCAGCACCATGAACGACGTGGCGCCTTCCTTGCGGCCCAGGGCCAGCAGGGGCTCCGACACCTCGCGGGGGATGCGGAAGGTGTGGATATCGCCCGCGTAGGACTGTACCGCCGGGCGGGGGCGGTCCGTCGGCAGCTCCAGCGCCGGAACGCCGCTGAGCTGCTCCTTCCACGCGCGCAGTTGTTCTTCCAGGTTCGCGCCTTCCAGCCACTGCCGCTGCCAGACCGCGAAGTCCGCGTACTGGATGGGCAGTTCCGGCAGCGGCGACGGGATGCCCGCGCCGAAGCAGGCGTAGAGGATCGTCATCTCCCGCGCGAGCACGAGGGCGCACCACGCGTCGGAGACGACATGGTGGAGCACCAGGTTGAGCACATGCTCCTCGGCACCCAGCTTGAGCAGGCGCGCGCGCACCACCGGGCCCCGCTCCAGGTCGAAGGGCATGTCCGAGAAGGCGCGGCAGTGGCGCAGCAGCTCCGCCTCGCGCGCCTCCCGCGTGTCACCCGGAATGACTTCCATCGGCATGGGCAGGCTGCCCCCCGGATGCACCACCTGCACCGGGCCATTGCCTGACAGCGTGTACGTGGTGCGCAGCACCTCGTGACGCCGCACCAGTTCGTCCAGCGCGGCCTGGAGCGCCTTCGCGTCCAGTGCTCCGGTGAGACGGAAGTTGATGGCGTTGTTGTAGGCGACGCTCGACGGATCCAACTGCTGCAGGTACCACAGCCGCTCCTGCGGGAAGGAGAGCGGCAGGGGCTGGGCCCTCGACGCGCGAGGAATGGACGGTGGTGCTCCAGGACCCTTCGTCGCGGCGGGCGGAGGCACCAGAGGCCGGGTAGGGGTGGAGGCGACAGGCGCCGGGCGCGGCGGCGCGGCCGGTGCTGCGGGGATACGGGCCGGAAGGCTCACGGACTCCACGCGGCCATCCGCGCGCAGGCGCGCCGTGCGGCCGGTGCGGTACAGCTTCGAGGCCCCATCCCTCGGATGGGGCACGAGGCGACGGTGCTCCTCCTCGGCGGAGCGCCACAGCGCCCACGGCACGCCGGCCCCTCCCAAGGCCAGCTCGCCCACCACGTTCGCGGGCACCGGCTGGCCCGCATCGTCCAGCACCCAGACCTGGACGCCCGGCGGCACGCGTTCACCCGGGGCCCGGGGCAGCAGCGCCCCGTCGACAGCGCCGCCCGCGAGCAGCACCTCCACGCCCGAGGTCCGTTGCAGCGCCGACGCCAGCTCCGAGGATGCACCCTCCAGCACCAGCGCTCCGAACGGCGCGAGCGCTTCGCGGGCTCCGGGCAGCTCCGTCAGCGCCCGGGCCAGTCGCGCGGTGGTGTGCAGCAACACGGCTCCGGACTGGCGCGCCAGCTCCAGCAACTCGCCCACGCCCTGTCCGCCCTCCACCCGCACCTGTTCGTGCTGCGCGAGCGCTTCCGCCTCGGCCAGCACGCGCACCTTCGCCAGCCGGCGCAGGCCCTCCAGCACCACCGGCGTCTCCAGGCCGAAGTCGATGAGGCACGTCACCTCATCCACGTCCGCGGCGCGCACGTCGCGAAGCCGCTGCAGCCCGCTTTCCACCGTGCCGATGAGGCCCGTCACCTTCGCGTGGTGCTCGAAGGTGTGCTCCAAGAGCGTGTCCAGGTCCTGCGAGGAGAACTTGTCGATCTCCCCCTGGTGGCCCTGCGCCGCGAGCAGCGACGCGGTGATGTCCGCGGAGCTGCGGAAGTAGCCGAGCAGCGGCTTGCGCACCGTGCGCAGCACCTCCTGGTCGTCGTCGCCCAGGTACGTGTGCAGCATGCACGTGATGTGGCCCCGGCCCGGGTGGCCGTTGCGGCGCCACGCTTCGCGGTACAGCGCCACCTTCGGCTTCAGCTCCTCCAGCGAGTGCGCGAAGAGGCCGGTGAGGATGCCCGCGCCCAGCTCGCCCGCGAGCCGGAAGGTCTCCGGGTTCGCGGTGGCGGTGAGCCACACGGGCAGCTCCTTCTGGATGGGCTTCGGACGCAGGCCCACCTCCACCATCACGCCGTTGCCGCCCAGCCGCTTCAGGCTCTCACCGCGCCAGACCGCGCGCAGCGTCTCCAGGTGCTTGAGCAGGATGTTGCGCCGGTCCGCGTAGTTCTGCGGCGCGAAGCTGAAGTCCCGCACGTGCCAGCCGGTGGCCACGGACACGTCCACGCGGCCCTGGGACAGGTTGTCCACCACGGCCCACTGCTCCGCGACGAGCAGCGGATCATGCAGCGGCAGCACCACGCTGCCGGAGCGCAGGCGCACGTTGCGCGTCACGGCGGCGAGCGCCGCGGCGATGACGGCCGGCTGCGGGTAGATGCCACCGAAGGAGTGGAAGTGCCGCTCCGGCGTCCACACGGCGGAGAAGCCGTTCGCGTCCGCGAACTTCGCGCCCTCCATCAGCAGCTCGTACTTCGGGCCGCTCATGGAGTCTTCATCGTTGGCGAAGTAGCTGAGGCTCACGTCCAACGCGCGCGTGCGCGGTCCGCCGCCGTGCAGCCTCACGAGCTGCGCCGTCACCTGCTCGGAGGGGAAGACCACGCGCAGGCCACGCGACAGGGCCCACAGCGACTCCAGCTCCGGACGCTCCGCGGATGCTTCGGCGGCCGCGAGCCAGGCGCTGCCCTCCGTGGGGTGCAGGCGCGCATCCAGCCCCGCGAACAGCTCCGTCAGCGCGGGATGTCCCAGGGCCCAGGCGGGCTGGCCGGCCCCCGCGGGCAGCAACCACGCGACGGTCTGCTCCGGCACTGGCTGCGTGCCGGGGGGGGACACGTCCGACGGCTCGAGCACGTCCTCCACGTGCAGCACGCGCGAGGCCTCCAGCCGCGCGGCGGTGACAATCCCCTTCCACGTCACGATGCGGGGCGAGGCGGCGCCCTCGGGCGCGTAGAGCGCGAGGTTGCCCAGGTCGGTGGGACCGAGCGCCACCACGGCGGCACCGGCCTCCAGCACGCCCCACAAAGCCGCGAGCTTCTCCGGCGAGGGACGCAGGCAGATGGCGACCGGCTCCCCGGGCTTCACCCCGAGCGTCCGCAGACGGGACGCCAGGGCGGTCGCGCGGGTGGACAGCTCCGCCCAGGTCCATGTCCGCCCGTCGCGAGCGAGGGCCACGGTGTCCGGGTGACGGCGGGCGCGGTCGGCCAGCAGGGCGGGAAGCGCGGGCGCGGTGGCGACGGGCAGGGGACGCGGCCAGGCGCTGCGTTCGAGTTCGGTGGCGAGCGACAGGCGGGAGAGGCGCTCCTCGGGCTTCGCGAGGGCGGACGCGAGCAGTGCCTGCAAGTGCTCCAGCATGCGCCGGGCCGTGGCCGCGTCGAAGAGTTCGGTGGCGTACTCCAGCGCGCCGTGCACGCCTCCGGGCCCTTCGGACAGGATGAGCGTCAGGTCCGACAGCGTCGTGCCCCACTGCACCGGCGTGCCGGGGACCTCCACGATGGAGGTGCGCACGCCCATCGTGTCCTGCGTGTCGACGCTGGAGACGGCGTTGCTGTGGTAGACGAAGACGGTGTCGGTCATGCGGTCCCGGCCGATGTCCTTGCCCGGGACGAGCTGCTCCACCAGGTACTCGAACGGCACGTCTGGCCGGGACTGCGCGTCCGCCACTTCCTGCCGCACGCGCTCCAGCAGCTCGCGGAAGGAAGGGTCGCCCGCGAGGCTGGTGCGGAAGGCGGCCGAGTGCGCCACGTAGCCGATGAGCGGCAGCAGCTCCGGACGGGTGCGATTGGCGATGGGCGTTCCGACGACGATGTCCGTCTGCCCGGTGTAGCGGTGCAGCAGCACGTTCCACGCGGCGAGCACCGTCATGTAGCCGGTGAAGTTCTCGCGCTTGCCGAAGGCCAGCAGCTCCCGGGCGAGCTGGGGCGGGAAGTCCACGCCCATGCGCTCCGAGGTCAGCGGGCAGTGCTCCGGACGGGGCCGGTCCGTGGGCACTCCAAGCTGGCGCGGCATGCCCGCGAGCCGGGTGCGCCATCCCTGCTCCTGCTCCGGCACGCGGTGCTCGGCGAGGGTGCGACGCTGCCAGGCGCCGAAGTCCGCGTACTGCACGGGCAGCGGCGCGAGCGGCGAGGGGCGGCCCTGACGGAAGGCGCCGTAGAGCTGGCTCAGCTCGTGGATGAAGAGGGCGATGGACAGCGTGTCGCAGACGACGTGATGGATGGTGAGCAGCAGGAGGTGCACGTCCTCCGCCTGCTTCACGAGCGTGGTGCGCAGGACGGGGCCGTTCACCAGATCGAACGGACGCGCCGCGTCCTCGCGCGCGAGCCGCAGTCCTTCCTGCTCGCGCTCTTCGGGCGTGCCGGTCAGATCCACGCGCGTCAGCGGAATGCGCACTTGCGGGTGGAAGCGCTGCACGGGGCGTCCGTCCACCTTCTCATAGGTGGTGCGCAGGGCCTCGTGGCGGCGGACGATCTCCTGGATGGCCTGCTCCAGTGGCTCCACGGAGGCCCGGCCCTCCAGCTTGAGGACGACGGGGATGTTGTAGGCGGACAGCCCGGGCTGGTGCTGCTCCAGGCGCCACACGCGCTCCTGTACGAAGGACAGGGGCAGCTCGCCCGTGCGGGGCAGGGGCTCCAGGGGGAGCTCCTGGGTCGGCGCCACCGTGGGGGCCTGCGCCAGCATGGGTTCGATGCGCGCGGCGATGCCGGCCACGGTGGGGGCTTCGAACAGGGCCGCGAGCGGGACCTGGACGCCGAACGTGTCACGCAGTTGGTTGAGCAACTGCGCGGCCATCAGCGAGTTGCCGCCGATTTCGAGGAAGTTGTCGTCGCGTCCGACGAACTCCAGGCCCAGGCGTTCGCGCCAGAGCGCGGCCACGCGCTCCTCGGTGTCACCGCGCGGCGAGTCCTCGCGCACGGGTGCACCCGGTATGACGGCAGCCTGCGTCGCGGTCCGGGGAGCGGCCGTTGTCGGGGCGGACAGGGCTCCCTGCGGAAGCTGCGGAGCGTGGACCGGCGTGAGGGCTGCCTGCGTCGGAGCGAAGGCGTGGGTCGGGGATACGGTCGCGGGCCCCGACTGCACAAAGGTGGGTACCGGGGAGGCGATCGCGGGCCCCGACTGCACGAAGTTGTGTGCGTTGGGCGCGAGTGCGGGCACCGCCGGAGCGAGGGTGGAGCCCGTGGGCCTCAGGGAGAAGGCCGACTGCGCGAGGGCCGCAGCCGTCGAGGCGAGCAGGGCCGCTGACTGAGCGAGGGCTGCCGCTGTCGAGGCGAGCGCGGACATCTCCGGCGTCGGCGCGGACGCGGTGGATGCGGGGCCCGCCGCCACCGGAGCCAGGGCGTGCCCCGTGGGCGCGAGTGCATGAGCCGTGGGCGCGAGTGCATGCGCCGTGGGCGTGGATGAGGCTGTCGCCGTGGCAGCCCCTGCCGCTACCGTGGAGGCCGAGGGTGCGAGCGCGGAGGCCGTGGGTGCGGACGCCTTCATCGCGGCGTTGCGCGTGGCCTCCGCCCAGACCCGCTTGCGCATGAAGGGGTACGTGGGCAGGTGCACGTGCAGGCGCTGCTCGTGGGCGTAGAACGCCTTCCAATCCAGCGGCAGGCCCGTGGCCCACAGCTCGCCCAGGGCCGTCAGCAGGCTGGCGTGCTCGGTCGTGGAGCCGCCCCGCCGCAGCGTGGCCAGGGCCTTCACGCGGTCCTTGTCCTGGCCCAGGCACGCGCGCACCATCGGGGTGAGGTCCTGTCCGGGCCCCACCTCCAGCAGCACGCTGCACCCCTCCTCCAGCAACGTCCCTACGGCCTCCTGGAAGCGCACCGGATTGCGCATCTGGTCCGCCCAGTAGCGCGGCGCGGACAGCTCGCCCGGACGGCTCCAGGTGCCGGTGAGGCTGGAGACGTAGCGCACCGTCGGCTCGGCGCGGGTCAGCGCCGCTACCACGTCCGCCAGCTCCGACATCAGCGGCTCCACGTCCGCCGAGTGGAACGCGTGCGTCGCGGGCATGCGCACCGCCCCCGCGTCCTGCTGCTTCAGCACGTCGCGCAGCCGTTCAATCTCTTCCACCGGCCCGGAGACGACGCACCGGTCCGGCGCGTTGTTCGCGGCCAGGGACATGCGGCCCGTCAGCAGCGGACGCACCCGTGCCTCCGGCAACGCCACCGCGAGCATCGCGCCCGGGGGCATGCGGTGCATCAGTTCGCCACGCGCCACGGCCAGCTTCAGCGCGTCCTCCAGCGACAGCACGCCCGCCACGCAGGCGGCGGCGTACTCGCCGAAGCTGTGTCCCACGACGGCGTGGGGCTTCACCCCCCAGCCCAGCCACATCCGCGCCAGGGAGACCTGCACCGCGAAGAGCGCGGGCAGCGCGACGCGGGTGTCGGTCAGCAGCTCCGCCTCGGGGGCTCCCGCGCCGGCGGTCGCCTGGAGCAGCGACGTGACGCGCTCGCGCAGCGACGGCTCCAGTTGCTCCAGGCAGGCGTCCAGGTGCGTGCGGAAGGCGGGCTCGGCCTCATACAGCTCGCGGCCCATGCCCAGTTGCTGGGCGCCCTGGCCGGAGAACACGAAGGCCACGCGCCGCCGCCGCGCGGCCTCCACATCCTTCACCGTGGCGGGCGTGTACGGCTTGCGCAACTGCCGTGCGAGGTCGGCCGCGTCCTTCGCCACCACGGCGCGCCGGTGGTCGAAGCTGCGACGGCCCACCGCGTGGGTGAAGGCCACGTCGGCCAGGGACAACTCCGCCCGGCCTTCCGCGTGCGTCGCGAGCCGCTGCGATGCCGCCTCCAACGCTTCGGGCGTGCGCGCGGACAGGAGCACGACCTGGTGGGAGCGCGTGGTGGAACCGCTGTGCGGCATGGGGGCTTCCTCGAGCACTGCGTGCGCATTGGTGCCGCCCACGCCGAAGGAGCTGACGGCGGCGCGGCGCGGCGTCTCTCCCCGGGGCCAGGGCCGCAGGGTGGTGTTGACGAAGAAAGGACCCGCGTCGAAGTCGATGCGCGGGTTGGGCTTCTGGAAGTGGAGGCTGGGGGGAATCTCCCCATGGTGCAGCGACAGCGCGGCCTTCATCAGGCCCGCCAGACCCGCCACCGTGTCCAGGTGGCCCATGTTGGACTTCAGCGACGCGAGCGCGATGGTGCC
Organism: Corallococcus terminator; assembly: GCF_003611635.1. GTDB lineage: Bacteria > Myxococcota > Myxococcia > Myxococcales > Myxococcaceae > Corallococcus > Corallococcus terminator. The sequence continues at coordinate 99,480 of NZ_RAVZ01000001.1, read as the reverse complement.
CCGGGCATCCGGACCCATCCCATAGGCCCGCTGGAGCGCCGCGACTTCAATCGGATCGCCCAGCGGCGTGGCAGTGCCGTGCGCCTCCACGTAGCCGATGTCCTTCGGCTCGATGCCCGCGCGCGTGAGCGCCTGGGTGATGACGGAGGACTGTCCCTGCACGCTGGGCGCGGTGAAGCCGGACTTGTCGCGCCCGTCGTTGTTCGTGGCCGAGGCGCGGATGACGGCGTAGATGGAGTCGCCGTCCCGCACCGCGTCGTCCAGCCGCTTGAGCACCACCGCCGCCACGCCGTTGCCGGAGATGGTTCCCTTCGCCTGCGCGTCGAACGCGCGGCAGTGGCCGTCGGGAGAGAAGATCAACCCCTCCTGGTACACGTAGCCCGTGCGCTGGACCGCGCTCACGCGCGTGGCGCCCGCGATGGCCACGTCGGAGCGTCCCGACAGCAGGTTCTGGCACGCCAGGTGGACCGCCACGAGCCCCGTGGAGCACGCGGTGTAGACGAGCGTGCTCTCCCCGCGCAGCCCCAGCTTCCAGGACGTCTTCTGCGCCAGGCTCTGGTGGGTCGCGGTGCCGTACAGCTCGAAGAAGGCGGCGCCGTCCAGGGGCATGCCCTGCTGCACCGTCTGCGCGTAGCCGGAGTCGATGGCGCCCGCGTACAGCGAGATGTCCCCGGGGAACTGATCCGGTTCGATGCCCGCGTCCTCCAGCGCGGCCCAGGTGCACTGGAGGAACAGCCGCTGCTGCGGATCCGTCCACTGCGCCTCGCGCAGGGACATGTCGAAGAAGGCGTGATCGAACTGGTCGATGTCGTCCAGCACGCCGCCGGCGGGGACGAAGTTCGGGTGCTGCCACAGCTCCATGCCCTCGGGGAGGCCGGGCAGGTGCTCCAGCTCCTCCGGCGTGAAGCGGGAGATGGACTCCACGCCCTCGCGCAGGTTGTGCCAGAACTCCTCCACGGAGGAAGCGCCCGGGAAGCGTCCCGCCATGCCGACGATGGCGATGTCCTCGGACCCCGCTGTCTGGGGCGCCCGGGCTCGCGGCGCCTTCTCGGGCGTGGGCGCGGGCGTGGACGGCGGGGCGGCCACGGTCGCGCCACCGGGCGTTGCGCCCGACTCGCGCTCCAGGCGCTGGGCGAGCGCGTGGACGGTGGGGTGTTCGAAGAGCCACACCACGGGCAGCTCGCGGCCCAGCGCTTCCTTCAGGCGCGTGGACACGCGCACCACCGTGAGGGAGGTGCCGGCCAGGTCCTCGAAGAAGTGGTCGTGCACGCCGACGCGCTCGATGCCCAGCTCGCGCGCCCAGACGGCCGCGATCTGCTCCTCCAGCGGGTTGCCGGGCTCCACGAAGCGGCCCGCGCCGCCATTCGCGCCGCCGGTGGGCGCGGGCAGCGCCTTGCGGTCCACCTTGCCGTTGGGGTTGAGCGGCAGCGCTTCCAGCACCACGAACGCCGACGGCACCATGAACTCCGGCAGCCGCTGGCGCAGGTGCTCGCGCAGGTCCGCGGGCACCAGGGACGGCGCGGCCTCACCGGGGGCGGAGGGCAGCGCGGGCACGGCGTAGGCGACCAGCCGCTTGTCGCCGGGCACGTCCTCGCGCACCAGGACGATGGCTTCGCGCACGTGGGGCGCGGACATCACGGCGGCCTCGACCTCCGACAGCTCGATGCGGAAGCCGCGCACCTTCACCTGGGTGTCGATGCGGCCCAGGAAGTCCACGGCGCCATCCGCGCGCCAGCGCGCCAGGTCTCCCGTGCGGTAGATGCGCTCACCGGGCCGGGTGCTGGACGGATCCGGCACGAAGCGCTCCGCCGTCAGGTCCGGGCGCGACAGGTAGCCGCGCGCGAGGCCGTCACCGCCGATGCACAGCTCGCCGGGCACGCCGACCGGCACGGGCCGCAGGTGCGCATCCAGGATGTAGACCTGCGTGTTGGCGATGGGGGGACCCACGGGCACGCTCGTGCCCACGTCCTCGGAGCGCGTCACCCGCAGGCAGTTGGCGAAGACCGTGCCCTCCGTGGGGCCGTAGCCGTTGATGACGGGGATGCGCAGCGTGTCCAGCACCTTGCGGGTGTGCGTGGGCGACAGCACGTCCCCGGCGGGGATGATCTGCCGCACGCCGCGCAGCATCTCCAGGCCCACGTCCACCACCTGGGAGAACAGGCCCGTGGACAGGTAGAGCGTGGTGACAGCGTGGCGCCGCAGCACCCGGCCCAGCAGCTCCAGGTCCGTGGGCGGCTGGGGCGGGAAGACGACGAGCCGGCCGCCGGTGAGCAGCGCGGTCCAGATCTCCATGGTGGAGACGTCGAACGCGATGGGCGCCAGGTGAACGCACGTCTCCTCCGGGCCCATGTCCACGTAGTCCGCGCCGTACATCAGCCGCACGACGCCGCGGTGCTCCACCGCCACGCCCTTGGGCCGGCCGGTGCTGCCCGACGTGAAGTCCACGTAGGCCAGGTTGCGCGGCAGCGGACGCACGCCCGTGGGCGACGTGGGCTGCGCGTCCAGGCGCACCTCCTCCATGAACAGGCACGGCACGGCGTCCGACACGGGCAGCGAGGGCCGAAGCGCGCGGGTGGTGATGAGCAGCCGGGGTGGGGCGTCCTCCACCATGTACTCCAGGCGTTGCGCCGGGTACGCGGCGTCCAGCGGCACGTAGGCGCCACCCGCCTTGAGGATGGCGAGCAGGGACACCACGAGCTCCAGCGAGCGCTCCAGGCACACGCCCACCAGCGCGTCCAGCCCGATGCCGTTCGCGCGCAATAGGTGCGCGAGCTGGTTGGCCCGCGCGTCGAGCTGCGCGTACGTCAGCTTCGCGTCCTCGAACTCCAGCGCGATGGCGTCCGGGCGCAGGGCGACCTGCGCCTCGAAGAGCTCCGGGATGGAGCTGTCGCGCGGGTAGTCGACCCGGGTGTCGTTCCAGTCCACCAGGAGCTGCTGGCGTTCGGAGGGCGTGAGCCATTCACGCGTGGACAGCGGGGCGTCCGGCGCCGCGACCAGGGACTCCAGGAGGACGCGCAGGTGGCCGGCCATCCGGCGCGCCGTGGCGGGCTCGAACAGGTCGGTGCTGTACTCGAGGCCGCCGCGCACCCCGTCCGCGGACTCGGTGAGCATGAGGCCCAGGTCGAAGCGGGCCGTGGCGTTCTCCACCTCCACGGGCCGCAGCGTGAGGCCCGGGGCCTTCAGCTCACCCTGGGGCGTGTTCTGGAGCGCGAGCAGGACCTGCACCAGCGGGTTGCGGCTCAGGTCGCGCTGGGGCTGGAGCTCCTCGACGAGCTTCTCGAAGGGGACGTCCTGGTGCTCGTAGGCGGCGAGCGTGGTGTCGCGCACCTGGGCGAGCAGCGCGCGGAACGAGTCCCGTCCGCGCACGCGCCCCTTGAGCGCCAGCGTGTTGACGAAGAAGCCGATGAGCCCCTCCACCTCCCCGTGTCCACGGCCCGCGACGGGGGAGCCGACGAGCAGCTCCTCCTGGCGTGTGTAGCGGGACAGGAGGACCTGCCATGCGGCCAGGAGCGCCATGAACGGCGTGGCGCCTTCCTGCCGCGCGATGGCGAAGAGGCCCTGGGTGAGCTCCCGGGGCAGGTGCACGGGCACGAGCGCGCCGCGCGAGGACGGCAGGGCCGGCCGGGGCTTGTCCGTGAAGAGCTCCAGGATGCGAGGGACGCCGGAGAGGTGCTCCTTCCACCACGTCACCTCCCGCGCGAGCACGTCGCCCCGCAGCCAGTCCCGCTGCCACGTGGCGAAGTCGGCGTACTGCACCGGCAGCGCGGGCAGCGTGGGGGACTTCCCGGTGGCGAAGGCCTCGTAGGCCGCGGCGACTTCGCGCACCAGCACGCCCATGGACCAGCCGTCCGAGACGATGTGGTGCATGTCGAGCAGCAGGACGTGGTGCTCCGCGTCCAGCCGGAGCAGGTGCGTGCGCAGGAGCGGGCCCCGGCCCAGGTCGAAGGGCGTGCGGGCCTCTTCCGCCGACAGCCGGCGCACCTCGGCCTCGCGGGCCTCCGGCGCGAGGGGTTCCAGGTCCGTGGCCGGGAGCGCCCACGTGCCGGGCGCGTGGAAGACCTGGACGGGCTCCGCGTCCTTCATCGCGAAGGTCGTGCGCAGGGATTCGTGGCGGGCGACGAGGTGCTCCAGGGCGCGGCGCAGCGCTTCGACATCCAGGGCGCCCTCCAGACGAAGGGCCGCCATCACGTTGTACTGGCTGCCACCGGGCTGGAGCTGATCCACCACCCACAGCCGCTGCTGGGCGAAGGACAGCGGCAGGTCCCTGTCCCGGGCCACGGGCCGGGGTGGCGTGCGCAGGGGCCCGTCCGCGCGCGACAGGAAGCGCTCCTCCACGTGCCGCGTGAGGCGGGCGACGGTGGGGGCGTCGAAGAGCGTGCGCAGGGGCAGCTCCACGCCGAACGCGGAGCGCAGTCGGGAGATGAACTGCGTGGCCATCAGGGAGTGGCCGCCCAGGGCGAAGAAGTCGTCGTGCAGGCCCACGCGCTCCAGGTTCAGCAGCTCCGCGAAGAGCGCGGCAAGCTTCTGCTGGAAGAGGGTCATGGGCTCCGGCTGAGCGGAGGCGGGCGCGGACGCGACCGACAGCGCGTCCGGTGCGGGCAGTGCGTGAGTGTCCACCTTGCCGTTCGGGGTCAGCGGCAGCGCGGGCAGGGAAACGAAGGCGGAGGGCACCTGGTGGGCCGGCAGCCGCTCCGTGAGGAAGGCGCGCAGGGCCGCGATGTCCAGCGGGGCAGCCCCGGAAGCGGGAACAACCCAGGCCACGAGGCGCGGATCACCCGAAGACTGCTCGCGCACGCGCACCACCGCTTCGCGCACCGAGGGGTGCTGGAGGAGGAAGGCCTCCACCTCCGCGGGCTCGATGCGGAAGCCGCGCAGCTTCACCTGCGCGTCCACGCGGCCCACGAAGTCGAGCGTCCCGTCCGCGCTCCAGCGCGCCCGGTCGCCCGTGCGGTACAGCCGGGCCCCGGGCTCGCCGCTGAAGGCGTCCGGTACGAAGCGTCCGGCCGTGAGGGCGGGCTGCTCCAGGTAGCCTCGCGCCAGTCCGACGCCGCCCAGGAACAGCTCGCCCGGGACGCCCGGGGGCACGGGCTGGCCGTGCGCATCCAGCACGTACACCCGCATGCGCGTCAGCGGCCTGCCAATGGGGACGGAGGTCGCGTCGGCCGGGAGTCCCGCCAGCTCATGGGACGTGGCGCAGACGGTGGCCTCGGTCGGGCCGTAGAGGTTCACCAGGTGCTGGGGAGCCTGTGCCCCAAGCACGCCCAGGGCGGCGCGTGCGTCCGCCTTCTCTCCGCCGAAGAACACGTAGCGCATGTGCGCGAAGGCCGAGGGCACCTCGCGCGCCACCTGATGGAAGAGGGCGGTGGTGAGCAGGGCCGATGTGGCGCCCACGTCGCGCAGCCGCTTCGCCAGCTCCCGGGGCGCGAGCGTCACGTCGCGCGGGATGATGACCAGCCGCGCGCCGTTGAGCAGCGCGCCCCAGATTTCGAAGGTGGCCGCGTCGAACGACGGCGTGCCCACCTGGGCCATGCGGTCCGCGGGCCCCAGGTCGACGAAGTCCGTGTCCCGCACCAGGTGGACGACGGCGCGGTGGGGGATGCCCACGCCCTTGGGCAGGCCCGTGGAGCCGGAGGTGTAGAGCACGTACGCGAGCTGATCCGCCGCGATGTGGAAGTGCTCGGGGGCCTGCGTGGACTGCTTCGCGAGCAGCGGCCCGTCGGTGTCAAGGGACACCGTGGGCAGATCGTGCTCGGGCAGGGAGGACCGGGTGGACTGTTGCGTCACCACCGCCGCCACGCGGGCGTCCTGGAACATGAACGCCAGGCGCTGACGGGGATACGCGGGCTCCAGCGGCAGGTAGCAGCCGCCGGCCTTGAGGATGCCCAGCAGACCGACCGCCAGCTCCAACCCGCGTTCCACGCACAGGCCGACCCGCGCCTCGGGCCGCAGCCCGAGCGACAGCAGGTGCCGCGCCAGTTGGTTGGAGCGCGCGTCCAGCTCCGCGTAGGTGAGGGTCTGTCCCTCGTGCTCGACGGCGACGGCCTGGGGGGCTCGCCGGGCATGCGCCTCGAAGAGGCTCGGGAGGGTGTCCTCCACCGGCGCGGTGGGACGCGTCGCGTTCCAGTCGCGCAGCACGCGCTGGCGCTCGGGGCCGGTCAGCAGCGACACGCTGGCCAGCGGCGCGTCAGGCCGTTCGCACACGGCGTCGAGCAGCACGCCAAGGTGCTCCATCATCCGCGCGACGGTGGAGGCGTCGAACAGGTCCGTGCTGTAGCCGATGGAACCGGAGAAGCCTCCGGCTGTCTCCTGGAGGCTGAGGTCCAGCTCGAACTTGGCGCTGGAGGCGTCCGCTTCACGCAGGCCCAGGCGCAGACCGGGCAGCTCCAGCGCTCCCATGGGGGCGTTCTGGAGCGCGAAGGTGACCTGGAAGAGGGGCGGGCGACTCGGGTCGCGCTGGGGCTGGAGCTCCTCGACGAGCTTCTCGAAGGGGAGGTCCTGGTGCTCGTAGGCGGCCAGGGTGGAGCGCTTCACCTGGCGCAGCAGTGAGCGGAAGGAAGCGGAGGAGTCGATGCGCGAGCGCAGGACGAGGGAGTTGACGAAGAAGCCGATGAGGCCTTCGGTCTCCGCGCGGTTGCGGTTGGCGATGGGAGCGCCGACGCAGACATCGTCCTGGTTTGCATAGCGGGACAGCAGGAGTTGGAAGGAGGCCAGCAGCGCCATGAAGGGCGTGGCGCCTTCCTGCGAGGCCAGGGTCTTGAGACGGCTGGAGAGCGCGGTCGGCAGCGCGACTGGCAGCGAGGCGCCGCGGAAGGACTGGACGGAGGGACGGGGCCTGTCGGTGGGCAGCTCCAGTGCGGAGGGAGCGCCCGCGAGCTGGTGACGCCAGAAGTCGAGCTGTGACTGGAGGACATCCCCCTGGAGCCACTGGCGCTGCCAGGAAGCGAAGTCGGCGTACTGCACCGGCAGCGGCGCGAGGGTGGGAGCTTCGCCGGAAGCGAAGGCGCGGTAGAGGGCGGCCAGCTCCCGCACCATCACGCCCATGGACCAGCCGTCCGAGGCGATGTGGTGCGTGAGGACCAGCAGCACGTGTTCCTGTTCACCCAGACGCACCAGCACGGCGCGGAAGAGGGGGCCGCGCGACAGGTCGAACGGACGGGTGGCGTGTTCGGCGATGCGGTTTCGCAGCGTGACTTCGCGCTCGGAGGTCGGCAGGTGGCCCAGGTCGATGCGCTCGAAGGGGCAGGCGACGGGGGGGGCGATGCGCTGCACGGGGCCGTGCGGGCCCTCGGCGAAGGTGGTGCGCAGCACCTCATGGCGCCGCACCAGGGCATCCAGCGATTGCCGGAGGGCCGCCGTGTCGAGCGCGCCTTCCAGTTGGAGGACGCCGGGAACGTTGTAGGCCGTGCTCCCGGGTTCGAGCTGATCCAGGAACCACAGGCGCTGCTGCGCGAAGGACAGCGGCGGGGCGCCGTCGCGTGGCATCGCAACCAACGGCGGGGCCTTTGGCGCGGGGGACTGGGTGCGTGCGGCGTCGATGCGCTCGGCGAGGGCTTCGAGCGTGGAGGCTTCAAAGAGCGTGCGCAGCGGCAGCTCCACGTCGAAGGCGGCGCGCACACGGGAGACGATCTGCGTGGCCAGCAGCGAGTGGCCACCGAGGGCGAAGAAGTCGTCCTCGGCGCCCACCGTGTCGAGCTTCAGCACCTCGGTCCAGAGGGTCGCGAGCTGGCGCTCGGTCTCGGTGGTCGGCGGACGCGAGGCGGCGCGCACCACGGAGGCCGCGTCCGGCGCGGGGAGGGCTTTGCGGTCGACCTTTGCGTTGGCGTTGAGGGGCAGGGCGTCCAGGAGGACGAAGGCCGCGGGGACCATGTACTCGGGCAGCTTCTGCTGGAGGTGGGCGCGCAGCTCGGTGGGAGAGACGTTGGAGGCGACGACGTAGGCGACGAGGCGCTTGTCATCAGCGGAGTCCTCGCGAACGACGACGATGGCATCGCGCACGCCGGGCACGGAGCGCAGGACGGCTTCGACTTCGCCGGGCTCGATGCGGAAACCGCGCAGCTTCACCTGGAAGTCGGTGCGGCCCAGGAAGTCGAGCGAGCCATCGGGCAGCCAGCGGACCTTGTCACCGGTGCGGTAGAGGCGGGCGCCCGGGGTGGAGCTGAAGGGGTGGGGGATGAAGCGCTCGGCGGTGAGGGCGGGCTGCTCCAGGTAGCCCCAGGCGAGGCCTTCGCCACCGACGTACAGCTCGCCGGGGATGCCGACGGGCACCGGCTGCCAGGCGGCATCCAACACGTAGGCGGTGGAGTTGGAGATGGGGCGGCCGATGGGCAGCGAGTCGCCTACGGGCGTGGCGGGGGCCAGGGGCTGGCTGGTGGAGAAGGTGGTGTTCTCCGTGGGTCCGTAGACGTGGAAGAAGCGCGTGCCGGGGCGCATGCGCAGCAGGTGCTCGCGTGCACGGGCCAGGGGCATGGCTTCGCCGCCCGCCATGAGCTGCGGAATGGAGGCGAGTGCGTCGGGCTGGTGCTGCACCAGTTGGGCGAAGAGAGCGGTGGTGAGGAAGACGGAGGAGACGGAGTGCTGGCGCAGAAGGCCTGCGACTTCCTCCAGGGAGAGTGCGTGCGGGGGAGGCAGCACGAGGCGGGCGCCGTGCAGGAGCGCGCCCCAGACTTCCAGGGTGGAGGCGTCGAAGGCGGCGGGGGCCAGTTGGAGGAAGACCTCCTGGGGCCCGAAGCGCATGAAGTCGTTGCCGCAGACCAGACGCACGACGGCGCGGTGGGGGATGCACACGCCCTTGGGACGGCCCGTCGAGCCCGACGTGAACATCACGTACGCCAGGCTGTCACCGCTGCTCCACGCCTCGGGCGCGGAGGTGGGGCGCGAGGCCAGCAGGGACGCCTCCGCGTCCAGCTTCACCAGCGGCATGGCGTGCGCGGGAAGCTCACGCGCCAGCGCTTCGAAGGTGAGCAGCGCGGCGGCGCCGGACTGCTGGAGCAACAGCTCCCGCCGCTCGACGGGCGCATGCAGGTCGATGGGGACGTAGGTGGCCCCGGCCTTGAGGGCCGCGAGCAGGCCGATGATCAGTTCGGGCGAGCGCGGCAGGAAGAGCGCGACGCGCGAGCCCGGGCGGACCCCCAGCTCTCGCAGGTGCCACGCGAGCTGATGGGCGCGTGCTTCAAGCTGGGAGTAGGTGAGGTGCAGCTCACCGGAGACGAGCGCGACGGCTTCGGGGGTGAGCGCGACCTGGCGGGAGAACAGGATGTGCAGGGGCTCGTCGAGCGGCGCGTCGGAGGCGGTGGCATTCCACTCCACCAGCAGCCGCTGACGCTCCCCTTCCGGAAGGAAGGTGACGTCCCGCAGCTCCTGTCCTTCCGCCGCGGTGAGCCCGCGCAGCGCCAGCCGCAGGTGCTCCAGCAGGCGCGTGGCCGTGGCGTCATCGTAACGGGCGGTGTCGTACGTCAACTGCAACCGGAGCTCCTGCCCCGGCACCACCGCGAGCACGAGCGGGTAGTGGGTGCGCTCGTGCATGCGCACGTCCGCCACCGTCACCCCGGGGGAGCGCTCCTTCAGCGCCGCGTCCAGCGGGTAGTTCTCGAAGACGAACAGGGACTCGAACAGCGGCGTCCCGCGCGGCACCGCGCTCCAGGACTGCACCTGCACCAGCGGGCAGTGTTCGTGCTGGCGCAGGTCCACCTGCTGCGCCTGGACCTTCTGGAGCCACGGCACCACCGGGGCCCGGGGCTCCACCTGGAAGCGCGCGGGCAGCGAGTTGATGAACAGGCCCACCATCGCTTCGACACCGGGCAGCTCCGGCGGTCGGCCCGAGACGGTGACGCCGAAGAGGACGTCCTCGTCGCCGCTGTAGCGGGAGAGCACCAGCGCCCAGGCGGCCTGGGCCAGCGTGCCCAGCGTCAGCTCGTGGCGACGCGCGAAGGCCTGGAGTGAACCGAGCTGATCCGCGGAGAGCGCCAGCATCTGCTCACCGGCTTTCGCCACCGTCCCACTCGAAGCGGCCGGACGTGCCCCGGGCAGCGGCGTGGGCGCGGTGAAGCCCGCCAGCACCTGCCGCCACCAGGGTTCGGACCGCGCCGGGTCTTGCTGTTGCAGCCAGCCGATGTAATCGCGGAAGGCCGGAGCGGGCTCCAGCCGGGGCGCCTGTCCCCGCGCCGTGCTCGCGTACGCGGTGAAGAGCTGCTGGAGCACCCGGCCCATGCTCCAGCCGTCCAGCAGCAGGTGGTGGAAGCTCCACACGCAATGCCAGGAGTCTTCCCCCAGCCGGAGGACCGCCAGCCGGGCCAGCGGGGCCCGTCCCAGGTCGAAGCCCTGCTCCCGGTCCTCCTGGAGGAAGGCTTCCAGCCGCGCGGGCTGCTCGGCGGCAGGCACCTGACGCCAGTCGAGCTGCCGCCAGGGCAGCTCCACCCGGGGCGATACCACCTGCAGCGGTTGCTCCAGCCCCTCCCAGACGAAGCGCGTGCGCAGCACCGCCTCGCGCGCCACCACCGCCTCGAACGCGCGCCTCAACGCCGCGGCCTCCAGCGGCGAGCGGATGGCCCAGGAGAGCTGTTCGAAGTACAGGCCTCCAACCGGTGACAACTGGGCGTGGAAGAGCAGGCCCTGTTGCAGTGGCGACAGGGGATAGACGTCCTCCACGGGCGTGCCCGGAGGCAGCAGCCGCTCCAGCGTCGCCGCGTCCAGGCGCGCCAGCGGGAAATCCAGGGGCGCGTAGCGCAGCGCATCCGCCGAGTCCCGGCCCTCCACCAGCGCCCGCAAGGCCTCCAGGTGGCCCTTCGCGAGCGACTCGAGCGTGGTCCGCGTGTGCAGCGATTCGCTGTACGTCCAGACGACGCGCAGCTTCCCGCCCACGATCATGGCATCGACGTCGAACGCGCGAGGGCGCAATCCGCCCATGTCACGCGACGTGCCGGAGGGCTCTTGCGTGAGCGCGAAGAGCGTGGACGCCTGGGCATCGAGCTGGCCCAGGTAGTTGAAGGCCACCCAGGGCTCGGGCGGAGCGGACAGCGTCGCGGCCACGGCGTCGCGGCCCAGGTGGCGCAGCAGTCCGTAGCCCACGCCCCGGTGGGGCAGGGCGCGCAGTGATTCGCGCACGGTGCGCAGGGCTTCGCCCGGCGTGGCCCCTGTCGGCACGTCCAGCCGCACCGGGAAGAGGCTGGTGAACCAGCCCACCGTGCGGGACACGTCCACGCCGTCGAAGAGCTCCTCGCGGCCATGGCCCTCCAGTGCCACCGTCAGCGCGCCCGGGCCCGCCCAGCGCGCCAGCGCCTGGGCGAGCGACGACAGCAACAGCTCATCCACGCGCGAGCGGTACGCCGCCGCGACCTCCTGGATGAGCAGGCGCGTCGTCTCCGCCTCCAGCTCCACCGTCACCGTACGCGCCGAGTCCTGGGCGTTCGTGCCCCCCGGCAGGTCCGTGGGCAGCGCGGCCACGGGATGCGCGCTCTGGGCCTGCCACACGGGCAGTTGTGCCTCCAGCGCCTCCGTGCGCGCCAGCGTCTGGAGTTGCTGGGCCCACGCCTGGAACGACGTGCCACGCGGCGGCAGCGCCACGGTTCCACCCCGGCGCAGTTGGAGGCAGGCGGCCTCCAGGTCCTCCAGCAGCACGCGCCAGGAGACGCCGTCCACCGCCAGGTGGTGGGCCGCCAGCAGCAAGCGCGGCGTCTGGCCCGGCCCCCGCTCGAAGAAGGCCGCGCGCAGCAGCAGTCCCTCGGTGAGGTCCAGGCTGGCCTGCACCTTCGTCGCCTCGGCGTCCAGCGCGGAGGCGCGCAGGGCTTCGGGCACGGTGGACAGGTCCACCCGCTTGAGCTTCAGCAGGGCGCCCGGTGGCGCGTTGTGCTGCTCCCAGCCGCCCGCCGTGCGGGTGAGGCGCAGGCGCAGGGCGTCGTGGTGCTCCACCAGGTGGCGCAGGGCCTTCTCCAGCAGGGCGGGCTCCAACGGCTCGCGCACCTCCAGCAGCACGGCCTGGTTGAAGTGGTGCGGCCTGGGAAGCTCCTGCTCCAGGAAGACGCGCTGGAGGGGCGTCAGCGGGACGGGGCCCTGCACGGGACCCACGTCCTCGCGCGGCGTCCGCGCGGCCTCGGCCACCTTCGCGAGCGCCGCCACCGTGCGGTGCTGGAAGAGCAGGCGCGGCGTCAGGCTCAACCCGGCCTGTCTTGCCCGGGCGACGACCTGGAGGCTGATGATGGAGTCGCCTCCCAGGTCGAAGAAGTTGTCGTGGACGCCGACGCGGGGACGCCCCAGCACCTGCGCCCAGATGTCCGCCAGCTTCTGCTCCGTCTCGTCGCGCGGAGCGACGTAGTCCGAAGCGTTCAGGTCCTCCGCGCCCGCGGTGTCCGGGGCGGGCAGGGCCTTGCGGTCCAGCTTGCCGTTGGGACCGAGCGGCAGGGCATCCAGGACCGCGAAGGCCGCCGGCACCATGTATTCGGGCAGGTGCTGGCGCAGGTGCTCACGCAGATCCGACGGCGCGTGCGAGCCCTCCTCCCGGGACGTGAGGACGACGTACGCGACCAGGCGCTGCTGGCCCGGCACGTCCTCGCGCGCCACCACCACCGCCTCGCGCACGGAGGCGTGTCGCTCCAGCGCGGCTTCAATCTCTCCCAGTTCGATGCGCTGCCCGTGCAGCTTCACCTGGAAGTCCATGCGGCCCAGGAAGTCGACGGTGCCGTCCGGCAGCCACCGCGCCCGGTCTCCCGTGCGGTACATGCGCGCGCCCGGCTCCCGGGTGAAGGGGTCCGGCACGAAGCGCTCGGAGGTGAGCGCGGGGCGCCCCAGGTAGCCCAGGGCCAACTGCACGCCGCCGATGAAGAGCTCTCCGGGCACGCCCACCGGGACAGGCCGCAGGCCCGCGTCCAGGACGTGCACCTGCGTGTTCGCCACCGGCCTGCCGATGGGCGCCGTGGTGCCGGGCTCCTGCCCTGACACCTGGGCCCACGTGGCGTCGATGGTCGTCTCCGTGGGGCCGTAGAGGTTCACCACCTGGACCTGGGGCAGCACCGCGCGCACGCGCAGGGCCAGCTCCAGCGGCAGCGCCTCACCGCCGCAGAAGAGCCAGCGCAGGTGCGTGGCCCGGGGCAGCGCGGGCTCATCCAGCATGAAGCGCAGGAGCGACGGCACCACCTGGAGCACGCTCACGCGCTGGCGCACCACGCAGTCCACCAGCGCCGCCGGATCCCGGTGCGCCTCCAGCGGCGCGAGCACCAGCGGAGCCCCCACGAGCAGCGACGCCCAGCACTCCCACACGGAGGCGTCGAAGCTCAGCGGTGTCTTCTGGAGCACCCGCTCCGTGGCGCCCAGGCCGAAGGTGGAGACCATCCACGCCATGTGGTTGGCCAGGGCCCGGTGGGCAATGACGGTGCCCTTGGGCTGGCCCGTGCTCCCGGAGGTGTAGATGACGTAGGCGGGATGACCCGGCGTGAGGGGGACCTCGGGCGCGTCCGTCGGCTGGCGCGCCACGCTCGCCCCGTCCGAGTCCAGGCACAGCAACCGTGCCTGCGTGGACGGAAGCTGTGACACGAGCCGCTGCTGGGTGAGCAGCACGCGCGGCGCGGCGTCCGCCAGCATGAAGGCGATGCGGTCCTTCGGGTAGGCCGGATCGATGGGCACGTAGGCGGCGCCCGCCTTGAGCACGCCCAGCAGGCCGACCACCATCTCGATGGAGCGCTCCACGCACAGGCCCACCGTTGCCCCGGGCCCGGCGCCCAGGGAGTGCAGGTGGTGCGCGAGCTGGTTGGCCCTCGCGTCGAGTTCCGCGTAGGTGAGCTGCGCGTCCTCGAAGATGACCGCCACGGCCTCGGGCGTGCGCCGGACCTGGGCCTGGACGAGCGCGGGCAGGCAGGTGTCCTCCGCGAACGCCGCGCGCGTGTCGTTCCACTGCTGGAGCTGGCGCTCCTCCTCCGGCGACAGCAGCGTCAGGCCCGACAGTCGCGCGTCTGGCGCTTCCAGCAGGGACTGCAACAGCGTGGCGACATGGCCCAGCATCCGCCGGACCGTGGCTCCGTCGAAGCGGGCCTCGTCGTAGGTGAGCTGGAGCTCCAGGTCCGTGGCGTCCGGCATCACCACGAAGCTGAGTGGGTAGCCCGTGCGCGCATGCGTGCGCGCGAAGCCTTCCACTGGCAGCCGCGCCGTCATCTCCGGCGCGAGCCCCCGCCGCGGAAGGTTCTCGAAGATGACCAGGCTTTCGAAGACGGGCTGGCCGCGGGGCACGTCACTCCACCCCTGCACGTCCACCAGCGACACGTATTCGAAGTCGCGCGCGGCGAACTGCTCCGTCTGGAGCGCCTTGAGCCACGACAGCACCGTGGCGTCCGGGGGCAGTCGCACCCGGCTGACCTGCGTGTTGATGAACGTGCCCAGCATGCCGTCCACGCCGGGCAGTGACGGCGGGCGTCCGGACACGACGGTGCCGAAGGCCACGTCGTCCTGCCCGCTGTAGCGGCCCAGGGCCAGCGCCCACGCCCCCTGCACCAGGGTGCTCAGCGTCACCTGGTGCTGTCGCGTGAAGGCCGCCAGCCGGCCACTCAACACCGCGCCCGGACGCAGCGACTCGGTGCCGTAGGACTCCACTTCCGAGCCGTGGCCCGCGGCCCGGTCCGCCGCGAGTGGCGTGGCGGTCCTGAAGCCTGCCAGCCGCTCGCGCCAGAAGCGCTCGGCCTGGTCCCGGTCCTGCTTCGACAACCAACCGATGTAGTCCCGGTACGGCCGGGCCTGCTCCAGTTGGGGCTCCTCGCCCCGGCTGAGCGCGTCGTAGGTGAGGAACAGCTCCCGCATGCACACGGGCAGCGACCAGCCATCCATCACCAGGTGGTGGTAGCTGAGCATGCACCGCGTGAGCGCGGGCCCGCACTTCACCAGCGTGAAGCGCAACAGCGGCGCCGCGGACAGGTTGAAGCCCTCGCGCTGATCGGCTTCCAGCCGGGCCGCGAAGCGCGCCTCCTGGGCTTCGGCGGGCACCTGCGTCCAGTCCTCCAGGCGCCACGTCGGCTCTACCTTCCGACGCACCGCCTGGAGGGGATCCTTCATGCCTTCCCAGAAGAACGCCGTGCGCAGCGGCGTGTGCCGCTCCACCATCCGTTGCCACGCCCGCTGGAGCGTGGCGACGTCCAGGTCACCTCGCCAGGACCAGTAGACCTGTTCCACGTAGGTGCCCGGCGCGCCGAGCGTGTGGAACAGCAGGCCCTGCTGCATGGGCGAAAGACGGTAGATGTCGTCGACGTTCTTCATGGTGTTGCCCTAACCCTCCGACCCGTCCGCATCGTTGATGAGCGCCGCGAGTGCCCCGAGCTGCGAGTCATCCAGGCCCGCGAGGGGGAAATCCACGGATGACAGCGCCGCCTTCGTGTCCTGCTCGTCGCTGCCCAGCGTGCGCAGCGCCGCGAGGACATCCCCGGCGAGCTTCGACGCCGTCCCCTGCGTGTACGTCCCGTCGTCGTAGGCGCAGCGCACGTGCAGGCGCCCGCCGGACAGGAACGTCTCCACCGCCAACGCGTACCCACCCGTCGCGCGGTGGGCGCCGGGCGCCGTGCCCGCACCGAAGGGCGCCGTGTCCTCGGAGGAGTCCAACGCTCCCAGGTGCCGCACGAGCACCTCCGCCCGGGGCAGGCGGCGCAGGCGTTCGGACAGCTCGCCATGGGAGCTATCGCGCAGCAGCCCGAAGCCGATGCCCCGGCGCGGCACGCGGCGCATGCGCTCCTTCGCGGCCTTGAGCGCGTCACCCGCGCCCTGGTTCTGCTCCAGCTCCAACAGCAGCGGCCAGGTGACATCGAAGCAGCCCACCGTGCGCGAGAAGTCCTGGCCGTCGAACGCGTCGCGTCCGTCCGTCACGACCTCCACCCGCAGCCGTCCACCGCCGGTCCAGGTCGCCAGCGCCTGTCCCAGCGCCGCCAGCGCGCCCTCGGCCACGTCCGCGCGCCACGTGCCGGCGAGCTTCTCGTGGAGCCGCCGCGTCTCATCCGCCGACAGCGACACCTCCACGACGCGAGCGGCCCCCGACGGGCTCCCCGCGCGCTCCACCGGCAGCTTCGTGGCGCCCTCCTGCGCGGCGCCCGTCCACACCGACTCCTCCTTGCGCAGGGACTCGGAGGAGGCTTCTTCGGCCAGCCGCTCCGCCCAGCGCTTGAAGGACGCCGTCTTCGCGCGCAGGGCCGGTCCACCGCGCGCATGGCGCACGGCCGAGGACAGGTCCTCCACCAGCAGCCGCCACGAAGCGCCGTCCACCGCGAGCCCGTGCGCCGCGATCAGCAACTGGCTGCCCGCGCCGCCCTCCAGCCGCACCCACGCGGCCGCCGCGAGCGGACCCGCGCCGCTGTCCAGCTTCGCGCGGAGCTTCTCCTCCTCGCCGTGCAGCGCCGCCTCGTGCTCGGCGGCGGGCAGGGCGCGCAGGTCCACTTCCGCGAAGGACACGTCCGTGCCCGGCGCCGCACCCGTCTGCTGCCATCCGGACACGCCGCGCGTGAAGCGCAGGCGCAGGGCGTCGTGGTGCGACAGCACCGTGCCCAGGGCCTGCGACAGCGCGGACGCTTCCACCGGCCCGCGCACCGCGACCCGGGCCACGCGGGTGGAGGCCCCAGCGGACGCCTCCAGCAGGCGACGCTGTTCGGGGGTGAGCGGGGCAGGGCCTACCACCGGACCCTGTTCGGCCTGCTTCGCCACGATGCCGGCGATCATCGCCGCCAGCTCCGCGATGGTGGAGTACTGGAAGAACTGCTGCGGGCTCAGTTGCAGGCCGGACTGGCTGCCGCGAGCGATGATCTGGATGGCCTGAACGGAGTCGCCGCCCAACTCGAAGAAGTTGTCGTTCACGCCCACGCGGTCGATGCCGAGCACCGTCTGCCAGGCTTCGGCGATGCGCTGTTCGATGTCGTTGCGCGGCGCCACGTACTCCGTCTTCAGCTTGGGACGGGCCTGCTGCTCGCCGGGGGCTCGTGTCTCCCCCACGGCCGCGAGCACCCGTTCACGGACGACCTCATCCGTGTGGGCGATGGTCGCGTGCAGGTCGCGCACGGACACCACCACCTGGGACGCCAGCGCCGAGGCCAGGATGCGCTCCAGCGCCACCACGCCCTCGCGCGGGGAGATCTCCTGGCGCTCCTCGGTGGGGAGCACCTTTGCCAGCGCGGACTCGCGGGCGGCGGCGGCCAGGGCGCGCAGCTCGGCGGCGGGATCGTTGACGCGCTTCTGCGTCAGCCGCTCCACCTCCACCAGGACGCGGCCCTGCTCGTCCATCATCGTGAGGTCGAAGGCGAGCGTCTCGTCGCCGTTGGACGACTCGTTGGCCCGGAAGCGCGCGTGGCTGTACACGCGGCGCGGCAGCTCGCCGTGCAGGCGCAGCACCTTGTAGCCGAAGGGCAGGTAGTAGCCGTGCTCCGCGAGGAAGCTCTTGGCGATGCCCGACGTGCGGTCGATGAGCGACGGGTGGAAGAGGAGCTGCTCGAAGTCGCCGGTGAACTCCGGCATCAGCTCCAGCACCATCAACAGCTCGTTGTCACCCGGGAGGATGGCCTGGACGCTGCGCCAGCGAGGCCCCAGCTCCTGCTCGTATTCGGCCTCCAGCGACTGCGGACGCGGCTTGTCGCACCGCTTGCGGATGGCCTCCAGGTCCTCCACGCGCGCCACGCGGGGCCCGCCGAAGCGCACCCGGCCCGCCGAGTGGTCCGTGCCCTTGCCCACGCCGCCCGGCGGCAGGCTCTTCACGCCCCAGCGGTAGCCGTCCCCGTCCTTCTCCAGGGTGAGGCGCACCTCGCGCGTCTCGTTCTCCGGCACGCGCAGCGGCGCGAGGAAGTAGTTGTCCAACAGCTCGATGGTGCGGCCCTTCGCCTCGTCCGCCACCGCGGCGCGCACCATCTCGAAGTACGTCACGCCCGGCACCGTGGGGTTGCCCAGGATGCGGTGCTCGTCCGTCACCCACTGCGAGCGCGGCTCGCCGAAGGTGCCGGAGAAGACCTTGCGCTGCGGCGTGTCCACCAGGCAGCGGTGCACGAACGGGTGCGGAATCGCGCGGCCTTCGCCGGTCTGCGTCGCAGGTCGCGCCGCCATGCCGACTTCGTCCCACGCGCCCCAGTTGATGGACACCGCGTAGGTGCCCGTGCGGGCCTGGAACGCGCGGGTGAACGCATCCAGGTACGCGTTGGCCGCCGTGTAGTCCACCTGTCCGAAGCGGCCCACCACCGTGGTGAGCGACGAGCAGGCCGCGAAGAAGTCCAGCCGCTCGCCCTCCAGCACCGCCCCGAGCACACGCGTGCCCGTCACCTTGGGCGCGAGCACCGCCGTCGCCGCCTCGCGCGTCTTCAACTGGAGCAGGCCGCCACCCGGCACACCGGCCGCGTGGATGACGCCATGGATGGCGCCGAAGCGTTCGCGCGCGGTGGCCACCACCGCCCGCATGCGCTCCAGGTCCGTCACGTCCGCGCTGAGCGTCAGCACCTTCGCGCCCTTCTCCTCCAGGCGCTGCACGGCCTGGATGCGCCGACGCGTGGCTTCGTCACCGGAGGACTCCAGGTGCTTCGCCCACTCCTCGCGCGGAGGCACCACCGCGCGCCCGACGAGTACCAGCCGCGCGTGCCACTTCTCCGCCAGTGCTTCGGCGAACGACAGGCCGATGCCGCCCAGACCGCCGGTGATGAGGTACACGCCGCCTTCGCGCAGCGGCACCGCCGATTCGGGGCCTTCCTCCAGGCGCACCTCCTCGAAGTCGCGCACCCAGCGGCGGCCACTGCGGAAGGCCACCACGGGCTCCTCCGAATCCGACGCCAGCTCCGCGGCCAGCAGCTCCACCAGCCGTCCGGCCTGGAAGCTGGTGAGTGGGGGCAGGGTGACGTCCACGCTGCGGCAGTGCACATGTGGCAGCTCGCGCGGGATGACGTTGGTGGGGCCCAGCGCCACCGCCTGCTCCGGTGACACGAGGTCTCCGCCCGTGACTTCCTGCATGCCGTTGGACACCAGCGACAGGCGCACCGGCTTGCCCGTCGTGTGCGCGCCCAGCGCCTGCGCCAGGTGCAGCGGGCTGAAGAAGGACCGCTCGACGACGTCCTCCGTCGCCGCACCCGAGCCCTCGGCGGTGATGCCGGTGAGGTGGACGATGCGCTCCGGAAGCCGCCCATCCGCCGCCAGCTCCGACAGCAGCGCGGCGTAATCCTCGCGGCGGCCGGGGTTCAGCTCATACGCGTCCGCGCCCGTGCGGCGGAACTCACGGCCCTGGGTGACTTCCACCAGCGCGTGCCCCTGCTGACGCAGTCGCGCGGCCAGCTTCGCGCCCAGGCCCGCCTTGTCTTGGAGGAGCAACCACGGCGCCGCCTTCGCGTCGCCAGCGCCGACCGAGGCCACCTTCGGCGCGGACTCCTTCCACACCGGCAGCCAGAACCAGCCGGCCACGTCCTGGCGCTTCTCCAGGGAGCCCCCGCGCTTCGCCTGCGCGCTGGTGGAGGAGCGCAGATCCACCCAGTAGCGCTGACGCTCGAACGGGTAGGTGGGCAGCAACTCGCGGCGGCGCGTCTCTCCGTCGAAGTACCCGGGTGCGTCCACGCCCAGCAGCCACAGGTAGCCCAGCGTGCGCAGCAGGTACTCCGCCTCCGGCGTGGCTTCGCCCACCGTCGGCAGCGTGGTGTGCATGGACTGGGTCGGCTTCTTGCGCGGGTGCCAGCGCGCCAGCGACTGGAGCGCCTTGCCCGGGCCCACTTCCAGCAACACCGCCTCGGACTCCTTCAACAGTTCGTCCAGGCCGTCCGCGAAGCGCACCGGCTGGCGCAGGTGCTTCGCCCAGTAGTCGGGCGACGTCGCCTGCTCCGCGGTGATCCACGTGCCCGTGACGTTGGAGATGAAGCGCAGCTTCGGTGCGGAGGGCTTCGCCTTCGCCACCGCGTCCCGGAAGGCCCCGACGATGGGGTCCATCATCGCGGAGTGGAACGCGTGCGACGTGCGCAGCCGGCGGGCCAGCACGTCCTTCGCCGCGAGCTGCTTCTCCAGCGCCTCGATGGCCGCCGGAGGACCCGCGACGACGCAGGAGCCCGGCGCGTTGGCGGCGGCGACCTCCAGGCCCTCGCTCAACAGCGGACGCACGTCCGCCTCCGCGAGCTGCACGGACAGCATGGCGCCCGGCGGGCAGGACTGCATGAGCCGGCCCCGGGTGGCGACGAGCTCCAGCGCGTCCTCCAGCGTGAAGACGCCGGCCAGGCAGGCCGCGACGTACTCGCCCACGCTGTGGCCGATCATCGCCGCAGGCTCCAGGCCCCACGACAGCAGCAGCTTCGCCAGTGCGTACTCCACGACGAACAGGGCCGGCTGGGTGAGGGCCGTCTGCTCCAGCTTCGCGGCGGCCTGCGCATCCTGCGTGTCGGAGCCGAACACCAGCGGCTTCAGGTCCAGCCCGTGGCGCTTCGACAGCAGCTCCAGGCAGCGGTCCGCCTCCTGCCGGAACACGGCCTCGCCCCGGTACAGGGACGCGGCCATGCCCGGGTGCTGCGAGCCCTGGCCGGGGAACATGAACATCACGGGCCGGGTGACGCGCTCCTGCGTGCGGGTGATGACGCGGTCCGGGGACAGTGTCGCCAGCGCCTGCGCGGCCTCCTCCACGGTGCGGACCACCACGAAGCGGCGATGCTCGAAGGCCTTGCGGCCCTTCTGGAGCGTGAACGCCACGTCCGCCAGGTTCAGGCCCGGATTCGCCTTCAGGTGCTCCGCCAGCCGCGTCGTCGCCGTCTCCAGCGCCGCGTCCGAACGGGCCGACACCACCAGCAACTGGTGCTCGCGCGACGGCCCGGACGGGGCGCGCTGCGGCGCTTCCTCCACGACGACGTGCGCGTTGGTGCCACCCAGGCCGAACGCGCTCACGCCCGCGCGGCGCGGCGACGGAGCGTTCCAGTCCTGGAGCTTCGCGTTGACGTAGAAGGGGCTGCTCGCGAAGTCGATTTCGGGGTTGGGCTTCTCGAAGCCGAGGCTGGGCGGGAGCTGCCGGTGCTTCAGCGTGAGCGCCGTCTTGATGAGGCCCGCGATGCCGGCCGCCGTGTCCAGGTGGCCCACGTTGCTCTTCACGGAGCCCAGGCCGCAGTAGCCGTTGCGCGTGGCGCCGCCGGAGCGGAACGCCTTCGTCAGGGCCTTCACTTCAATCGGGTCGCCCATGGGCGTACCCGTGCCGTGGGCTTCGACGTAGGTGATGGTGTCCGGGTCCACGCCGGACAGCGCGTGCGCCATGCCGATGACTTCGGCCTGGCCGTTCACGCTGGGCGCGGTGTAGCCGACCTTGTCCGTGCCGTCGTTGTTGAGGGCGCCACCGCGGATGACCGCGTGGATGATGTCGCCGTCCGCGATGGCGTCCGACAGGCGCTTGAGCACCACGGCGCCCGCGCCGCTGCCGCCCACCGTGCCCTGCGCGTTCGCGTCGAACGGGCGGCAGTGCCCGTCCGGAGAACCGATGCCGCGCTCGGTGTAGAGGTAGCCCGTCTTCTGCGGCACGGTGATGGTGACGCCGCCCGCCAGCGCCATGTCGCACTGGAAGCTCAGCAGGCTCTGGCACGCGTGGTACACGGCCACGAGCGACGTGGAGCACGCGGTCTGCACCGTCACCGCTGGACCCTTGAGGTCCAGCTTGTAGGCGACGCGCGTGGCCAGGTGGTCGTTCTTGTTGTGGATGACGGCCTGGAACGCGCTCACCGTGCCCGTCAGGTGCCCGGCAGACGACAGGTTGTAGAGCAGGTAGCCGTTGGCGCCCGCGCCCGCGTAGATGCCGATGGGGCCCTTCGCCCGCGACGGATCGTGGCCCGCGGCTTCCAGGGCCTCCCAGGCGCACTCCATGAAGAGGCGCTGCTGCGGGTCGGTGATCTCCGCCTCGCGCGGCGACAGTTCGAAGAAGCGCGCGTCGAATTGATCGATGCCGTCCAGCGTGGCCCGCGCCTTGACGTACTTCGGATCCTTCAGCTCCGCGGGGTCGATGGCGGCGCGGTCCAGCTCCTCGTCCTTGAGGAAGGTGATGGACTCCACGCCCTCCTGGAGGTTCTTCCAGAAAGCCTCGGGGGTGCTGGCGCCGGGGAACCGGCACGCCATGCCCACGATCGCCACGCCTTCCATCTGAGGAGCGTCCTGCTCGACGTCGCTGCTCATCGCTTACCCCTGGCCTTCATCAAGAGGGCCTGTTGCTGCATCGCTTGGAGTTGTTTCTTCGCGCGCTCGTCACGCGCCTGCTGCTGAAGGGACTCCTGGGCCGCGCTCGCCGGGGCCTGTCCCAGGTACTTCGCCAGCGAGGCCACGGTGGGGTGCTGGAACAGCTCCACCATGGACAGCCGCCGGCCCATCAACATCGACAGCTTCTCGTGCACCTGCACCATGAGGAGCGAGTGGCCCCCCAGGTCGAAGAAGCTGCTGTGCAGGCCCACCCGGTCCACCTTGAGGGCCTCCTGCCAGATGGCGGCGATGCGCTGCTCCAGCTCCGTGACGGGCGCCTCGTAGGGCAGCGCGTCCGGCCGTGCCGCGACCGGTTCCGGCAGCGCGGCCCGGTCCACCTTGCCGTTGCGGTTGAGCGGCAGGCGCGCCATCGGCACGAAGTGGGTGGGCAGCATGAACTCGGGCACCAGCTCGCGAAGGAATCCGCGCAGCTCCAGCGCCAGTTGGGATGCCGCCGGCTCGCCGCCCACGGGCATTCCGCGCCGGGGCACGAAGTACGCGACCAGCCGCGCTTCCTCCTTCGTGCCACGCACGACGACGACCGCCTCGCCGACCTCCGGATGCGTGCGCACCTGCGCTTCGATTTCACCGGGCTCGATGCGGTAGCCCCGCACCTTCACCTGGAAGTCGGCGCGGCCGTGGAAGTCGATGCGGCCGTCCTCGCGGTAGCGGCCCACGTCGCCCGTGCGGTACAGGCGCGCGCCCGGCGTGGGGCTGAACGGATCCGGCACGAAGCGCTCGGCGGTGAGGTCCGGACGGCCTTCGTAGCCACGGCCCACGCCCGCGCCGCCGATGAACAGCTCGCCGGGCACACCCAAGGGAAGCTCCCGCAGGCCCGCGTCCAGCACGTGCACGCGCACGTTGCCCAGCGGTCCGCCGATGCTCGGCTGCGCGGAGTCCGCGATGGGGCACGCCGTGGCGTTCACGGTGCACTCGGTGGGACCGTACATGTTCACGAAGCGCGTGCGCGTCAGCGGCGTGAGGTCCGCCCAGGTGCGCGCGTCGATGGCCTCTCCGCCCACCAGCACGAGCGCCGGAGCGAAGTCCGCGTCGCGTCCCAGACCCTGTGCCAGCAGGGGGCCCAGCAGCGAAGGCGTGCAGTCCACGACGTCCAATGCGTGCCGCAGGACCCACGCGCGCATGCGCACCGCGTCCGGCCGTACCTCTTCCGGAACGATGTGCAGCGAGTGGCCGTTGAGGAGTTGGAGCCACTGCTTCACGGACGCGTCGAACACGAGCGGCGCGTTGACGCTCACCCGGAGGCCGGGGCCCCGGCCCTGGTAGACGACGTCGCGCAGCGTGGCGGCCAGGTTGAGCGCCGAGCGGTGCGGGATCATCACGCCCTTGGGGCGGCCGGTGGAGCCGGAGGTGAAGATGACGTAGGCGGCGTTCTCCGGGGAGAGCGTCACGTCGGGCGCGTGGGAGGACGCGGCGGCCAGGGCGTCGGCTTCCTGGTCCAGGCAGAGGAGGGTGTGCGCGCCGTCGGGCAGCGATGCGCGCAGGTTCGAACGGGTGATGACGAGCGGCGCGCCGGCCTGCTGGATGACGTAGGCCAGGCGTTCACGGGGATAGGTCGGATCCAGCGGCACGAAGGTGCCCCCGGCCTTGAGGATGCCGAGCAGCACCACGAACTGCTCCACCGACCGCTCAAGGCACACCGCCACGCGCGTCTCGGTTCCGATGCCCCGGGCCCGCAGGTGCGATGCGAGCCGGTTCGCGCGCTCCGACAGCGCGGCGAAGGTGAGCTGTTCGTCCTCGAACGCGACCGCCACGGCGTCCGGACGGGCGCGGGCCACGGCCTCGAAGCGCGCGGGCAGCGTGTCCTGCGAGTCGTGATCGCGGGAGGTGCGGTTGAAGTCCGCCAACTGTCGCAGCTCGGTCGGGCCCACCCATGAAAGGGCGTCCAGCGCGCGCTCCGGCGCGGCCACCGCCGAGGCGAGCAGGGTCTCCAGGCGCTCCAGCAACCGGGTGGCCTCCTCGGAGGTGTACGCGGCTTCGTCGTGGTGCAGCTCCAGCGACAGCGGTCCGTGAACGCGCACCAGGGCCAGGGTCAGCTCAGCGCGTTCACCGCGCGCCTCCACGTGGGTGAGGGACAGCGTCAGTCCGCCCGCGCGCGTGGACTCCGGCCACGTGATGTCCTCGAAGGCGAAGGAGCGGGAGGGGGCGGGCCCACCGGCGGCAGGGAAGGCGCTCGACGCGTCGAAGTCGTCCTGCCACGCGGCGGCTTCGCGAACGCTTCGTGCCACGTCGCGCACGAGCGCTTCGAAGTTCGCGCCGGAAGATGCGCTCACGGGCAGCCATCGCTCGAAGAGGCCGAGCGCCGCGTCCAGGCCTTCGTAGCCACGGCCGTCCACGCGCACGGAGACGCACGCGTCGCCGCTGCCTCCCATGCGTGCCAGCAGGCGCGACCAGCCCGCGAGCACGACGTCCGCCAGCGGGACACCCAGCCGGCCGGCCAGTGCCTCCAGGGCCGTGGCCGTGTCAGGGGGCAGTGCGCGGGACTGACGACCGACGCGCAGGCCGTGCGCGTCCGTGCCCGTGCGGCGCGTGGGCAGGGATGCACCGGTGGCGCCCCCCAGGTCGCGGCCCTTCCAGAAGCGCCGTCCGTCCGCGCTGTCGTCCGATTCGAGGATCTGGTGGAAGACCTCCGCGACGTCCGCGTACTGCGGAGGCGGCTCTTCGTCCGGCGCGGACGCAGCCGTCAGCGCACGTCCCAGCTCACGGGCAAGCACGACGAACGTCTGGCGATCCGCGGAGAGCGCGGGCACCTCCACGATCAGCGCATGCCGGTCCTGGCCCAGCACCGCGAGCCGCCACGGCTTTAGCACCTCCAGCGACGCGGACCCGGCGCCCAGCGACCCCAGCCGCGCGGCCTGCTCGGCTTCGGGAAGCGCGCTCCAGTCGAGCACCTCCAGGACGGTGGAAGGAACCTCTCCGGGAACCTGCACCGCGGCGCTCGTTCCCGCGAGATGCCGGTAGGTGGTGCGCAGCACCTCGTGCGCGGAGCTCAACCCGCGCACCGCGTGTTCCAACCGCGCGACATCGAGCGTCCCCTCGATTGCGAACACGGCCCGGGCACACGACGGCGCTCCCGGAACGGCGGTCAGGAGGGTCCAGAGTCTTGCCTGCTGGGGGGAGAGCCGGAATCCGGTTGGCTGCGTCACGCTGAAGGCTCCTGGAAGGGGACGGGGAAGGGCGCGAGGCCCTCGGATTCAGGCGGTCAGCCTGGAGGGGTGCCGGGGGGCGTGGCCGCCACCGGGGCGACCTCGCTCCACGGGAACGGACGGGCCATGCCAGCCAGCACTCGCCGGGGCCCCACGAAGGACGAACGCGCGTGGGCCGCGAGCAGGTTGTCGATGACGAGCAGGTCGCCCTTCTCCCAGGGGAACATCACCTGTTCGGCCTCGTACGCGGCGCGCAGCGTCTCCATCACCTCGGGCTCGATGGGAGCGCCGTCGCCGTAATACGTGTGGTTGGGCAGGTCCTCCTCGCCCAGGTCCGCCAGCAGCGCGGAAGCCACCGGCGCCGGCAGCGTGGAGACGTGGAAGAACGTGGCGTGGTTGAACCAGACGGGCTCGCCGGTGACGGGGTGCAGCCCCGCCGCGCGACGCACCTGTCGCGTGCGCAGGCGGTTGCCGTCGCGCCATTCCACCTGGATGCCGCTGCGCTGGCAGTACGCTTCCACCTCGGCGCGGTCCTCCGTCTGGAACGCCGTCTGCCAGCTCAACCCCAGGTGGTGACCGAAGTTGCGGACGTACGTGTAGCCCTGCTCCAGGAACCGCGCGCGCACCTCGGCCGGCAGGCGCTGGAAGATGCGCCGCGTGTCCGCGAGCGGCGTTTCGCCACCCTGTTGCGACGGCAACACGCAGGCGAAGAAGAGGCGCGCCGGGAAGGTCTGGTTGTAGGACTGCTCGTTGTGCAGGAAGATCCGCTCGGACGGCGGGTGGTCCGTGGACGTGTAGATGTTGCCGCTCACCTGCGAGCGCGGCGACGAGCGCTCCTCGTAGGCCAGCGCTTCATCCGCCAGGGCCTGGATGGCCCGGTCCATGGACTCGGGCGTCGCCACGTCGAAGCCCCGGAAGAGCACGGCGCCATGCTTGTGGATCTGTGCGTCCACGAGCGCGCGGTGCGTGCGGCCCCAGTCGGCCAGCTCGATGCCCGGCAGCGAGGGGCGGGCCACCACGGGCAGGTGCAGTCCGGGCCGCAGCTCCTCGAAGCGCACCCAGTCCTGACCGGAGCCATCCACCTCGCGGCGGCGAAGCTTCGGGAGTGCGCGCTTCGGCTGACCGTCCGTCGTCATGATTCGCTCCCACCGCGACGGCGCACGCCGCGGAACAGTTCCTTGCGCGAGGACTGGAGCGCCTGCGCCCGCTCCTGCTGCCGCTGGCGCTCACGCTCCACCAACGCCCCGTGCAGCTCCTCCAACGTCGCGTCCGGCCGGGCGATTGCCGCCGCCAGCGTCGTTTCGTAGTCCCCGGCCAGCCGCGCGATCGTCGCCGCGTCGAACAGGGCGGTGGCGAAGCGCAGCACGCCCTGGATGCGGCCCTCGGATTCGGACAGCAGCACCGACAGGTCGAAGGGCGAGCCGCCGTCGTCGATCTCCAACTGGTGCAGCTTCAGCCCCGGCAGTCTCAGCGCGGGCAGCGGCGCGTTCTCCAGGACGAACATCACCTGGAACAGCGGGTTGTAGCGGGCATCGCGCGGCGGGCGCAGCGCCTCCACCAGCTTGTCGAAGGGGACGTGCGGGTGCGCTTGTCCCCCCAGCGCCACCTCCCGCACCCGTCCGAGCACCTGCCGGAAGGTGGGGTTGCCCTCCAGGCCCACGCGCAGCACCAACTGGTTGACGAACAGGCCAATGAGGTTCTGTGTGCGCGCGTGCTCGCGGCTGGCCACGTCCGTGCCCACCACCAGGTCCGTGCGTCCGGTGCGCGAGTGCAGCACCACCAGGAAGCCCGCCAGCAGCGACATGAAGGGCGTGGTGCCTTCGGCCCGGCCCAACTGCCGCAGCCCTTCGCTGAGCGCGGCGGAGAGCGCCACCGGCTGCCGCGCGCCCTCGAAGTGCTGGCGCTCCGGGCGAGGCTTGTCCAGGGGCAGCTCCAGCAGCGGAGGTGCCCCGGACAGACGCTCCTTCCACCACGAAAGCTCTTCGTCCAGCAGGCCGTCCTCCAGCCGGCGGCGCAGCCATGCGGCATGGTCGGCGTACTGCACGGGAAGCTCCGGCAGCGGCGACGGCCGGCCCTGCGCGAAGGCCGCGTAGAGCGCGCCCAGCTCCCGCACCACCACGCCCATGCTCCAGCCGTCCGACACCACGTGGTGCAGCGTGAGCAGCAGCCGGTGCCGCGTGTCGGACAGCTTCAACAGCTTCGCGCGCACCGGCAGCTCGCGCTCCAGGTCGAACGGCCCTCGCGCCTCCTCGGCGGTGAGGCGCTCCGTCGCGGCGGCCTGCTCCGCCTCCGGCATTCCGCTCAGGTCCACCACCGCGCCCGGGCGCGCCAGCGGCCCGCCCGCCGGGACGTCCGAAGGGGGGAGGATGTCCTGCACGCGGCGGCCCTGGGCACGGGGGAAGCGCGTGCGCAGCGCCTCATGCCGGTGGACGATGGCCTCCAGGCTGCGGGTCAGCACGCCCACGTCCAGATGTCCGTCCAGCTCCACCGCCGCCGGGATGTTGTAGGCCGCGCTGCCCGCCGCGAGCTGATCCAGGAACAGCAGCCGCTCCTGTCCCGGAGACAGCGGCGAGTCCCCACGCGCTCCCGCCACCAGCGGAGGTGGCGCGGCGCTGGGGTGGCGCAGCTCCGCGAGCGCCCGCGCGATGAGCGCCTCCAGGTGCACACCCTCCAGGAGCAGCGCCACCGGCAGGTGGATCTCCAACTCCTCCTCCAGCGCCGCCTTCAGCTCGACGGCATGGATGGAGTCCAGGCCCAGCGCGGTGAGGGGACGCGTCGCCTCCAGCGCCGACACCGGCACGGACAGGGCCCGCGACAGGTGACGCCGCAGGTACGTGCCCAACAGCTCCGCTCGCTCTGCCTCCGACGCGGCCAGAAGGGTGTCGCGTGTCAACCGGGGCGCTTCCGGGGCGACGGCCTCGGGCGCACTCCCGGCGTCGGTGCCAGCGTCCGCGAGGGATTCCTGGGCGAGGATCTCCAGCTCGTTCGCCAGGTACTGCGTCCGGCATGCCCTGCGCTGCACCTTGCCGCTGGACGTCTTGGGCAGTCCGCCCGCGGGGATGAGCACCACCGTGTCCACGGACACTTCGTGCCCCTGCGCGATGGCGCGTCGGATGGCATCGATGGCGGCGGAGGGTTCGCCCAGCGTCTTGCGGTCCACCTCCAGCACCACCACCAGCCGTTCCTCACCGCCCCGGTCCACGGCGAACGCGGCCGAGCAACCCGGACGCATCGCCGGGTGGCCCGACTCCGCCGTCAGCTCCAGGTCCTGGGGGTAGTGGTTGCGTCCGCGCAGGATGATCAGGTCCTTGATGCGGCCCGCGACGAACAGCTCCCGGCCGGACAGAAAGCCCAGGTCGCCGGTGCGCAGGTAGGGGCCTTCGCCGGTGTCGGCGCGGCGGGCGCGGAAGGTGGCCTCGCTCTCCTCGAGCCGCTCCCAGTAGCTGCCCGCCACGCTCGGGCCGCGCAGCCAGATCTCCCCCAGCCGGCCTTCGGGCACGGGCTGACGGGACTCGGGATCCACGATGAGCAGCTCCTGCCCGGGGATGCTCGCGCCGCTGCCCACCAGTGTGCGCAGGTCCTTCGGATCCACCGCGTCGGAGGGGGCCGGGGCTTCGGCGCGGCCCTGCTGAAGGGCCTCCTGCCGATACACGCGCTCCACCGGGGGCGCGGCCTTGAGTCCACCCGAGGCGATGAGCGTCGTCTCCGCGAGGCCGTAGCACGGATAGAAGGCCTCCTTGCGGAAGCCCGAGTCCGCGAACGCGCGCGTGAAGCGCTCCAGCGTCTCCGCGCGCACCGGCTCCGCGCCGTTGAAGGCCACGTCCCAGGAGCTCAGGTCCAGCGCCGCGCGCTGTTCGGGCGTCGTCTTGCGCACGCACAGGTCGAAGGCGAAGTTGGGCCCGCCGCTCGTCGTCGCGCGGTAGCGGGAGATGGCCTCCAGCCAGCGCGCCGGCCGCTTGAGGAAGTCCAGCGGCGACAGCAGCACCACCGGGAAGCCCCCGCACAGCGGCTGGAGCACGCCGCCGATGAGGCCCATGTCGTGGTACGGCGGCAGCCAGATGACGCCGCGGCTGTCGTCCGAGTGCTCGAAGCACTGGTGGATGGCCTGCGAGTTCGCCAGCAGGTTGCCGTGGCTGAGCATCACGCCCTTGGGCGTGCCGGTGGAGCCGGAGGTGTACTGGAGGAAGGCCAGCGCTTCGCGCGCCGTGCCCGGATCCTTCCAGCCGCTCGCCTCGCCATCCTCCACCGCGTCGGTGGCCAGCCACGACAGGCCGGAGAGCGCGGCGGACTGCTCGCCCATCGACTCCATGAAGCCCTGGATGAAGCCGGTGGTGAGCGCGAAGCGCGCCCGCGCGTCCTGGATCACCGCCTCCAGCCGGGGCAGCGTGCGCGCAAGCCGCATCGGATCCGGCGGATAGGCCGGCACCGCCACCGCGCCCGCGTAGAGACAACCCACGAAGGCGGCCACGTACTCAAGACCCGGAGGGTAGAGCAGCAGCACTCGCTCACCCCGCGCACCTCGCGCCTGGAGCGCCGCGCCGATGGCTCGCGCCCGCCGGTCCAGGTCTCCGTAGGTGAGGTGTGCCTCCTCCGCGTCACCGTCCACGAGGAATGTGTAGGCGAGCTGATCCGGGCGCTGTTCCGCCCTGCGACGCGACAGCTCCACCAGTGTCGACATTTCCTGTAACAATTCTGGCGAAGGCATTCGTTGGGCCGGACGAGATGTGCCAAGCCACGAATTCCCCGAAAAACTTACCGGAGCGATGCGAGGCTTATTCAGCGTGAGCGGAATTAGTCGCGGAAAACGTTCAGTACAGTTAACACGGCACGTTATAAACTGTCCATGCTCGCAGGCAGTTCCCGGTTGAGGCTCTTGATACATCGAGCCTCTGACAAGGCTTTCCGCGCGGGTGCTACAGGACGGGGCCGGGATGCTCCGCGGACAGGTTGTCGCTGAGTTTCACCGTCACGTTGGGGCGTGCGCCCGGGAGCCGTTCCGCGAGGTACTCGGTGAGCACGCGTTCCATGCGCAGGGACTCGTCCTGGACCAGGCGCTTGAGCTCGGCCAGGTGCGTGAGGCTCTGGAGGACCGCGTCGGTGCCGACGCCGAAGTCGATGAGACAGGCCACCTCGTCCACGTCCCCGTCGAGCAGCTTGTCCACCATGGGGAGGCAGGACGTCACGGTGCCGATGAGCGCGCCGGAGCGGTAGTAGCGCTCGAAGGCATAGGCCGCGAGGTAGTCCGCCCACTTGGGTTCGTTGATGTCCACCTGGAGGTCCAGGCTCTTCACCATCGTCTGCATCAGCGCCACGTGGGCGCGCAGGTACGCGGTGAGCGGCGCGCGCACGGTGTCCAGCACGTCGTCCACGTCCTGCCCGACGAAGGTGTGCATCATCAGCGTGGCCGTGCGCGCGTCGCGTGCGTGGCCGGCCTTGTCCGCCGCTGCATGGTAGAGGCCCAGCTTCTCCAGGGCTTCTTCCAGGGGCTGGCCCAGCAGCGACGTGAGGACGTTATAGCCGCCGGCGCCGGTGCGCTCGAAGAGGGCGGGATCCGTGGCGCACGTCACCCACGTGGGCAGCCGGGGCTGGAGGGGGCGGGGGAAGATCTTCAACTCCACCTCCTTGCCCGCGCCGTCCCGGGCCGACACGGACTCGCCGCGCCACAGCCGTTCGACCTTCTCCAGGTTCTCCCACATGACGTCGCGCTTGCGGGCGAAGTGCTCCGGGTAGAGGGCGAAATCGTTGGGCACCCAGCCGGAGGCGATGGAGATGCCGGCGCGGCCTCCGGAGAGGTTGTCGACGATGGACCACTCCTCCGCGACGCGGAAGGGGCTCTGCAGCGGCAGCACGACGCTGCCCGCGCGCAGGCTGATGTGCTTCGTCATCGTCGCGATGCCCGCGGCGAGCAGCGACGGGTTCGGATAGATGCCGCCGTGTTCGTGGAAGTGGCGCTCCGGCGTGGAGACGGACGAGAAGCCGTGCGCGTCCCCGAACTTCGCCGCCTCCAGCAGCAGGCGGTACTTGTCGGTGGTGCCGGCGTCCTCGTCCGCGAAGAAGAACAGGCCGAAGTCCAGCTTGCGCGCGCGGCGACGGCTGGGCACCACGTGCGCGACGAGCTGGGAGCCCTCGACGCGCACGTCCACCGCGCGCACCTCCGGGTGCCAGGCCAGCAGGGCGCGCAGCTCCTCCGGCCCCACGGACGTGCTCGCGGTGGCGGGGCTCCGCGCGGTGCCGCCGTTGGCGTCCAGCACTTCGCTCAGTGAGGACAGCTCGCGGTCCGGTTGCGTGACGAGCACGTCCAGCAGCGCCGCGAGCTGGCCCACGAGGCGGATGACGTCCAGGGGCGCGAAGCCGTTCACGTCATGGTGCAGCCGCAGCGCCAGCCGCTCTCCGGCCACGGCCTCCACCGTCAGCGGGCAGGGCGGAGGGGCGGCGACGTGACGGAAGGCGCCCAGGCCCTGTGCGCGGGCCAGGGGCTTCAGCGTGTCCTCGTCGGGCGGCTCCCAGGCGAGGACGGCGCTCTGGAAGAGGGACGTGTCCTCCGGCAGCTTCAGCCACTGGCGGACCTGGGATTGGGAGACGTGCTCGTGGCGCTGGGCCTCGGACAGCTCAGCCTGGAGGGCGCGCAGCCAGCGCAGGGGCGTGCCCTGGGCGGGGATGGCGAAGCGACGCGGCAGCAGGTGCGCGAAGCGGCCCGCGAGCGGCCGGCCCTGGACGAGCGCGGCGGTGCGGCCGGGGACCTGGGCACCGAACACGACCTCCGTGTGGCCGGTGTGGTGGCGCAGCATCAGCGCCCACGCGGCCTGGAGCAGCGTGCCCAGCCCCAGCTTGTGCTTGCGCAGGAAGGCCTGGACGTTGCCCGACTCCGTCGCGGGCAGCAGCAGTTGTTGCAGGCCCGTGACACCAGGCGCGGCGTGTGGCTCGGAGCGCGTGGGCAGCAGGGTGGGGCGCGGATCCTTCAGCGCCTCGCGCAGGTGGCGCTCCGCGTCTTCCAACCCCTGGGCTTCCATCCACGCGAGGTACTCGCGAAACGGCCGCGCCTTCTCCAGCGCGGCGTCGGTCTTCTCTCGGGTGGCCTGATACAGGCGCAGCAGCTCATCCAGGCAGAGCCGCGCGGCGCCCGCGTCCAGGGCCGCCGCGTGCCAGGCGAAGACGAGGAAGGAAGACTCCGCGGAGGTGCGCACGAGGGACAGCCGCACCAGCGGCGCAGCCGTCAGGCCCATGCCCCGCTTGCGATCCGCTTCCAGCCAGGACTCCAGGCCCTGGGGGGCCTCCGCTCGTTCCAGCGACGGAGCGAGCTTCTCGCGGACCACCTGCATGGGCTCCGGCATGCCCTGGAGGAAGAACGCGGTGCGCAGCGCGGTGTGACGGCGCACGAGCTCCCGCAGTGCTTCCTCCAGCGCCGCTTCATCCAGGACGCCCCGGACCGCCGCGACCAGGTGTTCGATGGGCGCTTCCGGCGCGGGCGACGGTGGCACCAGCAGCTCCCGCTGGGCGGGGGTGAGCCGGTAGACGTCCTCGACGTTCTTCATGGTGCGCTCGACTCCTCGGCGGTCCGGTCAGCCTGATACACCGGACACGGTGTGCTTTTGCGAGGCGTCGAAGGTATTACGGACACCGCCCCCTCGGGAATGACCCGGGGGGCCGTGTATCGCGTTGTTTCATGGCTCCAGCAACCGGCCCAGATGCGCGGCGACGTGCTGGACGTGCTCCGCTCGCAGCAGGCTGTAGTGATCGCCCTGGACCTCCTGGACCCGAGCGTGCGGGACCTGGGCCTTCCAGCCGCGATCCAGCGGATCGGAAGGCAGGCGGTCGCTCGCACTCAGCACGACGAGCGGTCCCGTGAACGGCCCGGGCTCGTAGCGTCGCATCGCGCGCAGGTTGCTCGTGAAGACGTCGAAGAGCGTGCGCACCTGGGCCGCTCCCGTCTCCGGGGC
The DNA here is from genome assembly GCF_003611635.1 of Corallococcus terminator. Taxonomy (GTDB): domain Bacteria; phylum Myxococcota; class Myxococcia; order Myxococcales; family Myxococcaceae; genus Corallococcus; species Corallococcus terminator. Next base: position 66,224 of record NZ_RAVZ01000001.1, on the reverse strand, counting down.
CAGCAGTCCGGCGGACTGGCCCGCCGCGCGCAACCGTTCGAGGACGGACTCCACGCCGGGTTCGGACTCGGTGAAGTCCAGTGTCCAGGCCTCGCGGTTCACGAGCCCGGCGTAGTCGCCAACGAAGCGCAGGGCTAGCACCTGGGGATCCTCCGCGTCCGGTGCTTCCTCGCTCGCCTGGGCCGGGCTGGGATCGATGAGGGCCAGGACCTCGGTGGCCTCCCCGAGCGCCTGGAGCTGACGCGCCATCTCGTAGGCCACCAGCGCTCCCATGGACCAGCCGCCCAGTCGGTATGGCCCGTGGGGTTGCACGCCGCGGACGGCGGTGAGGTAGCTCGCGGCCATCTCCTCGACGCGCTCCAGCGGCGGCTGTGCCCCGTCCAGCCCCTGTGACTGGAGGCCATAGAAGGGCTGATCCGGTCCCAGCGCCTTCGCCAGCTCCGCGTACGCCAGCACGTTGCCTCCCACCGGGTGGACGCAGAAGAAGGGGCGACGCGTGCCTTCGCTCTGGATGGGGACGAGCGGAGAGAAGGGCGCGGGCTGCTGGCGCAACAGCGCCGCCAGTCGCTCCACGGTGGGGGCCTGGAACAACGTGGCCAGCGGCAGGTCGCGTCGCAGCCCGGTGCGGATGCGCGACATGAGGCGCACGGCCAGCAGTGAGTGGCCTCCCAGTTCGAAGAAGTCGCTGGTGACGCTGAGCGGCCGCGTTTGCAGCACGTCCTCCCAGATGCGGGTGAGCTCCAGTTCGAGCGCATCCCTCGGCGCCACGAAGCGGGCCGACACCGTGAGGCCCGTACGCTCCGGCGCGGGCAGTGCCTTCCTGTCCCTCTTCCCATTGGGGGTGAGCGGGAAGGAGGCCAGCGCCACGAAGGCCGCGGGCACCATGTATTCGGGCAGGCGCTGCTGGAGGAAGGCCCGGAGGGCGGAGGCTTCGGGACGGGTCGCCTTCGCGGTGAAGTACGCCGTGAGCACGTGGTGGCCCGGCGCATCCTCCCGCACCATCACCAGCGTCTGATCCACGTCGGGATGTAGCTGGAGGACCGCTTCGATTTCACCCAGCTCGATGCGGAAGCCGCGCAGCTTCACCTGGAAGTCGATGCGGCCCAGGTATTCGAGCGTGCCGTCGCTCAGGCGCCGGACCCGGTCGCCCGTGCGATACATCCGCGCGCCGGCCCGGGTGGTGAAGGGATCCGGCACGAAGCGCTCCGCCGTCAGCGCCGGACGGTTCAGGTAGCCCCGCGCAAGGCCCGCGCCCGCGAGGAACAACTCCCCGGGAACACCGGGCGGTTGCAGTTGGAGCCGGGCGTCGAGGACGTAGGCGTGCGTCTCCGTGAGTGGCCGTCCGAGGGTGGGCTCACCGGCACCCGTGGGCACCTCCAGGAACGTCGAGTAGGTGGTGTCCTCGGTGGGACCGTAGAGGTTGAAGACCTGCTGGACGGAGCCCGTGGCGTGGAGGGCCCGGGCCAGGGAGCCGGGCAGCGGCTCACCGGCGAGGTTGACGGTGCGCACCGAGGCCGGGAGCGCCCCCGCGCGCAGCAGCTCCGCCATGGCGGAGGGGACGGTGTTGACGAGCGTCACCTCGTCGCGCGCCGGCAGCGAGGCCAGCGCGAGGACGTTGTCCGCCAGGAGCACGGTGCCGCCACAACACAGCGGCGCGAACAACTCGAAGATGGACAGGTCGAAGCAGACGGAGGTCGCCGCCAGCGTTCCGGCGAGCTGCGCGGGAGAGAAGACGCGGCAGGCCCAGTCGAGGAAGGCGGACGCGTTCGCATGGCTCAGCGCGACGCCCTTGGGCGTGCCGGTGGAGCCCGACGTGTAGATGACGTACGCGAGCGCGTCGGTGGGGACCTCCACGTCGGGAGGCGTGCGGGGGCGTGAATCCAGGGCTTCCACCCCGGTGTCCAGGTACAGCACGGCACGCGCCGCGGTGGTGGGGCTCAGCAGGTCCACCAGGGCCTGCCGCGTCACCACCAGCGAAGCGCCCGAGTCCGCGAGCATGCCGTCCAGCCGCTGCCTCGGGTAGGCCGGATCCAGCGGCACGTAGGCGCCGCCCGCCTTGAGGACGGCCAGGAGCGTCACCAGCAACTCCTCGGTGCGAGGCAGCAGGACGGCGACGCGGACCTCGGGACCCACGCCCCGGGCGCGCAGGACATGCGCCAACTGGTTGGCGCGCCGGTCGAGCGACGCGTAGCTCAGGCGCTGATCCCCGACGATGAGGGCGGTGGATTCAGGGGTGCGGAGCACCTGCGCTTCGATGCGCTGGTGGAGCGGGGCCCGGCGCAGGGGCGGGGCGTCGGCGTCCCACGCGGTGAGCAACTGCGCGCGCTCCCCGGTGCTCAAGAGGGACAGCTCCTGGAGCGGGGTTTCTGGATGGGCCAGGGCGCCTTCCAGCAACCGTTGGAAGTGGCCGACGAGCCGGCGGATGCTGTCCTCACGGAAGAGGTCGGTGCTGTACGTGACGGAGCCGGACAGCCCTTCGGGGGAGGCCGAGAAGGCGAAGGTCAGGTCGAACTTCGCGGTGACCTGCTCGACTTCGACGGGCTCGAAGGAGAGGTGGGACGTCTGGAGGGCGTGAGGCGCCGCATTCTGGACCAGGAGCATCGCCTGGAAGAGGGGCGCGCGGCTCAGGTCGCGCCGGGGGCGCAGCTCCTCGACGAGCTTCTCGAACGGGACATCCTGGTGCGAGTGGGCCTCCAGGGTGGTTTCCCGCACCTGCGCCAGGAGCTTTCGGAACGACGCCCCGTCCTCCAGGCGGGCCCGCAGGGCCAGCGTGTTGACGAAGAGGCCGATGAGCCCTTCGAGCTCCGCGAAGCGCCGGCCCGCGATGGGCGTGCCGATGACGACGTCGTCCTGGCCGGTGTAGCGGGACAACACCGCGGACGTCGCCGCCAGCAGTCCCATGAAGAGGGTGGCGCCTTCCTGCTGGCTGAAGGTCTCCAGGGTCCGCAGCAGCGACGCGGGGAGCTGGAAGTGCACCGAGGCCCCGCGCGTGGACGGGACGGGCGGACGCGCGAAGTCCGCAGGCAGCTCCAGGTGTGCCGGGGCCTCGGCGAGGTGCTGGCGCCACCAGGCGACCTGGCGCTCCAGCACGTCACCGTGCAGCCACGAGCGCTGCCACGCGGCATGGTCGGCGTACTGGACCGGCAGCGTGGGCAGGGCCGTGGGCGTGCCGTCGTGGAAGCCCTGGTAGAGCGCGGCCACCTCGCGCACCAGCACGCCGGTGGACTCGCCGTCGGAGATGATGTGGTGCAGCGTCATCAAGAGGACGTGCTGGGATCCACCCAACCGCAACAGGTGGGTGCGCAGCAGCGGTCCGGTGGCGAGGTCGAAGGGACGTGCGGCCTCTTCCGCGGCGAGCCGTCGCGCTTCGGCTTCGGGGTTCGCGGTGTCCGTCAGGTCCGTGCGCGGCAGGTGGAAGGGCGCGGGCGGGTGGATGTGCTGTACGGGCACGCCCTCATGCTGCGCGAGGGTGGTGCGCAAGGCTTCGTGCCGGTGCACCAGCGCTTCGAAGGCGCGCTCCAGGGCCGCGGCGTCCAGGGCGCCGTGGATCCGCAGCGCCACGGGGATGTTGTACGCAGGCGAGCCCGGTTGCAGTTGGTCCAGGAACCACATCCGCTGCTGGGCGAAGGAGAGGGGGAGCGGCGCGTCCGTGCGCGGGACGGGCACGAACGCGGGCAGGTCCCTGGCACGGCCTGCGTGCTCGATGCGCGCGGCGAGCCTTCGCAGCGTGGGCTCCTCGAAGAGGGCGCGCACGGGCAGCTCCACGTCGAAGGCCGCGCGGATCCGGGCAACCACCCGCGTGGCCAGCAGGGAGTGGCCGCCCAGGGCAAAGAAGTCATCCTGCGCGCCGATGGTGGGCACGCGCAGCACGTCGGCCCAGAGCGCCGCGAGCTTCTCCTCGGTCCCGGGACGGGGGGCTTCGTGGGCGTGCGCCTGGGCTTCGGGCGCGGGCAGCGCCTTCCTGTCCACCTTGCCGTTGGGCGTCAGGGGCAGGGCGTCCAGCATCACGTAGGCGGCGGGCGCCATGGACTCGGGCAGCGTCCGCAGGAGGAAGTCGCGCAGCTCGACGGCGTCGGGCGCGCGGGTGCTCGGGACGACGTAGGCGACGAGCCGTGCATTGCCCGGCACGTCCTCGCGCACCAGGACGAGCGCCTGGGCGACGGCGGGGTGCTGACGCAGCAGGGCTTCGATTTCACCCAGCTCGATGCGCAAGCCGCGCAGCTTCACCTGGAAGTCGATGCGGCCCAGGTATTCGAGCGTGCCGTCCTCGCTCCAGCGCGCCTTGTCTCCCGTGCGGTACATGCGCTCGCCGGGGGTGGTGGCGAAGGGGTTCGGGACGAAGCGCTCGGCGGTGCGGGAGGGCTGACCCAGGTAGCCGCGCGCCAGGCCCGCGCCCGCGATGAAGAGTTCACCCGCGACACCGACGGGCACGGGTTGCTGGTGCGCATCCAGTACGTACGTGCGCACGTTGAGCAGCGGCCCGCCCAGGGTGGGGTGCGTCCGCGGAAGGACGGCGAAGGCGGTGGCGTCCACGGTGCACTCGGTGGGGCCGTAGACGTTGAAGGTGCGCGTGCGCGTCGAGGCTGCGAGCGTCGCCCACGTCGTTTCATCCAGGGCTTCACCGCCGGGCACGAGCAGGGCCGGAGCGAAGTCTCCGTCCAGCAGGCCCGCCTGGAGCAGCAGCCGCAGCAGCGAGGGCGTGCAGTCCAGCACGTCCACGCCGACCTCGCGCACCCAGGGCACCATCGCTTCCGCGTCCTGACGGAGGGCGTCCGGGACGATGCACAGGCAGTGGCCGTCCAGCAGTTGCACGACCTGCTTGACGGAGCCGTCGAAGGCCAGCGGCGCGTTGACGCTGACCCGCAGGCCGGACGGCTGTCCTGCGTAGACGGTCCGCTTCAGCGCCGCATGCAGGTTGAGCACCGAGCGGTGCTGCACCATGACGCCCTTGGGCGTGCCCGTGGAGCCCGAGGTGTAGATGACGTAGGCCAGATTGTCGGGGCCGGCCCACGGCGCAGGATCGTGCGTCGGCTCCGAAGCCAGGTGTTCCCCGGCCGCGTCCAGGCACGGCGTCTGGAGGCCCGTTTCCTCCAGCTCCGCTGCCAGTCGTGCTGGGGTGAGGACGACGCGGGCCGCGCTGTCCTGGATGGCGAAGGTCCTGCGCTGGACCGGCCAGGCGGGGTCCAGGGGCACGTAGGCGCCACCGGCCTTGAGCACCCCGAGCAGCGCGACCACCATCTGCACGGACCGCTCGAAGCAGAGCGCGACGCGCACCTCCGGCCCGACGCCCCGGGCACGCAGCGCGTGGGCGAGCTGGTTCGATCGGGCGTTGAGCTGGGCGAACGTCAGGACTTCGTTCTCGAAGCGCACCGCGGGGGCGTCGGGCGTGCGCGCCACCTGCTGTTCGAAGAGGTGGTGGAAGGTGCCTTCGCGCACCGGCTCCCGGGCGGTGTCGTTCCAGTCCACGAGCATCCGCTGGCGCTCCTCGGGCGTTAGCAGCGTCAGGGCGTGGAGGGCCTGCTCGGGGCGGGCGACGAGGGACTCCAGCAGCACCTGGAAGTGCCGTGCGAGGCCGGTGGCCGTGGCCTTGGAGATCCGCGCGGCGCGGTACTGGAGCACGCCCTGGAGGCCGTCCGGCGTGTCGCTCAGGTTGAGGGAGAGCTCGAACTTGCTGGGGGCCGCGAGCTCCTCCCCGAAGGGACGCAGCGTCAGGGAGGGCAGGGCGAGCGCCTCCACCGGCAGGTTCTGCAACACGAAGAACGCCTGGAAGAGGGGCGTGCGGTCCAGGTCGCGTTCGGGATGGAGCTCCTCGACGAGCTTCTCGAACGGGACGTCCTGGTGCTCGAAGGCCCCCAACGTGCCTTCCCGCACCTGGGCCAGCAGCTCCCGGAACGAAGCCGTCGCGCCGGGCCGCGCGCGCAGCACCAGCGTGTTGACGAAGAAGCCGATGAGGCCTTCGAGCTCCGAGAAGCGCCGGCCCGCGATGGGCGTGCCCACCAGCAGGTCGTCCTGCCCGGTGTAGCGCGAGAGCAGGAGCTGGTACGCGGCCAGCAGGACCATGAAGGGCGTGGCCCCTTCCTTCCGGGCCAGGGCCTCGACGGCGTGGCCCAGCTCCCGGGGCAGCCGCAGCGGGATGCGAGAGGCCTGCGCGTCCGGGACGGAAGCGCGCGGCGTCCCGGTGGGCAGCTCCAGTTGCGTGGGGGCGCCGGCCAGGTGCTGGCGCCACCAGGAGACCTGCTGCTCCAGCACGTCACCGTGCAGCCACGAGCGCTGCCACGCGGCATGGTCGGCGTACTGCACCGGCAGCGCGGGCAGGGCCGTGGGCCTGCCGTCGTGGAAGCCCTGGTAGAGCGCGGCCATCTCCCGCACCAGCACGCCGGTGGACCAGCCGTCGGAGATGATGTGGTGCAGCGTCAGCAAGAGGACGTGCTGGGCTCCACCCAGCTTCAGCAGGTGGACCCGCAGCAGCGGACCGGTGGCGAGGTCGAAGGGACGCGCGGCCTCTTCCGCTGCGAGCCGGTGCACTTCGGCTTCGGGGTTCGCGGCGTCCGTCAGGTCCGTGCGCGGCAGGTGGAAGGGCGCGGGCGGGTGGATGTGCTGCACGGGCGCGCCGTCGCGCTGCGCGAAGGTGGTGCGCAGCGTTTCATGCCGGTGCACCAGCGCTTCGAAGGCGCGCTCCAGGGCCTCGATGTCCAGGGGCCCCTCCGCGCGCAGCGCCACGGGCATGTTGTACGCGGGGGAGCCGGGTTGCAGTTGGTCCAGGAACCACAGTCGCTGCTGCGCGTACGACAGCGGCAGGACGCCGTCTCGCGACGTGGGCACCAGCGGGGGGAGCCCGGGAATGCCCTTCGCGGTGTCGTCGATCCTCCGGGCCAGCTCCCGGAGGGTGGGCGCTTCGAAGTGCACGCGCAGCGGCAGCTCCACCCCGAAGGTGGAGCGGATGCGGCTGACCACCCGGGTCGCGAGGAGGGAGTGTCCCCCCAACTCGAAGAAATGATCCTCCGCGCCGATGCGTGAGATGCCCAGCACCTGCGACCACAGTCCGGCGAGCGCCTGCTCGGTGGGGGTGGAGGGCGGCTGGAAGCTTGCGCTCCCGGTGGGCTGCTCTGGCACGGGCAGCACCTTGCGGTCCACCTTCCCGTTGGGCGTCCGGGGCAGCGCGGGCAGCACGACCAGGGCCGAGGGCACCATGAAGCCGGGCAGCCGCTGCTGTACGTGCGCGCGCAACGCCGCCACGTCCGGGAGGGCACCGGCCTGGGTCGGTGCCACGTAGGCGACGAGCCGACGGTCGCCGGACACATCCTCGCGTACCACCACCACGGCTTCGTGCACGCCGGGGAAGGCGCGCAGGGCCTCTTCCACCTCGCCCAGTTCGATGCGGAAGCCGCGCACCTTCACCTGGAAGTCGATGCGGCCCTGGTACTCCAGCGTGGCGTCCGCCTTCCAACGGATCTTGTCGCCCGTCCGGTACATGCGCGCGCCCGGAACGGAAGCGAACGGATCCGGGACGAAGCGCTCCGCCGTCAGGTGCGGCCGGTGCAGGTAGCCCCGCGCCAGCCCGGCCCCGCCCAGGTAGAGCTCTCCGGACACACCCACCGGCACGGGGCGCAGCTCCGCGTCCAGCACGTACGCCTGCGTGCCCGCGAGCGGACGGCCGATGGACGGCGGCAGCGCGGACTGCTCCGACACCCGCGCGTACGTCGAATAGGTCGTGTCCTCCGTGGGGCCGTAGAGGTTGTACACGTCCCGCACCGTTCCGGTGGCGTACAGCGCCCGGGCCAGCGCCGCCGGCAGCGGTTCCCCGGCCAGGTTCACCGTCCGGACTCCCGGGGGCAGTGCCTCCATCCGCAGCAGCTCCGCCATCGCGGAGGGCACCGTGTTGACGAGCGTCACCTCGTCCCTCGCCGGCAGCGACGCCAGCGCCAGGGCGTTGTCCGCCAGGTACACCCGGCCGCCACGGGCCAGGGGGACGAACAGCTCGAACACCGACAGGTCGAAGCTCACCGACGTCGCCGCCAGCACGCCGGCCAACTGCTCACGGGAGAAGGTGTCCAGCGCCCAGTGCACGAACGCCACCGCGCTGCGGTGCGCCACCGCCACGCCCTTGGGGCGCCCCGTGCTTCCGGACGTGTAGAGCACATACGCCAGCGCCTCCGGCAGGTCGCTTCGCTCCGGTCGGTGCGACGGCTGGTGCGCCACGGCCGCGAAGCCGTCCAGCAGCACGTCCTGGACGCCAGGGGCCGCCAGCCGCTGCGCCACCGAACGCTGCGTCAGCCGCACGGGCGCGCGCGAGTCCTCCAGCATGGAGGTCAGCCGCTCCTGGGGGTAGCTCGGATCCAGCGGAACATAGGCACCGCCAGCCTTCAGCACGCCCAGCAGCGCCACCACCAGTTCGATGGTGCGCTCCAGGCACACGGCCACCGCGACGTCCGGGCCCACGCCCAACGCGCGCAGGTGGTGCGCGAGCTGGTTGGCCCGTGCGTCGAGCTGCCCGTAGGTGAGCCGCTGCGTGCCCACCACCAACGCGATGGCGTCCGGCGTGCGCTCCACCTGGGCTTCCACCAGGTGGTGCAGGGCTCCGGCCGTCGAAGGCACCGGGCCCGTGCGGTTCCATTCGACGAGCACCTGGGCGCGCTCGGTCGCGTCCAGCAGGCTGACGTGGGACACGGGCGCATCCGCGTCCGCCGTCACCGCCGTGAGCAGTCGCACGAAGTGTCGCGCCATGCGCGCCACCGTCGCGTTGTCGAAGAGGTCGGTGTTGTAGCCGAGCGTCCCGACGAACACGCCGTCGCGCTCCTCCAGGCTGAAGCCGAGGTCGAACTTGGCGCTGGTGTCCTCCACCGGCTCCACGCCCAACACCAGGCCGGGCAGCGCGAGCGTCATGCCCGGAGCGTTCTGGAGCGCGAACATCACCTGGAACAGCGGACCCCGGCTCAGGTCGCGCTGGGGGTGCAGCGCTTCCACCAGCGATTCAAAGGGCACGTCCTGGTGCGCGTAGGCCGAAAGCGCCGTGGCCCGCACGCGGGCCAGCAGCCCGGCGAAGGAGTCCCGTGCGTCGATGCGGGCGCGCAGCACCAGGGTGTTCACGAAGAAGCCGACGAGGCCCTCGGTCTCCGCATGGTGGCGGTTCGCGATGGGAGAGCCGACGCTCACGTCGTCCTGGCCGGAGTAGCGCGACAGCAACAACTGCCAGGCCGCCAGGAGCACCATGAAGTCGGTGGCGCCGTGCTTCTGGGCCAGTTGCTTCACGGCGTCACCCAGCGCGCGGTCCAGCCGCACGGGGACCGCCGCGCCAAGGAAGGTCTGCACCGCGGGCCGGGGACGGTCCGTGGACAGCTCCAGGGCCGCGGGCGCTCCCTCCAGGGCGTCGCGCCACCAGGCCAGTTCGCGCCCCAGCGTCTCTTCCCGCAGCCACTGGTGCTGCCACAAGGCGTAGTCCGCGTACTGGAGGGGCAGCGGCGGCAGGGCGGGTGTCCCTCCTTCGTGGAAGGCGCGGTACAGCTCGCCCAGGTCGCGCACCAGGACCGCGATGGACCAACCGTCGGTGACGATGTGGTGCAGCGTCAGCAGCAGCAGGTGCCGCTGAGACTCAAGGCGCAGCAGCGTGGTCCGCATCAGCGGCCCGCGCGCCAGGTCGAACGGGCGCCAGGCTTCCGTCACCGCCAGCCGTTGTGCCTCCTGCTCGCGCGTCGCCGCGGGCAGGGGCTCCAGGTCCACGACGGCCAGCTCCGTGAGCGGCTCTGGGTGGACGTGCTGCACGGGAGCATCGCCCTGGAGCGGGAAGGTGGTGCGCAGCACTTCGTGACGCAGGACCAGGGCGTGGAGCGCCCGACGCAGGGCCTCCGTGTCGAGCGCGCCGTCCAGCCGCACCACGCTGGGCACGTTGTAGGTCGTGCCGCCCGGTTGGAGCTGATCCAGGAACCAGAGTCGCTGCTGGGCGAATGACAGGGGCGGGGCGCCCACGCGCTCCACCCGCTGCATCGCGGGCGCGGTGACGCGCGGCAGGTGCTCCAGGCGCTCCGCGAGCAACGCTACCGTGGGCGCTTCGAACAACTGGCCCAGGGGCAGCTCCACGCCCAGCGTGGCGCGGATGCGGGAGACCACCTGGGTCGCCAGCAGGGAGTGGCCTCCCAGCTCGAAGAAGTCGTCACCGACGCCCACGCGCTCCAGGTGCAGCACCTCCGCCCAGATGGCGGCGAGGCGTGCTTCCGTCTCGTTGCGGGGCGCGGTGAAGGCGTCCGCCTGGGCCGGTGCCGGGGCCTCCGGCGCGGGCAGGGCCTTCCTGTCCACCTTGCCGTTGGGCGACAGCGGCAGCGCGTCCAGCAGGACCACCGCCGAGGGCACCATGTAGTCCGGCAGCACCTTCTGCACCCAGGTCCGGACCGCCTTGCCGTCCACCTGCGTGCCCGCCACGTACGCGACGAGCCGCTTGTCGCCCGGCACGTCCTCGCGCACCACGACCACGGCCTCCGCCACGCCAGGACAGCGGCGCACCGCGGCCTCCACCTCGCCCAGTTCGATGCGGAAGCCGCGCACCTTCACCTGGAAGTCGGTGCGGCCCAGGAACGCCAGCGTGCCGTCCGCCCGCCACTTCACCTGATCGCCGGTGCGGTACAGCCGCGTCCCCGGCAGGGTCCCGAAGGGATTCGGGATGAAGCGCTCCGCGGTCAGCTCCGGCTGCTCCAGATAGCCCCACGCGAGCCCGTCGCCTCCGACGTGCAGCTCACCGGGCACGCCCACCGGCACGGGCCGCCCGGCCGGATCCAGAACGTACGCCGAGGAGTGCGCCAGGGGCCGTCCAATGGGCACCTGGTGCTCCACCGCATCGCCGTGCCGCAGCGCCTGCGTCACGGAGAAGGTGGTGTTCTCCGTGGGCCCGTAGCCGTTGATCAGCACCGCGCCCGGCGGCATCCGCGCCAGGTGCTCGCGGACGCGCACGGCGGGGAGCACGTCGCCTCCGGCCAGCAGTTGGTTCACGCCCGCCAGTGCGTCCGGCTGGTGCTGCGCCATCTGTTCGAACAGCGCGGCGGTGAGCCAGAGCGAGTCCACCGCGTGCCGCGACAGCAGCCCGCCCAACTCCTCCAGCGACAGCGCGTGAGGCGGGGCCAGCACCAGCCGCGCTCCGTGCAGGAGCGCTCCCCAGATCTCCAGCGTCGACGCGTCGAAGGCCACCGGCGCGGCCTGGAGCCAGATGCGCTCCGGTCCGAAGCGCGCGAAGCCCTGTCCCTCCACGAGCCGCACCACGCCCCGGTGGGGCACGCACACGCCCTTCGGCTGGCCCGTGCTCCCGGAGGTGAACATCACGTAGGCCAGGGCCTCCGCGCCTCCGCGCGACTCGGGCGCGCTCACCGGCCGGGCCGCGAGCACCTTCGCCTCCTCGTCCAGGAGCACCAGCAGGGCGCCGGTCTCCGGAAGGTCGTCCGCCAGCGAGGACTGCGTCAGCAGCACGCCCACGCGCGCCTGCGACAGCATGAACAACTGCCGCTGCGCGGGAGCCCCCGCGTCGATGGGCACGTAGGCGGCTCCGGCCTTCAGCACGCCCAGCAGCGCCACGACCAGCTCCACTGAACGCTCCAGGTACACGCCCACGCGCGCGCCGGTGGTCACGCCCAGCGCCCGGAGGTGGTGCGCGACCTGGTTGGAGGCTCGCTCCAGCTCCGCGTACGTCAGAGGCCGCTCCGCCTGGACCACTGCGACCGCGTCCGGCGTGCGCGCGGCCTGCGCGGAGAAACGCTCGTGGATGGACGCATCGCGCGGGTAGTCCGACGCGGTGGCGTTCCACTCGCGCAGCAGCCGCTCCTGCTCCGCCGCGTCCATCAGCGGCAGCGCTCCGAGCGTGCGCTCCGGCGCTTCGGCGATGCCCCGGGCCAGCGTGGCCAGATGGGAGGCCATCGCCGCCACCGTGGCGGTGTCGTAGAGGTCGGTGTTGTGGACGAGCGCGCCGGTGAAGCCCTCCGCCGTCTCTTCCAGGTGCAGCGAGAGGAAGAAGGGCGACGTGCGCGGCTCCGGCTCCAGCAGCCGCAGCGCGAGCCCTCGCACGGACAGCTCCGGCATCGGCGTGTTGTGCAGGGTGAACGTCACCTGGCACAGCGGCGGATGACTCAGGCTGCGCTCGGTCTGGAGCGCCTCCACCAGCTTCTCGAAGGGCAGGTCCTGGTGCGCGAAGGCCCCCAGCGCGGCCTCCTGCACCTGGGCCAGCAGCTCGCTGAAGCGCAGGTCGCCCCGGGGCTTCGCCCGCAGCACCAGCGTGTTGACGAAGCAGCCCACCAGCGCCTCGGTCTCCACCCGGTGGCGCCCGGCCACCGGAGAGCCCACCAGCACGTCCTCCTGCCCTGAATACCGGTGCAGCAACGTCTGCCACGCCGCGAGCAGCACCATGAAGGGCGTGGCGCCCTCGCGCAGCGCGAGCGCCTTGAGCGCCTGGGAGACGTCCTTCGGCAACCGCACCGGCACCCGGGCGCCGTGGAACGTCTGGGCCGCGGGGAGCGGGCGGTCCGTGGGCAACTCCAGCACGCGGGGCGCGCCCGCGAGCCTCTCCTTCCAGTACCCCAGTTGCTGCTCCAGCACCTCGCCCTGGAGCATGCGCCGCTGCCACACGGTGTAGTCCACGTACTGCACGGGCAGCGGGGGCAGGGTGGGCTCACCGCCCGCGCAGAGGTCCGCGTAGAGCGAGGCGATCTCCCGCACCACCACGCCCATGGACCAGCCGTCGGAGACGACGTGGTGCAGGGTCAGCAGCAGCAGGTGCCGCTGGGGCTCCAGGCGCAGCAGCGTCGCGCGCATCAGGGGGCCTCGCGCCAGGTCGAAGGGCTTCAGGCCCTCCTCGGCCGTGAGGCGCGCGGACTCGCGCTCGCGCTCGGCCGGGGGCAGGGCCTCCAGATCCACGCGCTCCAGCGTCAGCGACGTGTCCCCGGCCAGCACCTGCACGGGACCGTCCGCCTCCGAGCGGAACGTGGTGCGCAGCGCTTCGTGCCGCCGCGCCAGGTGCTGGAAGCAGCGCTCCAGCACGGCCACGTCCAGCGGCCCGTCCATCCGGACCGCGGTGGCGATGTTGTGGAAGGGGCTGCCGGGCTCCATCTGGTCCAGGAACCACAGCCGCTGCTGGGCGAACGACAGCGGGAAGGCCCGCCCGTCGCGGGCCTGGGCAAGCAGGGGCGTCTTCGCGACCGACGGCTGGGCCCGCAGCAGTTCGATGCGCGCGGCCAGCTCCGCCACCGTGGGGGCGACGAAGAGCTCGCGCACGGGCAGGTCCGCGTCCAGGGACTCGCGCACGCGGGAGATGACCTGCGTGGCCAGGAGCGAGTGGCCGCCCAGTTCGAAGAAGTTGTCGTGCAGGCCCACCTGCTCCAGCCGCAGCACCTGCGCCCACAGTGACGCGAGCGCCTGCTCCAGGGCGGTGCGGGGCGCCACGAACTCGCGCTCCAACTCCGGGCGGGCGCCGTCGGGATCCGGCAGCGCCTTCCTGTCCACCTTGCCGTTGGAGGTGATGGGAATGGCCGGCACGGCGAGGAAGGCCGAGGGCACCATGTACTCGGGCAGCTTGCGGCCCGCCCAGCGGCGCAGCTCGGACACGGAGGGCAGGGCTTCGCCCGCGCGCGCCACCAGGTACGCCACCAGCCGCCGGTCTCCCCGCGCGGGACCCCGGGCGTCCACCACCGCCTCGTGCACCGCCGGATGCTCCGCGAGCACCGTCTCGATTTCGCCGGTCTCCACGCGGAAGCCGCGCACCTTCACCTGCTGGTCGGCGCGGCCCAGGAACTCGATGTTGCCGTCCGGGAAGAAGCGGGCCCGGTCTCCCGTCTTGTACATGCGCGCCCCAGGCCCGGCCTGGAAGGGATCCGGCACGAAGCGCTCGGCCGTGAGCGCCGGGGCGTGGGCATAGCCGTCGGCCAGGCACTCGCCGCCGATGAAGAGATCGCCCGTGACGCCCACCGGCTGGGGACGCAGGCGCGCGTCGAGCACGTAGTAGCGGGCGTTGGAGATGGGGCGGCCATACGGGATGGACGTCCACGCGGGCTCCAGCGCGCCCACGCGGAAGAAGTTGGACCAGATGGTCGCTTCCGTGGCGCCGCCCAGGCTGATGACCTGGGCGCGGGGGAAGACGGCGCGGATGGCGTCCGGCAGGGTGAGGGGGATCCAGTCGCCGGAGAGGAACACGCGCCGCAGGGCCGGGCCTCCCGCGCCGAAGTGGGTCGTTAGCTGCTGGAGCGCGGCGGGGGCGCTGTCCCAGAAGGTGATGTCGCGCTCGCGCAGCATCGCGGCCAGCCGTGGTGGATCGCGCAGGTCCTTCGCGGTGGCGACGACCAACGTCCCGCCGACGGCGAGCACGCCGAACACGTCGTAGACGGACAAGTCGAAGCAGGGCGAGGTGACGAAGAGCAGCCGGTCCGACGGGCCCACCTGGAACGTGGTGTTCACCCAGTGGATGAGGTTGATGGCGGGCGCGTGGCGCACGGAGACGCCCTTGGGCCGGCCCGTGGAGCCCGACGTGTGGATGATGTACGCCAGGTTGTCCGGCCGCACGTCCGTCGTCGGGGTGTCCTCGCGGCCGGTGACAAGCTCCAGCCCGCCCTCGCCCAGACAGAGGACGCGCGCGCCGGTGTCGCTGAACGCGTCCGCCAGGGGGGCCTGGGTGAGCAGGATGGCCGCGCCGGAGTTGCGCAGGATGAAGGCGGAGCGATCCGCGGGGTACTCCGCGTCGATGGGCACGTACGCGGCCCCCGCCTTGAGAATGCCGAGCATCGCGACCAGCAGGTCGAAGGAGCGCTCCAGGCAGAAGGCCACGGTCTGCTCCGGCCGGACGCCCAGGGACAGCAGGTGCCACGCGAGGCGGTTGGAGCGCAGGTGCAGCTCGCGGTACGTGAGCCGTTCGGAGCCCAGCTCCGCGGCGATGGCCTCCGGGGTGCGCAGGGCCTGCGCGATGAACAGCTCATGCAGGCAGCGCTCGCACGGGAAGTCGGCGCGGGTGTCGTTCCACGCTTCGACGATCCGCTGCTGCTCCGGGGGCGTGAGCCAGGCCAGGTCGTCCAGGCGCGCCTCCGGCCGGGCCAGGGCGGACTCCAGCAGCACCCCCAGGTGCGTCACCATCCGGGCCGCCGTCGCCGCGGTGAACAGGTCGGTGCTGTACTCCAGCGAGCCCCGGTAGCCATCCCCGGTGTCCGTCAGGGACAGCACCAGCTCCAGCTTGGCCGTCTGGCTCTCCTGCTCCACCGGGACGAACGTCAGCCCACCGGCCTCCAGCGCTTCGCCCGGAGCGTTCTGCAGGGCGAACAGCACCTGGACGAGCGGCGGCCGGCTGAGATCGCGCTCCAGGTCCAGGGCCTCCACCAGCCGCTCGAAGGGCACCGACGGGTGCGCGAGCGCGCCCAGCGTCGTCTCCCGCACCTGTCCCAGCAGTGTCAGGAAGCTCTCCGGGCCGGACAGGCGCGCGCGCAGGGGCAGCGTGTTGACGAACAGGCCGATGAGGCCCTCCCACTCCGGCCGCTCGCGGCCCGCCACGGGCGTGCCCACGACGACGTCGTCCTGACCGCTGTAGCGACCCAGCAGCGCCTGGAAGGTCGCGAGCAACGCCATGAAGGGCGTGACGCCCTGGTGCAGGCAGAACGCCTCCAGCGCGGTGGTGAGCGCGCGCGGCAGGTGCACGGGCTGCGAGGCGCCGCGCGGGGACAGGGTGGCGGGGCGGGGGAAGTCGGTGGGCAGCTCCAGCGAGCGCGGCACGTGGGCCAACTGACGCCGCCAGTACGCGAGCTGGGACTCCAGCGCTTCGGCCTGGAGCACGTCGCGCTGCCAGTGCGCATAGTCGGCGTACTGCACCGGCAGCGGCGTCAACGGCGCGGGCTGTCCGGACCGGAAGGCGCGGTAGAGGGCGGCCATCTCGCGGATGAGCACGCCCATGGACCAGCCGTCGGAGACGATGTGGTGCATCGTCATCAGGAGCACGTGCCGCGTGGCGTGCAGCTTCAGCAGCGTCATGCGCAGGAGCGGACCGTGTTCCAGGTCGAAGGGCCGCACGGCCTCCGCCAGCATGAGGCGCGTGGCCTCCGCTTCGGGCTCCGCGTGGCCGGACAGGTCCACCACGGGCAGGGGCACGGGCGCGGCCGGATGGATGACCTGGACCGGCCTGCCGGAGGCGTCACGGAAGGTGGTGCGCAGGGCTTCGTGGCGGAGCACCAACGCGTCGAAGCCCTGGCGCAGCGCCTCCACGTCCAGCGCCCCCTCCATGCGGAGCGCCGCCGGGATGTTGTACGTGGCGGTGCCGGGCTGGAGCTGTTCCAGGAACCACAGGCGCTGCTGCGCGAAGGACAGCGGGAGCGCGCCGTCGCGAGGCGCGAGCTTGAGCGGCGCGAGCCGGCTGCCCGGTCCGGCCAGGAGCGCGGCGTCCACCTGGAGGGCCAGGCGCTCCACGGAAGGCGACTCGAAGAGGGCCCGCAGCGGCAGGGCGATGCCGAAAGCCGCGCGCAGGCGGGACAGGGCCTGGGTGGCGAGCAGCGAGTGGCCGCCCCGTTCGAAGAAGTCGTCCTGCGCGCCCATGTCCGGCACGCGCAGCACCTCCGCCAGCAGGAGGGCCAGGCGCCGCTCCGTGTCCGTGCGTGGGGCCACGTAGGCGCGCTGCGTGAGCGCGCCTTCCGGCGCGGGCAGTGCCTTGCGGTCCACCTTGGCGTTCGCCGTGAGGGGCAGGGCGTCCAGCGGGACGATGGCCGACGGAACCATGTACTCGGGCAGGCGCTGCTGGAGCGAAGCGCGCAGCGCGGCGAGGTCCAGCACCTGGCCCTCGGCGGGCACCACGTAGCCCACGAGCCGCTTGTCGCCCGGCACGTCTTCGCGCACCACGGCCACGGCGGCGCGGATGCCCGGCGCCGCGAGCAGCGCGGCCTCCACTTCGGACAGCTCCACGCGGAAGCCGCGCACCTTCACCTGGGTGTCGATGCGGCCCAGGAACTCCAGCACCCCGTCCACGCGCCAGCGCGCCTTGTCGCCGGTGCGGTAGAGCCGGGCCCCCGGCTCGGCGCCGAACGGATCCGGCACGAAGCGCTCGGCGGTGAGGTCCGGCCGGCCCAGGTAGCCCCGCGCGACTCCGGATCCGCCGACGTACAGCTCCCCCGGGACGCCCACGGGCATGGGCTGGAAGTGGTCATCCAGCAGGTACACGCGCGTGTTGGAGAGGGGCTGGCCAATGGGCACGGTGGTGCCCGGATGCTCCGGCCGCGTCATCCGGAAGCACGTCGTGAAGAGCGTGGCCTCCGTGGGGCCGTAGCAGGCGGTGACGGGGATGCGCAGCGTCTCCAGCACCTTGCGCACGTGCGGGGCGGAGACGACGTCGCCGCCGGTGAGCAACTGCCGGACGCCGCGCAGGATCTCCGGCTTCAGGTCCACCACCTGGGTGAACAGGCCGGAGGTGAGGTGCAGCGTGGTGACGCGGTGGTGCTCCAGGACGTGGCCCAGCAGCTCCAGGTCGCTGGGGGACTGGGGCGGGAAGAGCACCAGCCGGCCGCCAAAGGCGAGCGGCCCCCACAGCTCCAGGACGGAGGCGTCGAAGGACACCGGCGCGATGAGCAGGAAGGTCTCTTCGGGCCCCAGGTGCGCGTAGCGGGGCGCGTGCAGCAGCCGCTGGAGGCTCCGGTGGTCCACCGCGACGCCCTTGGGACGGCCGGTGCTCCCGGAGGTGAAGACGACGTAGGCCAGGTTTCGCGCCGACACCCCGGTGGAGGGCAGCGTGGACGGCAGGGCCTTCCAGCCGTCCTCCTCCACGTAGACGCGCCGCGCGGACTCCAGCTCCGGCAGCTTCGCGCCCAGCTCCCGCGTGGTGACGAGCACCCGCGCGCCGGAGTCCTCCAGCATGTGCGTCAGGCGCTGGGCGGGATAGGACGCGTCCAGCGGCACATAGGCGCCGCCGGCCTTGAGGATGGCCAGCAGCGACACCACCAGCTCCGGCGATCGCTCCAGGCACAGCGCCACGGCCACGTCGGGGCCCACGCCCAGCGAGCGCAGGCGGTGCGCGAGCCGGTTGGCGAGCGCGTCGAGCTGCGCATACGTGAGGCGGTGCTCGCCGGACTCCACGGCCACCGAGTCCGGACGCAGCGCGGCCTGCCGCTCCACCAGGGTGTGCAGGCAGGTGTCCGCGGGGTAGTCCGTGTCGGTCGCGTTGAAGCCCTCCATCACCTGGAGCCGCTCGGTCACGGGCATCAGGGGCAGGGTGGCCAGCGGCGCGTCGGGCGAAGCGAGCGCGCCCTCCAGCAGCACGCGCAGGTGTCCCGCGAGGCGCTCGGCTGTGGCCGGCGTGTACAGGTCGGTGTTGTACGTGAGGGTGCCGTGGAAGCCGTCACGCGTGGGGAAGAGGGACACCTCCAGGTCGAACTTCGACGTGCCCGGATCCAGGTCCAGGGGCTGCAACTTCATGCCCGGCACCTCCAGCACGCCCTGCGGCGCGTTCTGGAGAGCGAAGAACACCTGGAAGAGCGGCGGGAGGCCCAGGTCGCGCGCGGGCTGGAGCTCCTCCACCAGCTTCTCGAAGGGCACGTCCTGGTGCGCGTAGGCGCCCAGCGTCATCTCCCGCACCTGATC
Source organism: Corallococcus terminator (assembly GCF_003611635.1). Classification (GTDB taxonomy): domain Bacteria; phylum Myxococcota; class Myxococcia; order Myxococcales; family Myxococcaceae; genus Corallococcus; species Corallococcus terminator. Next base: position 47,663 of record NZ_RAVZ01000001.1, on the reverse strand, counting down.
CACCAGGGCGCGGAAGGACGCGGCCTGTCCGGGGCGGGCGCGCAGCACCAGCGTGTTGACGAAGAAGCCGATGAGGCCTTCCAGCTCCGAGAAGCGGCGGCCGGCCATGGGCGAGCCGACGAGGATGTCGCCCTGCCCGCTGTAGCGGTGGAGCAGCGTGTACCAGGCGGCCAGCAGCACCATGAAGGGCGTGGCTTCCTGCTGGCGGGCCCGCTCCTTGATCGCGTCCGCCAGCTCGCGCGGCAGGTGGAGGGGAACGACGGCGCCCCGGAACGAGCGCACCGGGGGACGCGGGAAGTCGGTGGGCAGCTCCAGCGTCGCGGGCGCACCGGCCAGCGCCTCACGCCACCACGCAAGCTGCGTGAGCAGGCCGTCGCCCTGGGTGAGGAAGCGGTGCTGCCAGAGCGCGTAGTCGGCGTATTGCACCGGCAGCGGAGGGAGCGCTGGAGGCTGTCCGGCCCGGAAGGACAGGTAGAGCGCGGCAAGCTCCCGCACCAGCACGCCCATGGACCAGCCGTCGGAGACGATGTGGTGCATCACCAGCGCCAGCACGTGCCGCGCGTCATCCAGGCGCAGCAGGGTGGCGCGCAGGAGGGGACCCTGGGTGAGGTCGAACGGGCGGGACAGCTCCTCCAGGGCCCGCCGCCGCGCCTCGGCGTCGCGGGTCTCCGGCGGGAGCGCGCGCAATTCCACCCATTCGAGCGGCACCGGCGCGGGTGGGTGGATGCGCTGCACGCCCTGGTCGTCCTCGGACGCGAAGGTGGTGCGCAGCGCTTCGTGACGCTGCACGAGCGCGTCCAGGCTGCGGCGCAGCGCCTCCACGTCCAGCGCGCCCTCCATCTGGAGGACCGCGGGCAGGTTGTACGTGGCGGTGTCGGGTTCGAGCTGCTCCAGGAACCACAGGCGCTGCTGCGAGGAGGACAGCGGCAGCGGGCCTTCGCGTCCGCTCGCCACCAGCGGCGGGAGCGCCAGCACGGCCGGGGCCTCCGACCGGGGACGCTGGCGCTCGCGCACGCGCTCCGCGAGCCGCGCCACCGTGGGCGACTCGAACAGCTCGCGCACCGCCAGCTCCACGCGGCACCGGTCGCGCAGGGCCCCGAGCAGTTGCAGACCGATGACGGAGTCCCCACCCAGCTCGAAGAAGCTGTCGTGGATGCCGATGGGGTGGATGCCGAGCAGCCCGCTCCACACCTCACACAACTCCGTCTCCAAAGCGTCGCGCGGCGGCGCGTGGGAGACGCTCATCTCCGGCCGGTTGCCCGGGACGGCCGCAGTGTCCGCGCTCCTGTCCACGGTGTCCGCGGGTTCGTGCGCCAAGGGCGCTGCCTGGATGGCGCCCGGCGGCGGCGCTCCCGGCCCCAGGGTGGGCTCCAGCCAGTGGCGCTGCCGCTCGAAGGGGTAGGTGGGCAGCGACACGCGGCGGCGCGCCGCGCGGCTGTTGAAGGCCTTCCAGTCCACGTCCACGCCCGCCTGCCACGCCTTGCCCACGGCCTCCAGGAGGACGGGCACGTCGCGCTCGCGCTCCAGCGCGTGGGGCAGCGTGGGGGACACGACGACGCCCGCCGCGCGCTCCGGGTGCTGGAGCGCGAAGGTCGTCAGCGCGTTGCCGGGGCCCACCTCCAGCGCGAGCAGGTCCGGCTTGCGCAGCAGGGCCGTGATGCCCTGGGAGAAGCGGACGGCGCCCCGCAGGTGCCGGGCCCAGTAGTCGGGATCCGTGGCCTCCGCCGCCGTCAGGGGCTGGCCCGTGAGGTTGGAGTACAGCTCCACCTGCGGCGCCTTGCGTTCCACCGCGCGCACCGCGCGGGTGAAGGGCTCCAGGATGGGGTCCATCATGGAGGAGTGGAAGGCATGCGACGTGTGCAGCCGCCGTGCCTTGAGGCCGCGCGCGTCCAGCAGCCGTTCGAGTGACTCCACCGCCGCCAGGGGACCTGCGACGACACAGCGGCCGGGGGCGTTCACCGCCGCGAGCGACAGCTCCCGCCCCAGCAGGGGCAGCACCGCCTCCTCCGCGAGGGGCACCGCGCTCATCGCGCCCGGGGGCAGGCCCGCCATCAACCGGCCGCGCTCGCACACCAGCGTCACCGCGTCCGCCAGGGAGAAGACGCCCGCAAGACACGCGGCGACGTACTCACCGATGCTGTGTCCCAGCAGTGCCGAGGGGCGCAGGCCCCAGTGCATCAAGAGCCGCGCCAGCGCGTACTCCACCGCGAAGAGGGCGGGCTGGGCCCACTCCGTCGCCTTCAGTCGCGCGTCGGCTTCCTCGCCCGCGCCGCCCAGCACCAGGGTGCGCAGGTCCACGCCGCGCAGGGCGCGCACCCGCTCCGCGCACGCGTCGAAGTGCTCGCGGAACACCGGCTCGCGGCGGTGGAGGCCCGCGGCCATGCCGGCGTACTGCGAGCCCTGGCCGGAGAACAGGAACGCCACCGGGGGGCGCTGGGCGGCCTGCTGGCGCGTGGGCAGCCGCTCCGGGGTGGAGAGCGCCGCGAGCGCGTCCTGCGCGTCGCGCACCACGGCGAAGCGGCGGTGCGTGAAGTGCTGGCGTCCGGCCTGGAGCGTGAACGCCGCGTCCGCGAGCGGCGCGTCCGGCTGTTCGGCCAGATGATCCGCCAGGTTGTCGGTGGCCCGTTGCAGCGCTCCGGCCGTGCGCGCGCTGAGCACCAGGAGCTGGTAGGGATCCGCGGGGGCGGAGGCTTCCGCGCGGGGCGGCTCCTCCAGGATGACGTGCGCGTTCGTGCCGCCAATGCCCAGCGAGGACACGGCCGCGCGCCGGGGGGCGCCGCCCGGAGGGGCATCCCAGGGCAGGGGGCGGTCGTTGACGAAGAAGGGGCTCTCCGGCAGCTCCAGCGCCGGGTTGGGGCGCCGGAAGTGCAGGCTGGGGGGGATGACCCGGTCGCGCAGCGCGAGCGCGACCTTGATGAGGCCCGTCACGCCGGACGCGGCGTCCAGGTGGCCCACGTTGGATTTCACCGAACCGATGGCGCAGAACTGCTTGCGCCGGGTGGACTTGCGCCACGCCCGCGTCAGGCCCTGCAATTCAATGGGGTCGCCCAGCCGCGTCGCGGTGCCGTGGGCCTCCACGTAGCCGATGCTGTCCGGCTCCACGCCCGCGTTGCCGAGCGCCTCCAGCACCACCTCCGACACGCCGTCCATGCTGGGGGCGGTGAAGCCGACCTTGTTGCTGCCGTCGTTGTTGATGGCGGTGCCCAGGATGATGGCGTGGACGGTGTCGCCGTCCGCCATCGCCCGGTCCAACGGCTTGAGCACCACGCAGCCCACGCCGCTGCCGAAGAGGGTGCCCGTGGCGTCCGCGTCGAAGCTGCGGCAGTGCCCATCCACGGAGGCCACGCCCCCGGCGGAGTGCATGTAGCCATTGCGGGTGTGCACGAGCACGGAGGCGCCGCCGACGAGGGCGACGTCGCACTCCTCGTTGAGCAGGGCCTGACAGGCGACGTGCGTGGCGACGAGCGACGAGGAGCACGCGGACTGCACCAGGTGGCTGGGCCCGCGGAGGTTCAGTTTGTAGGACACCCGCGTCGTCAGGTAGTCCTTGTCGTTGGCCAACTGGAGCTGGAGCGGATCCGTGGCCAGCGCCACCGGATTGCGCATCAGGTTGTAGAGCAGGTACGTGTCCATGGCCGCGCCCGCGTAGACGCCCACGCGGCCCGGCACCTGCTGCGGGTTGTACCCGGCGTCCTCCAGCGCCTCCCAGGCGCACTCCAGGAAGTGACGGTGCTGCGGATCCAGCAGCGCCGCTTCCCGGGGCGTGATGCCAAAGAACGTGGCGTCGAACTGCTCCATCTCCTCCAGGTACGCCGCGGCCCGGACGTACCCGGGCTGGGCCACCTGCTCCGCCGGCACGCCGCGCTGGACCAGCTCCTCCGGCGTGAAGAACGACACCAGCTCCGTGCCTTCGCGCACCTGCCGCCAGAAGTCCTGGACCCGTTCGGACTTCGGGTAGTGCCCGGCGATGCCGATGATGGCGATTTCAGTTCCGGTGCGGCTCATGGCGGTTCTCTCGTGCTACGGACGTCTGGAAGGAAGGGGAGCGGCGGAGCGGCGCGCGACTAGCCGGTGGCGGCGGGGGTGCTCTCACCGGGCTGGGAGAAGTCCAGCCGCTGGTGCACCACCTGGATGCTGCCCAGGTTGCGCAGCGGCAGCAGGTTGACCTCCAGCACGGTGCGGGACAGGTCCGCGGTGCGCTCCCACTGGCTGGGCGTGAGCACCACGTCGTAGAGCGCGCCTTCGCGGTCTTCCAGGACGCCGGTGCCAATCCAGAACTTGGCGCGCGAGGACTTCGTGCTGCCAATGCCGATGGTGTTGGTGCCCGGCGACACGAAGACGACGATGCGCTGGCCGCCCATGATGAACTCGGCGGTCTTCTCCACCGTGTAGATGCCGACCACCTCGTAGACGGCGCCCCGGAGGATCTTCTCCTCCTTCTGCTCGTGCGTCAGTTGGGTCCAGTCCTCCACGCCCTTCCACTGGATGTTCTGGCGCGCCCAGGTGAGGAACGTGTCCCGCTGCTTCTGCGGGAAGTCGTTGAACCCCATGGCCATCATCTCGTACCGCTCGTCCAGCAGACCGAAGTACTCCTCACGGCTGTAGAAGGCCGCGTCCCGGACGATGGAGAGCTTCACGTTGGACGGCAGGTGTTCGCTGAACGCGTCCAGCAGCGCCTGGAAGGAGCTCACGTAGCGCTCGATGTCCTCCGCGCTGATGTTGTCGTGGCGCTGGGGGAGGAACGTGTACATGAAGAACTGCATGTGCACGCCGGGCGCGTACCCCGCGGCGATCCCACTGAGGTACTGGAGGATGTGGGAGATGCCGAAGAACTCCGCCCAGTCCACCTCGGGCGAGGACGGCAGCCGCCAGATCTTGTAGCCGCCCATGGGGTGCACGAGCTCGATGGGCTTCTGCTCCTTCAGCGCGGCGTCCACCGTGCGCGTGATGTTCTGCTGCGTGTCCGCGTCCACGGACCACTTGCGGAACTTCTTCGACAAGAGCTGCTTGAGGATGAAGGCCTTGGGGCCTTCGGTGTCCAGCACGGCCTGCTCCTGGGGGGAGAGGGGACGGCGGGCGGACTGTTCGATCCGCGTGCGCAGGTGCTGCGCGACGCTCTCGGAAAGAGGGCTTTCGACCTTCATGGATGTCACCGCGGGGGGTTCGTGTCGTCGGAATCGGAAGAAGAAAAAAGAAGGGTGTCGGGGCCGGCGGGGGCCTTGGGCTACTCGCCCTCGGGACCGCGCCGGGCAATGGCCCTGGCGCGACGGCGAGCACCCCGGCTCGCGCTGTCCTCGCCGGCAGGTGTGGCGTCCGCCGCCTGCGCGGAGGTCGCGTCCTCCAGGCCTCCCGCCGCGCCACCCAGCAGCGTGGCCAGGGCGCCCAGCGTGGGGGCCTCGAAGAGCTGCACCACCGCGATCTCCCGCCCCAGGCGCTTCTTGATGCGGGAGACGATCTGGATGGCCATCACGGAGTCCCCGCCCAGGTCGAAGAAGTTGTCGCGCAGGCCCACCCGGTCCACCGCGAGGACCTCCTTCAGGATGTCACCCAGTTGCTCCTGCAACTTCGTTTCGGGGGCCTGGAAGGGGATGGGCAGCTCGGGCCGGGGCCGCCGGATGGCCTGGGAGGACGCGTCGGTGCTGGCCTCCGCCTCCACCTCCTCCTCGGCGGCCTTGGAGGGCGACGTGTGGATGAGGCCACGCGCCAGGAGGGCGTTCAGGTCGCGCGTGGACACCACCACCTGCGGCAGGTCCGCGCTCGCGAGCACGCGCCGCAGCAGGTCCACGCCCTCCTCCGGGGAGATGGCCTCCTGGCGGAGGATCTGCTGGAAGACGTTCTCCGCGGGGGCGGACGCGGGCGCGGTGGCCGGTGCCCTCACGACCGCGGCGGCGGGCGCGGCTTCGCGGCTCGCCAGGTTCTTGTACATGGCGCCCACGTCGTTGACGCGCTTGAGCGCGAAGCGGGTGATCTCCACCAGCTCCCGGCCCGTGTCGTCCATGATCCGCAGGTCGAAGGCCGGGGTCTCGCTGCGGTTGGAGCCTTCACCGTGCGAGCGCGTGTGCACGTGGATGCGGCGCGTGAAGGGGTGCCGGAAGACGAGGCGCTGGTACGAGTACGGCATGTACGGCACCGCGCCCAGGATGAAGTCGCGCCCGGTGCCAATGGACTTGTCCAGCAGCGACGGGTGCAGCTTCATCACGTCCAGGTCGGAGGCGAACTCGGCCGGAAGCTCCAGGGTGGCCAGCACCTGCTGTTCGCCCCAGCGCACCTGCCGCACGCACTGCCACCGGGGACCGTGGTCCTCGTCGTGCGAGTCGTCGTCGGTGAAGACCTTCACCGTGGGGCAGCCCGCCGTGAGCGCCGCCAGGTCGTGCTGGGGCGCCGGGGTGGAGGCCATCACCCGCGCCCGTCCCATGACGTGACGGATGAGGTCCGCGCCCTCCGCGCTCCGGCTGCTGACGTGGAAGCTGAAGCCCTCCGCGCCCTCGTCGGTCAGCTCCAGTCGCGCCACGCGCTGGTCGCCCACGCGCACCGACAGCGGGGTGAGGAAGTAGACGTCGGAGATCTCCAGGTCCTGGCGTTCCGAGCGCTGCGCGAACGCGGCGCGCACCATCTCCAGGTAGGTCGTGCCCGCGATGACCGGGTTGCCCAGGATGCGGTGGTCGTCGAGCACCCAGTGCGTGTCCACGCGGAGCACCGTCTCGTACACCTCCGTGCCGGGGGCGGAGGGCATCCGCCGCGAAAGCAGGGGGTGTCCCAGCTCCACGGGTGCGCCGCTGATGGCCGCCGCAGGGGTCCGGACCGGCAACGCGGCCTTCGCTCCGGCGGCGTTGGCGAGCATCCCGACGTCGCGCCACGAACACCAGTCCACGGCGACGGTGAAGGTGGAGGACGTGAGGGACTTGTGGTGCGCCCAGGCGTCCAGGAAGGCGTTGGCCGCGACGTAGTCCGCCTGTCCGAAGCCGCCCAGCACGGAGGTGCGGGACGCGCAGTGGATGACGAAGTCGAGCGGTTGGCCCTCCAGGAGCGAGTCCAGCACGAGCGTGCCCCGCACCTTGGGGGCGAACACGCGCTGCGCGATCTCATCCGTCTTGAGCTGGAGCGCGCCGCCCGCCGGCACGCCCGCCGCGTGGATGAGGCCGTGCACGGCGCCGAAGCGCGCGCGCACGTCGGCCAGGACCTCGGCCATGCGCGCCCGGTCCGTCACGTCCGCGGCGACGGTCATCACCTCGGAGCCGCCGCGCTCCAGGTCGCGGATGGCGCGGATGATGCTCGCGTGGGGTGACTGGGGTTGCGACTCCAGCAGGGCGCTCCAGGTCGCGCGGTCCGGCAGCGGCTGACGTCCCAGCAACACCAGCCGGCCGCCCCCCGCCATCCTCGCCACGTCCTGCGCGAGCACCAGGCCGATGCCGCCCAGGCCGCCCGTCACCAGATACACGCCCCCCGGACGCAGCCGGGGCACGCGGCCTTGCGGTGCCTCCAGGCGCACGGACTCGTGCGTGCGCACCCAGCGGTGCCGTCCACGCCACGCGGTGACAGCGTCCACCGCGCGCGACTCCAAATCCGCGAGCAGGTGCCCGACGAGCCCCGCCTCCCCGGTGCTGCCGGGGGTGGGCAGGGGCACGTCGATGAGCCGGCACCGCACGTTCGGGTACTCCTGCCCGATGACGAGACAGGGCCCCAGCAGGGTCGCCTTCTCCGGACAGATCGTCTCCTCACCCGACACGGAGAAGAGCTGGCTTGCGAGCACCTGCAACTCCACGGGCGTGGTGGCGTACACGGCGCCCACCGCCTGGGCCAGGTACATCAAGCTGCGGAAGCCCGCCTCCTCCACGCGGGGCAGCACGTCCAGGCGCGAGCCCGAGGTGCGCTGCGGATCCACGCTCCACAGGTGCACGATGCGCGCGGGCGAACGGCCCTGATCCTTGAGCTCCTGCAACAGTCGCCGGTAGTCACCGGGCGAGCGGGGATCCAGCGTGTAGCGGCCCGCGGAAGGCGCGGAGGCCCCAGAGGTGCCCCGCTCCACGCGCAGCACCGTGTGGCCGCGCTGCTCCAGGCGGGAGGCCAGTAGCTCCCCCAGGCCGAAGGCGTCCACGAAGAGCAGCACGCGCTCCGGCTCGCGCGAAGCAGGCACTGGCGGCGCGGTCCGCTTCCACGAGGGGACGAAGAACCAGTCGGCGGGATCCACCCGGCGCGGGGGCAGCGGCTCCTCCGTCACGGTGCGCGCGGGGGTGCGCGGCGTCGGGTCCAGCCACAGCCGCTGCCGCTCGAAGGGGTACTGCGGCAGCGGGACGCGACGTCGCGACGCCCCCGCATGCACGCCTTCCCAATCCAGGGGCGCGCCGGAAACCCACAGGCGCGCGAGCGCGGCCAGCATCGCCTTGGGCTCCGAGGCCTCCTTCACGTCCTGCGCGAGCGAGCCCAGCACCGTCTGCCGGGGGGACTTCGCGGGGTGCAGCCGGGCGATGTTGAGCCAGGTCCGCCCCGGGCCCACCTCCAGCAGCAACCGGTCCGGCTCCTGGAACAGCGCTTCAATCCCCGGCGACAGCCGCAGCGTGCGCCGCAACTGCGATGCCCACCACGACGCCTCCGCCACCTCCGTCCCCGTGACCCAGCCGGCGTGGACGCCGGAGAAGAAGGGGACGGTGGGGGGCTGGAAGGAGACGCGGCGCACGGCGGTGCCCAGCTCCGCGCTGATGCCATCCACGTCAGGTGACTGGAGCGCCCGGTCTCCCAACAGACGCCGGAAGGCGACGCCCCGCTGCCGCAGCCCCGCCTCCAGCGCTTCGATGCCGGCCTTCGGGCCGGACACCGTGCCCACCGAGGGCCGGCCCACCCAGGCCAGGGACAGGCCGTGCTGGGGCAGCAGCGCTTCAAGCTCGCGCTCGGGGAGCATGACCAGCGTCATGGCGCCCTCGGGCAGGCGCTTCACCAACCGGCTGCGCAGCGCCACCAGGGTGACGGCGTCCGCGAAGGACACCACGCCCGCGACACACGCGGCGGTGTACTCGCCAATGCCCTCGCCCAGCACCGCGCGCGGCTGGACACCCCAGGCCTTCCACGTCGCCGCCAGCGCGTACTCCACCGCGAAGAGCGCGGGTTCGGCCACGTGCGTATGGGACAGGGCCTCCGCGGCCGAGGCTTCGGCGCCGGGACGGGGAAAGAGCAGGGGACGCAGGTCCATGCCCAGCGCCGCGTCCAGCGCTTTCAGGCACGCGTCCAGATGCTCACGGAAGACAGGCAGCGCTTCAGCCAGCTCGCGCGCCATGCCCGGATGCTGACTGCCCACGCCGGGAAAGAGGAACGCGACGGAGCGGGCATGGCCCTCCACCTTGCCCGTCCACGTGCGCTCCGGGGGCAGGCGTTCCAGGGTCTCCACCGCGTCTGCCAGCGAGCGGCAGGTGAGGGCGCGCCGCACCTCGAAGGACCTGCGCCCCTGCTGGAGCGTGAAGGCCACGTCCGCCAGGTCCAGCTCCGGGTGCGCTTGCAGGTGCCGCCGCAGCTCCTCCGTCTGGGCCTCCAGCGCGCTCGCGGTGCGCGCCGACAGCACCAGCGTGTGCCAGCCGTCGGACGCACGCGCGGCCTGCACGGGCGGCGCTTCCTCCAGCACCAGGTGCACGTTGGTGCCACCGATGCCGAACGAGCTCACGCCCGCGCGCCGGGGATGCGTGGCCGGCCGGGCCCAGTCGCTCAGGCGCGCGTTGACGTAGAAGGGACTCTTCTGCAGGTCGATGGCCGGGTTGGGCGACTCGAAGTGCAGGGTGGCCGGAAGCTGCTGGTGCTTCAGGCAGAGCACCGTCTTGATGAGCCCCGCGATGCCCGCCGCCGTGTCCAGGTGGCCGATGTTGCTCTTCACCGACCCGAGCGCGCAGAACTGTCGCCGCTGCGTCTTCGCACCGAAGGCCTGGGTGAGGGCCTCCACCTCTATCGGGTCTCCCAGCACGGTGCCGGTGCCGTGACATTCCACGTACCCCACGGTCTCCGGGGACACGCCCGCCACCGCCAGGGCCATGCTGATGGCGCGGCGCTGGCCTTCGGGGGAGGGCGCCGTGTAGCCGATCTTCGCCGCGCCATCGTTGTTGGCCGCCGAGCCCCGGATGACGGCGTGGATGGTGTCGCCCGCGGCGATGGCGTCCTCCAGGCGCTTGAGGACGACGGCGCCGGCGCCGCTGCCGAAGACGGTACCCTTCGCCTGGGCATCGAAGGGGCGGCAGTGTCCGTCCGGAGAGGCCACGCCCCCTTCCTGGAACAGGTAGCCCATGGTCTGCGGCACGCGCACCGCGACGCCGCCAGCCAGGGCCATGTCCGTCTGGTACGAGAGCAGCGCCTGACACGCCAGGTGCACCGCGGACAGGGCGGTGGAACAGGTGCTCTGCACGGTGAAGGCGGGGCCGCGCAGGTTGAGCTTGTAGGCCGTCAGCGTGGCCAGATGGTCGCCACGGTTGGCGATGGCCGCCTGGAGCAGGCCGTGGGATTCGATGAGCTGCCGGTTGCCGGCCAGGTTCTCCAGCAGGTACGTGTTGATGCTGAGCCCGCCGAAGACGCCGATGTCACCGGAGAACCGCTCCGCGTCGTAGCCCGCGTGCTCCAGGGCGTGCCACGCCACCTCCAGGAACACGCGCTGCTGCGGGTCGGTGATCTGCGCCACGCCGGGGTTCATCCCGAAGAACCCGGCGTCGAACAGCTCCACGCCCTCCAGGGCCGCGTTGGCCCGCACGTAGGCGGGATCCGCCAGGAGTTCCGGGGACACGCCCGCGTCCAGCAGCTCCGCCTCGGAATAGAAGCGGATGGACTCCACGCCCTCGCGGAGGTTCTTCCAGAACGCGTCCACGTCCGCGGCGCCGGGAAAACGGCCCGCCATGCCGACGACGGCGATGCCCTCCAGCCCTTCCTGTCCACCGGTGCCGCTCATGTGTCACCCCTGCCCTTGCTGCGGTCCTTCTGACGCTTCATGGCTTCCACCCGGCGACGGGCGGCTTCGTCCACGTCCTCGGTCGTCTCGCGCGCGGGCGCCTTGCCCGCCTCCAGGAACGCGACGAGCGAGGCCACCGTGGGATGGCGGAAGAGATCCAACATGGACAGGGGCGTCTCCAGCACCTTGCCCAGCCGGTTGTGCGCCTGCACGAGCAGCAGCGAGTGCCCGCCCAGGTCGAAGAAGGCGTCGTGGATGCCCACCTTCTCCAGCTTCAGCACGTCCGCGAACACGGCCGCGATGCGGCGCTCCAGCTCGTTGCGCGGCTCCACGTAGGCGGCGCGCGCGCTGGATGCCACCGCCTCCGGCGCGGGCAGGGCCTTGCGGTCCACCTTGCCGGTGAGGGTGAGCGGCAGCGCGTCCAGGAAAACGACATGGCGCGGCAGCATGAACTCCGGCAGCACCTGCCGCAGGTGCGTGCGCACCGCATCGTCGGTGAGCGGGGTCGCCACCGTCCTCGCGTCCAGTGCGGCGGAGGCCGGGGCCGCCACCACCGGTCCGCCCTCGCGCCAGGCATAGAGGTTGTGACGGTCCGTGCCTTCCAGGAGCGGATCCTGATCCACCCGCACGCGGAAGCCCTTCGACTCCAGCAGCCCGGTGATGCGCTGGGCCCGGCCCTCGCTCGCGTGGCCCCGGGCGTCGTGCACCTCCATCACCACCTGCTGGATGCCCGGCCAATGCTCCGCGTCGATGCCCTCCAGCACGTCCAGCTCCGCGCGCTGCACGTCCACCTTCAACAGGTCGACGTGGCGGATGCCTTCCTCGCGCATCACGTCGGACAGGCGGCGCAGCCGCGCCGTGTGGCGCTCCTCGGCGAAGCGGCCCTCCAGCAGCTCGTCCGCGTTGGTCAGCAGCGTGTCCGCGGCCGAGTCCCCCGCGGTGCGCTGGTTGCGCAGGAACGTCTTGATGACGCTCACCTCGTCCACGGCGTTCGCGTACTCGCTCTGGCCGGACATCATCGTGTAGCGGCTGTAGTACGTGAACGTCGCGGAGTGCTCGTGGTTGGACAGCCCCACCGGGAACACCTTCACCCGGGGGCCGTACAGCTCGCAGTTCGCGGCGGCCGTCTCGTACAGGGGCGCGAGCGGTTCGAAGGCATACACCTGGCACTCCGGCGCGTTCAGGCTGGCGAACAGCGAGAACATGCCGATGTTCGCCCCGACATCCAGGATGACGCCCCGTGCCGGGAGCTGGACGCCGTGGCGGATGTACAGCCGCTCGTGGAACAGCTCGCGGTAGAGGTAGTCCGTCTCGTTCTTGTTCTGGTGGAGGACCGCCATGCCGTTGGGCAGCGGGTACCGGGCGCGCGAGTCCAGCCGGGTGCCATGGCGGCGCTTGGGGACCACATAGGCGACAAGCTGCTGCTCACCCTGCGCATCGGTCCGGGCGACGACGGCGGCGTGCTTCACCGACGCGTGGCTTCCCAGGGCCTGTTCAATCTCCTCCAGCTCGATGCGGAAGCCGCGCACCTTCACCTGGAAGTCGGCGCGGCCCATGAAGACAAGCTGCCCCTGCGCGTTGAAGCGCATCACGTCGCCGCTGCGGTACATCCGTGCGCCGGGGACGCCGCTGAACGGGTCGGGCACGAAGCGCTCCGCGGTCAGGTCCGGCCGGCCGTGGTAGCCCCGCGCCACGCCATCCCCGCCGATGAACAGCTCGCCGGGGACGCCCACGGGTACGGGCCGCCCGTCCGCGTCCAGCAGGTACACGCGCACGTTGGCCAGTGGTCCGCCGATGGTGGGCTCGGGCGCCTGGGCCGTGACGGCCACCGCCGTGGTGTCCACCGTGCACTCGGTGGGACCGTAGAGGTTGAAGGCACCGCGCCCCTCCAGGGCCAGGCGCTTCCAGAGGTCCGGGGTGATGGCCTCGCCCCCCAGCAGCAGCACCGGCAGTTGGGCCAGGCTCGCGCCGTCCTCGTTCTCCAGCAACAGCCGCAACTGCGTGGGCGTGAGATCCAACACGTCCAGCGGGTGTTCGCGCAGCGAGGCCGCCAGCGCCTTGCCGTCCAGCCGGATGCGGTCGGTGAGCACGTGGAGCGTGTGGCCCTGGCACACCTGGATGAGCTGCTTCACGGAGGCGTCGAAGGCGAGGGACGCATTGAGGCCTACCGCGAGCCGGGGGCCGCGTCCGCGATAGACGGCCTGTTCGAGCGCCGCGCCCAGGTTGGTCAGCCCCCGGTGGCGCACCATCACGCCCTTGGGCTGGCCGCTGGAGCCGGACGTGTAGAGCACGTAGGCCACGTGCTCCGGATCCAGGGGCAGCGAAGGATCCGCGTCGCTTCGCGAGGCGAGGTTCGCGGCGTCCGCGTCCAGGCGCACCCGCGTGCCGGTGAAGCCCTCCAGGCGCCCCTCCAGCTCCGCCGTGGTGACGGCGACGGACGCGCGCGTGTTCTCCAGGATGAAGACGAGCCGCTTCGCCGGCAGCTCCGCATCGAGCGGTACGTAGGCCGCGCCCGCCTTGAGGATGCCCAGCAGGGCGACGATGGCGTCCACCGATCGGGGCATGCACAGGCCCACGGCGTCCCCCGTCGCGACACCGATGGCGCGCAGGTGCGCGGCCAACTGGTTGGCGCGCTGGTTGGCCTCGCGGAACGTCAACCGCACGCCCTCGCAGACCAGGGCGATGGCGTCCGGCTGGGAGGCCGCCACGGCAGCGAAGTGCTCGTGGACGCAGCCGCCCTCCACGCTCAGCGCGGTGGCGTTCCAGGCGTGCACCACGCGGCGCTCTTCTTCCGCGTCCAGCAGGCGCAGCGTTCCCAGGCGGGCTTCGGGGTGCGCGACCAGCTCGTCCAACAAGACGCGGTAGGTCTGGAGCAGCCGCCGCATGTCCGCTTCCTCGAAGCGGCCCGCGTCGTACTCCAGGCGCAGCGCGAGGCGACGGCCGTCGTCGGTGACGGCGAGCATCAGGCCCGCCACGTCCTCGTGAGCCTCCAGTTGCTCCAGGTGGAAGCGCGTGCCCGCGTGCTCCTCGTCGGGCCAGGAGACGAAGCGGAACGCGCACGGGGCCTGCGCGGCGGACGGCACCAGCGAGGGGTAGGCGTCCGCGTCGAAGGCGATGGCGTGCTTGCGGTGGGCTACGTGCGTCTGGCGCAGCCGCTCCAGCAGATCCGCCAGCCGGTAGTCGGAGGGGATCGTCGTCACCACCGGCAGCGAACGGGCGAAGGTGCCCAGCGCGCCCTCAAGCTGTTCGTACGCACGACCATCGACCCGGAGCGTGGACACCACCGGCCCGCGCCCCGTCAGTCGCCACAGGAGTCCCTGGAACGCGGCGTGCGTGAGCGTGTCCAGCTCCACGCTGAAGCGGCCCGCCAGCGCGCGCAGCGGCCCGGTGCCCGCCACCTCCGCCTCCAACACCTGGAAGGACGTTGGCGCCCGGGCGCCTTCCTTGCGCTCGTAGGGCAGGGTCGTGGGCGCGGGGAGGGACTCCGCGAGCTGGCGCCAGTACGCGGCGGACTCGGCCTTGTCCTCGCCCGCGAGGAACTCGCGCTGCCAGTCCGCGTAGTCGATGTACTGGAGCGGTTCGTCCGGGCCCGGCTCGCCCGCGTAGGCGCGGCCCAGCGCGGTCGTCAGGTCGCGCAGCGCGAACGGATCCATGCACAGCGCCGGCAGCTCCAGCCAGAGCCGGTGATGCTGGGCGTCCTCCGAGTGCACCGTGCAGCGCAGCGGGCCTTCCTCCGGGGCCTGGGCGACGGGCTCCGGCGGAGCAACACCCCGGTGGAGTCCGACGGACAGCTCCGCCACGGCCTGCAGCGGCGTGCTCATGCCGGCCAGCCGCGACAGGCGCGTGCGGAGGACCTCATAGCGCTGGCCCGTGTCGGCCAGGGCCCGCTCGAGCGCCTCCACGCGCAGGGGGCCCGTGAGGCGCAGCTCCGCGCGCACCCGCTGCGTGCCGGACGGGCCGCCAGTGGCCCAGAGGCGCCGCTGCTCGGCGGAGAGGGGATAGCCCTCGATCTCGTCGATGCTCATCGTCGTGTTGCTCCTGCGTGCGGAAGGATGAAAGGGAGGGGAGGTTGGGGCGGCATGCTGCTCAGGCCGGGCCCGGGCTCACGTACAGCTCGGCCATGGCGACCAGGATGGAGCGCTCGCCCTCGAAGGGGTCGCGTCCGTGGACCGCGAGGAAGTTGTCCACCATGAGGACGTCGCCCTTCTGCCAGGGGAAGCGCACGGTGGCGTCGGCGTAGACGCCGCGGATGCGCTCCAGGAGCTCCGGCTCCAGCGGGCTGCCGTCGCCATAGAAGGCGTTGCGCGGCATCTCGTCCGGACGGAACTGGGCCCGCAGCGCTTCGCGCACGGAAGGGGACAGGTTCGTCTCATGGAAGATGGGCGCGTGGTTGAACCACAGCGCTTCGCCGGTGCGCGGGTGGGTGGCCATCACCTGGCGCACCGCGCGCGTGCGCAGCCGATCGCCGTCGCGCCACTCGCAGGTCATGCCGCAGCTCTGGCAGTAGCGCTCCACCTCCGCGCGATCCTGCGTCTGGAACGCCTCCTGCCACGACAGGTCCACGCCCTCGCCGTAGTTGCGGACGTACATGACCTTCTTTTCCAGGAAGCGCCGCCGGATGTCCTCCGGGATGCGCGACGTGACCAGTCGCTCCGGCGCGAGCGGCGTGGCGCCTCCCACCGGCGAGGGCACGTCGCAGAAGAACCACAACCGGGAGGGCCAGTTGTGGGAGTAGGACATCTCGTGGTGCAGCGGGATGGATTGATCCGCGGCGAACTCGGTGGAGGTGTAGACGTTGGGCGCCACCTGCGTGCGAGGCGCCGCGCGCTCCACGTAGTCCAGCAGCTCGCTGCTGAGCGCTCCCACGAAGGCGCGGAAGGCGAAGGCATCCGGCACGCGGAAGCCGCGGAACAGCAGGGCGCCGGACTCCTGCAGCTTCGCGTCGATCCACTCGCGGTGGTTCGCGGCCCAGTCCGCCGGGTCCAGGTCCTCCAGCGTGGGCTCCACGACGAGCGGGAAGCCCTCGGCGCCAGGAAGGCTGCCCACCTTCACCAGCGACGTGGTGGACAGCTTCATGGGCGCGCGGCGGCGCGAAGGGATGCCGGGGCCTGCGATGTCGGATTTGCGCGTCATGTGTTCTCTCGTGTGCGCGGGGGCGTCAGGCAGGCAGCGGCCCGTCGAAGACGACGTCCGCCCAGCGCCGGGGGTCCGCCATGGCGACCACGACCTTGCGCTCACCCTTGAAGGGCTGGCGACCGTGTCCCATGAGCATGTTGTCCAAGAGCAGCACGTCCCCCACCTGCCACGGCACCGCCACGCGGGCGCGCAGGTAGGCGGCGCGCAGAAGCTCCAGCACCTCCGGCTCGATGGGGGACCCGTCGCCGTAGAAGGTGTTGTTGGGCATCTCCTCCTCGGCGTAGAGCGAGCGCAGGTGGGCGACGAGGGGCGCGGGCAGGGTGCTCACGTGGAAGAACGTGGCGTGGTTGAACCACGCCAGCTCCCCGGTGGTCGGATGGCGGGCCACGCACGGACGCCGCTGGCTGGTGCGCAGCCGGCCCTGGCCTGGCCACTGGAAGTCGATCTGGCTGTCGCGGCAGTACTGCTCCACCTCCGCGCGCTCCGTCGTCTGGAAGGCCTCCTGCCACGACAGGCCCAGGCCGTCACCGAAGTTGCGCACGTAGCGGTAGCCGCGCGCCACGAAGCGCTCCACCACGTCGCGCGGCAGCTCGCGCAGGATGCGGCGGGTGCTGGTGATGGGCGTGGCGCCGGCTTCGGTGGGCGCCGTCACGCAGTGGAAGTAGATCTTCTGCGGGAACGTCAGGTTGTAGGACTGCTCCGTGTGCGGAAAGATCTCCTGGTCCGACGGGTGCGACGTGGACGTGTAGATCTGATCCTTGACGACCTCGCGCGGAGAGGAGCGCTCCGTGTAGGGCAGGGGCGCGCCGGACGTCGCCCGCACGAAGTCCGCGAAGCCGTCCACGCCGCCCATGCGGAAGCCGCGCAGCATCAGGCCGCCCACCCGGGCCAGCTCCTCCTCCAGATACGCGCGGTGGTCACCCGCCCACTGCACCAGCTCCAGCCCCTCCACGCGGGGCTCGATGATGAGCGGACAGTCCTCGCCTTCGGGAAGGCGCGTCGTCACCAGGTCCGTACGCGACAGCTTCACGGGGCGGCGTGAGCGCGCCCCCAGTCCTGACAGGGCATCCTTCATGAGGTGGGGTTTCCTGACGTGCCGGGTGGAGGGGTGCCGCCGTCCGGGCCAGCGCCGCGGCGCCGCCGGGTGCCCAGCCGGCCCAGGGCGCCCTGGAGCTGGGGTGTCGCATCGTCGTCGGAGTCCAGGGCGAGCGCCGCGAGCCGCGTGTCCGGGCGCGCCAGCGAATCCTCCAGCAGGCGCACGAAGCGGCGGTGCAGCCGCTCCACGCTGGACGCGTCGAACAGGCGGGTGGCGTAGGTCCAGTGACAGCGCAGCCCTTCGGGTGTCTCCGACGCCCACAGCGTGAGGTCCAGCCGGGACACGCCGGAGTCGAACAGCAGCGGCTCCACCTCCAGGCCGGGCAGCGACACGCGCTCGCGCGGTTGGTTCTGGGTGCCGAACGCGGCGCGGAACAGCGGAGGCCGGCCGCGGCCCAACTGCTCGTAGGGAAGCTCGGCGTGGGCGGCGGCGCCCAGCGAGCGCTCCTTTACGTGGCGCAGCACTTCGCTGAACGGGGGATCGCCGCCCAGCGGCGTGCGCAGCACCAGCATGTTGACGAAGTTGCCGATGACGCGCTCGGAGCCCGGGGCGGCGCGGCCCAGGTCCGCGACGCCCACCGGGACGTCCTCCTGCCCGGTGGTGCGCGCCAGCAGCGTCTGGAAGACCGCGAGCATCCACATGAACGGCGTCACCCCCTGCCGGGCGCAGCCCTCCCGCAGGCGCGCCGCCAGCTCTGGCGACAACCGCGTGCTCAGCGTGCCGCCGCGGGCATCCGGCGGGCCTCCGGGCTCACGGTCCGTGGGCAGCTTCAGGCCGGTGGGAAGTCCCGCCACCTCCGCGCGCCACCAGTCGAGCAGCGACTCCAGATGCGCGCCCGTCAGCCGCTGGCGCTGCCACACCGCGAAGTCCGCGTACTGGTAGGGCAGCGCGGGCAGGGTGGGCGTCACGCCCGCCTGGAAGGCGGAATACAGGGCCGTGAGCTCCTGGATGATCAGGCGCATGGACCAGCCGTCCGCGACGATGTGGTGCACGGTGAAGAGCAGCACGTGCCGCGCATCCTCCAGCCAGAGCAGCCGGGCCCGCAGCAGGGGGCCGTGCTGGAGCGCGAACGGGGCCCTCGCCTCCGAAAGCGCCACCTCCTGGAGGCGGGCCTCGCGGGCCTCCGGCGCGAGCGCGCGCAGGTCCTCCACGGGAATCTCCAGGGGCCCGGCGGCCAGGATGCGCTGCACCGGACGCCCGTCCACTTCGGGGAAGCAGGTCCGCAGGGCCTCGTGGCGACGGCAAATCTCCAGCAGGGCCGCCTCCAGCCACGCCGTCTTCAGCGTCCCCCGCAGGCTCAGGGCCGAGGAGATGTTGTACCCGCCGCCGCTTGGGTCCAACCGCGAGGCGAGCCACAGCTCCTCCTGCGGAAACGACAGCGGCAGCGCCCCGTCGCGAGGCACCGGGGTGGGCCGCAGCGCCAGGCCCGGCCCGGAGTCGAGCGCGCCCTGACAGCGCCGCGTCAGCTCCGTGAGCGTGATGCTCCCCAGCAGCTCGGGCAGCGGAATGGACAGGCCGAGCGCCGATTCGATGTCGGCCCGCAGCTCCACCGACGCCAGCGAGTCCAGGCCCAACTGCACGAGCGGGGCCTCGCGGTCCACGCTGCCTGGGGCCACGCGCAGCGCCGCCGAGGCGCGCGCCAGCAGCCAGTCCGCGATCCGCGCGTCGCGCACGTCCGACGTCAGGGCGCGCAACGCGTCGAGCGGCGGCAGCTCCGGGACGGCGGAAGGCGCCCCGTCGTGCGCACCGGAGGTGTCGTGGGCCACCACCTGGAGCTGGCCCTCGAGCCAGGCCGCCCGGGTGGCGCGGCGCTGCACCTTGCCGCTGGACGTCTTGGGCAGGCTGCCGGGCTCGATGAACACCACCTCGTCCAACTGGACGCCGTGCTCCCGCACGACGGCCTCGCGCAGGCCGCGCGCGCACTCCGTGGCGTCGAACGCCTTGCGCGTGTCCACCTCCTGCACCAGCACCAGCCGCTCCGCGCCGTGGGTCTGCACGCCGAACGCCGCGGAGCACCCGGGCCGCAGCGCGGGATGGCTGGCGACGGCGGTCCGCTCCAGATCGTGGGGATGGTGGTTGCGGCCCCGGACGATGATCAGGTCCTTGAGGCGCCCGCTGACGAACAGCTCGCCTTCGCGCAGGAAGCCCAGGTCGCCAGTTCGCAGGTAGGGGCCTTCGGTGGGCGCATCCGCGCGCCGTGCCTGGAAGCTCTCCGCTGTCTCCTCGGGGCGGTTCCAATAGCCCTGGGCGACGGAGGGCCCGCGCAGCCACACCTCCCCGACCTTGCCTTCGGGCAGGGGCAGCCGCCGCGTGGGATCCACGATGAGCAGCTCCTGATCCGGCAGGCGCACGCCACAGCCCACCAGTTGGAGCGCGCCCGGCTCCGTGGCGGCGACGGGCACGGCCTCGTTGTCAGCCAGCGCGTCCTTGCGGAAGGCGCGCAGCAGGGGCAGGGCCGCTGCCTTGCCGGAGGCGATGAGCGTGCCCTCCGCCAGCCCGTAGCAGGGATACATCGCCTCGGGGCGGAAGCCCGCGGGCGCGAAGGTGTCGCGGAAGCGCTCCAGCGTGGCGGGGTGAATGGGCTCCGCGCCGTTGAACGCGAGGCGCCAGGAGCGCAGGTCCAACGCCGCCACCTGTTCCGGGGTCGCCTTCCGGACGCACAGCTCGTAGGCGAAGTTGGGTCCGCCGCTGGTGGTGGCGCGGTAGCGGGACACCGCCTGCAACCAGCGCAGCGGGCGCGCCAGGAAGTCCATGGGCGACATCAGCACGACGGGGAAGCCCACGAAGAGCGGCTGGAGGATGCCGCCGATGAGGCCCATGTCGTGGTACGGCGGCAGCCAGATGACGCCCACGCTGTCCGCGTCGTGCTGGAAGCAGCGCTGGATGGCCTGGGAGTTGTGCAGCAGGTTGCCGTGGGTGAGCACCACGCCGCGCGGCGAGCCGGTGGAGCCGGACGTGTATTGGAGGAACGCCACCGTGTCCGGCGTCGTGTCCGGGGCCTTCCACGCGCCCGCGTGTCCGTGGGCCGCGTCCTCGATGGCGAGCCACGAGGCCCGCGCGAGCGCCCCGGACTGTTCGAACAACCCCTGGGCCATGTCGCGAATGAAGGAGGGGGCCAGGACGAAGCGGACCTGCGCATCCGCGGTCAACGCCTCGAGTCGGGGCAGGGTGCGCGCCAGCCGGGCGGGATCCGGCGGGTAGGCGGGGACGGCGACCGCCCCCGCCTGGAGACATCCCAGGAACGCCACGAGGTAGTCCAGACCTGGCGGAAACAGCAGGAGCACGCGCTCGCCACGCGCGCCGGCCTCCTGGAGCATGCCGCCGACCTCCAACGTGCGCCGCTGCAGCTCCGCGTACGTGAGGCTCCCGCCTTCGCTCTCTCCGTCATCCAGGAAGACGAAGGCCCGCGCGTCGGGTTTTGATGCAGCGCGCAAGGCAATGATTTGAAGAAAGTTCATAGAGCTGGGTTTTGAACGGGCGTCCTGTGAACCACTATTAAAATGCTCTGGGCCTGGATGGAAACGGAAGTCAGAAAAAACCCAGGCTTCTACCTGCCCGAGTAGGTATCAGGCGAGCGTCAGTGGTCCGGTCCGTTCCCGGCCGGAGGGGAGCACGCGATGTCGTTCATGGTGTTGATCCAGCAGTCAGGAGCCCGGCCGAGCACGGAGGGGGAGCGCCGTGTCGCCGCCGAGCGGATGGCGCGCATGCAGCGCTATGGCGCGGACCTCCAGACGCGAGGCCTGCTGCTGGCCAGCGACTCGCTCCGCTCCGACGAGGAGGGCGTCCGCATCCAGGTGCGCGAGGGCAAGCGGTCCTTCAGCGACGGCCCCTTCACCGAATCGAAGGAGATCGTCGGGGGCTTCTTCCTCATCGACGTCCACACCCGGGAGGAAGCGCTCGCCATCGCCAGCGAGTGTCCCGCGGCGGAGTGGTCCATCGTCGAGGTGCGTCAGAGCGGCCCGTGTTTCGACGAATGAGCGTGTGATGTATTAATGCGCATACGCCGCGAGATTTGATTAGCTGGAACGACTGCTGATACGCCCGGTGTGCCTTCCCCCCCAAGAAAGGTACACCGCATGCAACGTCGTTCCCGTTTCAGTTCCCGAAGTCTGTTCGCCCCGTTCCTCGCGGCCTCGGCGCTCGCGCTGGGCTGTGGCCCGGTCTCCGAAGAGGCTCCCGCGACGCTTCCCGAAGCGCCCGCGGAGGTCGCCCAGCCGCTGGCGGTGGGCGGCTTCGCGGAGATGCACCACCACATGTTCGCCGAGGAGGCCTTCAGCGGTGGCTGGTTCCATGGCGGCCACACCGGCACGCTCGCGAGCTGTGACGGCGGTGAACCGGAGAGCGACCATGCTCGGGTCCGCATGGACCTGCGGGACATGCTCAACCTCTGTCCCAACGCGGGCAGCGTGAACCTGGGCGGCGTGCCCATCCTGTCGGACGTCTTCGGCGTCGGCGGCGCGCTGGCCTCGGAGGTCATCGGTCAGGTGGAAGGCACCGAGGGCGACACCGGCCTGCACCTGGGCCGCAAGAACGTGAACACCCAGTGGCCGCGCTGGGACACCATCGCGCACCAGCAGGCGTGGGAAGGGTGGCTCAACAAGGCCCGCCAGGGCGGCATGTCCCTGGTCATGGTGTCGCTCGTCAGCAACGAGTTCCTCTGCAAGGCGCTGCCGTACCAGAACCTCAAGCGGCCCTGTGACGAGATGATGGACGTGGACATCCAGCTCCAGATGGCGCGCGACTTCGATGCCCGCACCGACTGGGCGGAGA
Organism: Corallococcus terminator; assembly: GCF_003611635.1. Lineage (GTDB taxonomy): Bacteria > Myxococcota > Myxococcia > Myxococcales > Myxococcaceae > Corallococcus > Corallococcus terminator. The sequence goes on along the minus strand of NZ_RAVZ01000001.1, from coordinate 25,749 downwards.
TCGCCCTGTCGCCCGCGCATGCCCGGCAGATCATCGCCTCCGGCAAGCTGGCGATGGTGCTCTCCATCGAATCCAGCAAGCTGTTCGGCACCAAGGACTGGCGCTCGGAGTTGAACCGCGTCTATTCGCTGGGCGTGCGCTCGCTGCAGCCCGTGCACCAGTTGGACAACCGCTTTGGCGGCGCCGCGCCCCACAACGCCATCTTCCAGGTCGCCCAGTTCCTGGAGAACTGCCACATCGACACGGACTGCGGTCTCACCGGCTCCGGCTTCACGCTGGGCTTCGACGTGGACGCGAACTGCCGCAACACCAAGGGCCTCACCGCGGACGGCAAGGCGCTGGTCCAGGAGATGATCGCCAAGGGGATGATCATCGACATCGCCCACATGTCCGAGAAGAGCGTTCAGGACACGTATGCCGTGTCCCAGGCGAACACGTACTACCCGCTGATGATCTCCCACGGCCACTTCCGCGAGATCATGAACCCGGCGCTCGCCGCCAACGAGAAGACCACCCCGTCCTGGGTGGTGCGCTACGTGCGCCAGACGGGCGGCATGTTCGGCCTGCGCACCGCGCATGACGAGACGCGCGCCTACACCCGCACGACCGTGGCCAACTCCTGCCAGGGCTCCACGCGCTCGCTCGCGCAGGCGTACGAGTTCGGCCGCCAGGGCCTCAAGGTCAACATGGGCTTCGGCGCGGACCTCAACGGCTTCATCCAGCAGACGCGGCCGCGCTTCGGTGACTTCGGCGCGTGCTCGGCGGGCTTCCGCGCGGAGGCGGATGCGCAGCGTGAGCAGCAGCGCGTCTCCGGCCCGGCCCGCCTGGGCACCGACTTCGACATCTACGGTCTGGCCCACGTGGGCCTGCTGCCGGACGTGGTGAAGGACCTGAAGCAGCTCGGCGTGAACACCAGCGGTCTGGAAGGCTCGTCGGAGAACTACATCCGGATGTGGGAGCGCGCGAACAGCGCCCGCTCCGGCATGGCCGACGCGGCGAACGACATCGACACCGGTGGTGTCGCGGCCTACGTCCCCAAGGCCACCCGTGAGGCGACGTACCCGCAGATCTGCGGCAAGGCCTACTCGCCCGCCACCAAGGCCGTCGCGGAGACGTGCCGCTTCAACCAGGAGTGCAAGAGCGGCTCCTGCAACGCCATCGACGGTTGCAGCGGGCTGAACGGCACGTGCTCCTGCACCACCGATTCGCACTGCGGCGCCACCCAGTTCTGCGGCTGGGGCACCAACTCCGGCAAGTGCGTGGAGAAGCGGGCCAAGGGCTCCATCTGCTCCAGCGGGCGCGAGTGCCAGTCGAACAAGTGCTCGTGGCTGATGTGCACCTGATCCCTCCCTGAGGGGCTGTTGTACCGGGGCGGCGTCCTTGCGGGCGCCGCCCTTGCCAGACCCCCGAAGGGACTCCAGGTTCCCCTCTGGGCCCCGCCATGCGAATCCCCGTCCGCGTCAGCCGCCTGCCTGGTCCCACCGAAGCAGTGGGGGGAGCGGGCTTCCGCGAACTGCCCGTGCGCCGCTCGCGCTCCGGACGCGATGAGGCCCTGGGCTGGCATGGCCATGCGGACACCGAGCGCTCGCGTTCCTGGCCGGTGTCGCGCCCGCCTTCCCGGTCCCTCATGGGGGCCGCGCCGCCATGAGTGAACCGTGGTCGGCTGCCCGTGCGCCAGGACGCTCGCGGAGGGATTCGCTCCAGCGACTCCAGTGGGTGATGGGCAGGCTGGTGCCCGCCGCGCGCGCTCTCCTGGTGGGAGCGGGCCTCTTCGTGCTGCTGAGCTGGGGGTTGGGCGTTCCCCATCTCATCCTGGCCTTCTCCGCGGACACGGTCGTGATGTCGCCCGGCACGGCGCTGGGCTACGTGTTGGCGGGCGTCGCCCTGGGGTGGCTTCACCGGGAGACGGAGCAGGGCTGGCGACAGAAGGCGGGGCGGGGGCTGGCGACGGTCACCGTGTTGCTGGGGGTCGGAGCCCTGGGCTGGTCCGCGCTCGGGGGCGTTTCGGGCGTCCACCGGCTGCTGCTGGGGGACGGAGGCAGCGCGGTGTCGTCCGGTCTGTCCAGGCCGGGCAGCGCGCTGGGCCTCTGTCTCACGGGACTGGCGCTCCTGCTCCTGCACGTGCGGACGCGCCAGGGCTGGTATCCCGCCCGGTGGCTGGCCCTGGTGACCCTGGTGATGGCCTCGTGGGTCCTCCTGGGCTTCCTGCTGCGGGAGGTGGGCCCCGAGCTCGCGTCCGTCAACTTCGAGTCGTCCTCCACCCCCATGGGGCTCAACTCGGCGCTGCTGCTGATGCTGTTGTCGCTCGCCATCCTCTCCGTCCACCCCGAGCAGGGGCTGATGGGCATGCTTCTGAAGAAGGATCTCGGCGGCCTGTTGGCGCGCCGGCTCCTCCCGGCGGCCCTCCTCACGCCGCTGGTCGTGGTCGCGGCGCGGTTGCTGGGGGAGCGGCTGACGCTCTTCGGGCCCATCTCCGGGGTCATGCTGTTCGCGAGCCTGATGATGGCCGCCTTCCTCGCGGTGACCTTCTGGAATGCGAAGGCCCTCTCCCGGTTGGATGCCAGGAGCCAACTGTCGGAGCAGTCCCTGCGGCTGTCGGAGGCGAGATTCGCCGGCATCGTCTCCAACGCGGCGGACGCCATCATCTCCATCGACGATGCGCAGCGCATCGTCCTGTTCAACGCGAGCGCTGAACGCATCTTCGGCTACGCCGCGAATGAGATAGTCGGGCGCCCGCTGGGGGTGCTGCTGCCGGAGAGCCTCCAGGCGCTCCACGCGCGGCACGTCCGGCACTTCGCCCAGGGCGCCATGACTTCCCGGCACATGGGGGAGCGGCTGCCCATCTCCGGCCGGCGCAAGGGAGGGGAGACGTTCCCGGCGGAGGCCAGCATCTCCAAGCTGGAGGTGGAGGGCACAAGGATCCTCACCGTCATCCTTCGCGACATCACCGCGCGCAAGCGGGCGGAGGAGGTGCTGCGCAACAGCGAGGAGCGCTTCCGGACCTCGTTCGAGGATGCGCCCATCGGCATGGCGCTGGTCGGCCTGGACGGCCGGTTCCTCAACGTGAACGCGTCGCTGCGCCACATCGTCGGCTATTCACAGGCGGAGCTGCTGGCGAGGACGTTCCAGGACATCACCGTCCCGGAGGACCTGGAGCTGGATCTGCTGAACGTGCGCCGGTTGCTCCAGGGCGACATCGACACGTACCAGATGGAAAAGCGCTACTTCCACCGCGATGGGCACGTCGTGACCACCCAGATGCGGGCCTCGATGGTCCGCGATGCCCACGGGGCGCCGCTGCACTTCGTCTCGCAGATCCAGGACATCACGGAGCGCAAGCAGATGGAGCAGGCGTGGCGCTTCATGCTGGAGAAGTCCCAACAGGCGACCCGCGTCCGCGACGAGGTGCTGCGCATCGTCGCCCACGACCTGCGCGCGCCCCTCAACGTCATCGCCCTGAGCGCCGGGGTGCTCAGGAAGGGGCTGCCCGAAAGCCGCGCCCTCCAGCGGCCCCTGGACTCGCTGGAGAAGTCGCTCCAGCGGGCGAACCGGCTCATCCAGGACCTGTTGGACGTGGCCCGCCTGGAGGGCGGGGGCCTGTCGGTGGAGCGCGAGGCGCTGGACGTGGCGCCGCTGGTCCGCGAGGCCGTGGAGCTGCACCGGGCCCTCGCGGAGGCGAAATCACTCCAGTTGGTGGCGGTCGTGCCGGAGGGGCTGCCCACCGTGCTCGCCGACCGCGAGCGGGCCCTTCAGATCTTCTCCAACCTCGTGGGCAACGCGCTCAAGTTCACCCCTGAAGGCGGGAGCATCTTCCTTCGCGTCCAGGCCGAAGGCGGTCAGGTGCGCTTCTCGGTGCGTGACACGGGGCCCGGGATTCCGCCGGACGACCTCCCGCACCTCTTCGAACCCTTCTGGCAGGCCCACGCGAAGCGCAAGGAAGGCGCGGGCCTGGGGCTCGCCATCGTGAAGGGGCTCGTCGAGGCCCACGGCGGACAGTTGGGGGTGGAGAGCCATCCGGGGGCGGGGAGCACGTTCTTCTTCACGCTCCCGGCGCAGCCACCCGCGGAGCGGCAGGACGCGTTTCACGCCTGAGCCCGGAAGGGTGTGGAAATGAAGAAGGGCCCCCGGTGACGCAAGGGGCCCTGCTTCCCAACGGGGCTGTGACTAGCGCAGTTGCAGGAACGAGAACGACAGACCGTCGTGCGTCGCGACCAGCTTGCCGCTCTGGTCGGTCAGCTCGCGGAAGTTCGTCGTGCTGCTGCTGTTGGTGAACTCGGTGAACAGCGTGCGGTCACCGGCGTGGAAGAGGAAGGAGCTGCCCGTGCTGGCCGGCAGCGTGTCCACCAGCGTGGCCGCGGTCATGTCCGCCTTCAGGTCCAGCTTCCACCACTTCCACGCCACGGCGCTCGCGATGACGCGCGGGTGCGTGCCTTCCACCACCGTGTAGGTCGTCTCGTCCAGCACGCGCAGGTAGCCCGAGCCCGTGGGGCCCTGGAGCAGCGAACCCGTGGCGCTGCCGTTGGTCAGCGAGCCCAGCGACTTGTAGAAGGCCGCATCGAAGGTGGCCGTCTGCGGATCGAACTTCAGCAGGCAGGGCTCGGGCACGTCCGGGTTCGCCTGCGCGGTGCGCTTCACCGCGGCGCCGTACGCCTCCGTCGCCAGGTACACCTGGCCGTCCGAACCCACCACGCCGTCACGCACGTAGCCGCAGCGGTCGTCGGTGGCGATCTGGGCGGTGTCCGTCGCCGTGTCCAGGACGACGATGCCGGCCTTCTTGGTGATGCCGATGCCCGCGGACGGACGCCACGCCAGCGGCATCAGCACCTTGGTGCCCACGCGGATGGGGTTGGACGCGAACGACAGGACCGTCCCCTCGATGGTCATGCCCGGCAGCGGGATGCTGTTCGTCACCGACATGTCCTTCGGGTTCCAGACGACGACCTGCGCGGTGCGGCCATCGAAGTAGTAGGCCTTCGTGTCCGACGCGAACTGGAACTGGTTCTGGTACTCGCCAATCGTCGTCAGGCCCTTGCCCGCGAAGCTCACCTCGCCGGCCTTCTCCAGCTTGTTGTCGGCCGTCACGTTGTAGCGGGTGACGACGGCGGAGCCGCTGCTGGAGACGAAGAGGGCGCCCGTCTTCTCGATGCCGGAGCCCAGCGCGCGGCCGGTGATCTCCGTGGCGTTCGCGAGCGACAGGGGCTCCGTGTGGTCCACCTTGTCCGTGAGGATGACGTAGCTGGTGGAGGCGGAGTCCGCGCTCACCTGCGCCACGAACGCGTACAGCGGCGACGTGTCGGTGCCGGTGCCCGCGTCCGGGTTGCCGTTGTCCGGATCCGTGTTGTCACTGCAGGCCGCGACGAAGCTGAAGGCGAGCGCCGCGAGGACGCGGCCCGAGGTACGGAAGAAGGGTGAGGGCTTCAAGGACTTCCCTTTCGATGGGGTGTGGGGTGCTGCGTGCGGATGCGGGAGGCGCGTCTCAGCGCTCCAGCGTGAACTTGGCGGCGAGGCTGCGCCCGGGGCGTTGGACGCCGAAGAAGTCGAAGGTCCGGGCGTTGGTGAGGTTCTGCAGGTCCAGCGTCCAGCTCAGCTTCGTGGGGGTGTCGCGCATCACGTAGGTCAGCGCCACCGAGTGCGTGAGCTGCGTGTCGATGGTGTACTTGGTATCCGCGGCGCCCGCGCCCTCCCAGGCGAGGAAGAACTCGTGCACGTAGCGCGAGCGCAGGGTGATGAGCAGCTCGTCCTGGGTGCGCAGCAGGTCCGTCATCTTCACCTGCGCGCTGCCGTTGGCCATGAGGGAGGGGCGGTTGGGGATGCGCTGCCCCTTGAAGGCGCCGTAGTTGCCTTCGCCGGACACGTTGCGCACGTCCTGCCAGGTGGCGTTGCCGTCCAGCGACAGGAGCTGTCCGGGGGAGGTCCAGCCGGCGGCGCCGACCACGCCCAGCGAGCGCGCGGCGAAGACGTTCTGGTAGAGGGAGAAGCCCAACTGCGGGATGAGCGTGATGAGCTGATCCGAAAGGCGCGCGAAGCCGCCGACGTTGGCGCGGAAGGAACCGTGGCGGCCGGGCAGCAGGGAGACGCCCAGTCCCAGGTTGAAGTTGTGGCTGGTTTCCGGGACCAGCTCCAGGTTGTCCTCGATGAGCAGGCCGTCGCCGAAGAGCTCGTCCGGCCGGGGCAGGCGCGTGGCCCATTCGTAGGACGCCTTCGCGGTGACGGTGGGCGACAGGCGCAGACGGAAGCTGTCCCCCACGCCCAGCTCGTGCGCGGTCCGGGCCAGGTCCAGGAATTCGTTGCTCGCGAGCAGCTTCTGCGCGCCCGTGGACTGGAGGTAGTCCTTGGCGAAGGCGACGTTCTGCAGCCGGCCCTCCAGCGCTTCGTACTGGTACTCCAGGCCCGTCACCAGCGAGGCCACGTCGCGATCCGCGGAGAGCGGATCCGCCTGCTGGAGGAGCTGGAGCTGGCGGTCCTCGCCCGTGCGCACGACGAACGTGGGCGCCACCGCGAGCCGCAGGGTGTGCGGCCCGCCCGGCTGCCAGCTTGCGTTGAGGCGCGCGAAGACGGCGTGCTGGTTGACGTAGCGCTCCACCGCTCCGGAGTCCATCTCGCCCCCGGTCTCCAGGGTCACGAAGCAGCGGCCGTACCAGTCGTAGCGGCACTTGCTCACGTCCAGGAAGCGGCTGCGCCGGAACGTGTAGCCGCCCACGGTGTCCACGGCGAGGCCCTGGCCGAAGGTCTGCGCGTAGCGCAACGTGGTGCCCGCGGAGCCCGCCGTGCCCGTCACGTCGCCGAAGACCTGCGTCATGGACGTGTTGTGCTGGATGTCCTGGTCGGTCGCGTTGATGAAGGCGCGCACCAGCAGGCGCTGGGCCCACGGGCGGTCCACGAAGCCCACCTCCAGGCTCGCGCCGCCCGCCTGATATCCGTCGTGGAAGCGCGGCAGTCGCGCGGGCGCCAGCCTGCCCGCGTCGTTCGTGACCTGCACGTCCACCAGGTAGTCGTTGCGGGCGTTGTCGTAGAAGCCGTGCGCGCGCACCAGCAGGCCGGTGGACTCCTCCAGGTGGTGGCCGCTCGCGGTGAGGCGGTGCGTGTCGAAGGAGCCCAGCTCGTAGGAGGCCGCCACGCCCGAGCCGTGGACGTCCTGGTCGGTGATGAGCTGCACGGCGCCGCCCAGCACGTCCGCGCTGAAGCGGATGGGTACGACGCCCTGGTAGACCTCCATCTGCTGCACCAGGTTCACCGGCACGTTGGCGAGCCCCGGCCCGTAGCCCGCGAACTCCAGCGGGATGCCGTCGACGAAGAAGCGAACCTGATCATCCGACATGCCGGCCAGCGAGACGCGCGTGTTGCTTCCCAGGCCTCCGGCCCGGCGCACGTCCACGCCTTCGGTCCGCGCCAGGGCCCTGCCCAGGTCCGCGGTCTCGTAGCCGATCTGCTCCATCTCGATGACCTGCACCGCTTCCGCGGACTGCCGGTGGCGCTCGGCGGCGGACTCGCCGACGACGGTCACGTCGATGGTGTTCTCATCAGTGCTGGAGGCCACCTCGGGAGGCTGCGCCGCGTCCGGGGGCGTGCCGGCTTCGGCCACGGGGCCCGGGGGGACGGCGTCCTGCGGGAGCCGGAAGGCGTAGGTGTAGAGGATGCGGAAGCGCTTCGCGACGCCGTCGCGCTTGCCGGGCTCGAAGCGGAACTGGAGCGCGGCTGTGCGCGCGGCCTCGTCGAACCCGTGACCCACGGGCTCCATCACCTCGGCCTCGGTGACCTGTCCCTGGACGTCCACCTTCAGTTGCAGGCGCACGTTCGCTTCCAGGCGCGCCGCCAGGGCCTCGGCGGGGTAGGCCGCCTCGGTCTTCTGGATGAGCTTCGGCGCTTCGATGACCGGACCCGCCGGAGCGGAGACCGGTGCCGCCGGAGCGGAGACCGGTGCCACGGGAGCGGAGGGCGTGGCCTCCGGCTCCTGCGCGGCTCCGCTTGTCTGCATCGCGCCCGCGTGCGCCGGACCGCCCAGACACAGGACCGTCAACAGCGCCGCGCCCGCCCCGAACCGCCGCCACCCATTCGCAATTATGAAAATGGTTCTCATTATCAACGGCGCGACGTTTAGCCGCTTCGGTTCGGGACTGTCAAGGCCGCGCGCCGCGTCAGGCCGCGCGGGCCTGGGGGGCGCGCACGGTGTGGAGGCCGTCTGCGACGCGGAAGGCGAGCTGGAGGGCCTGATCCGCGTTGAGGCGGGGATCGCAGTGCGTGTGGTAGCGGCTGGAGAGGTCGTCCTCGGAGACATCCAGCGGGCCGCCCAGGCACTCGGTGACGTCCTGGCCGGTCATCTCCAGGTGGAGGCCTCCGGGGTGGACGCCCTCGGCGGCGGCGACCTGGAGGAAGGCCATGACCTCCGCGAGGATGCGCTCCAGCGAGCGCGTCTTGTAGCCGTTGCTCGCCTTGTGCGTGTTGCCGTGCATCGGGTCGATGGACCACACCACGGGGCCGCCGTGGCGGCGGGTGGCGGCCATCAGGCGCGGCAGGGCGGTGGCGACCTGATCCGAACCGAAGCGCCCGATGAGCGTGAGCTTGCCCGGGGTGCCCTGGGGGTTGAGCGTGTCGATGATGCGCAACAGGTCGTCCGGCTCCATCGTGGGGCCGCACTTGAGGCCGATGGGGTTCTGGATGCCGCGCATGAACTCCACGTGGCCGCCGTCCAACTGGCGGGTGCGCTCGCCAATCCAGAGCATGTGCGCGGACGTGTCGTACCAGCCGCCCGTCGCCTCATCGAAGCGGGTCATCGCCTGTTCGACGTTGAGGAGCAGGGCCTCGTGGCTGGTGAAGAAGTCCACCGGGCGCACGGCGCCTTCGGCTTCCGGCCGGTGTCCCAGGAGGCGGGTCAGGTCGGTGTAGCCCTCGCGAGCGAAGGCGCGCACAAGCTGCAGCGTCTCCGCGGACTGGTGGTACGCGCGCAAGAGGCGCTGCGGATCCGGCGTGCGCTCGCGCGAGTTGAAGTCCATGCCGTTGATGATGTCGCCGCGGTAGCTGGGCAGGGTGACGCCGTTGATCGTCTCCGTGGCGCTGGAGCGCGGCTTGGCGAACTGGCCCGCGATGCGGCCCACCTTCACCACCGGGCAGCCGCCCGCGAACGTGAGCACGCCGGCCATCTGCAACAGGAGCTGGAAGGTGTCCCGGACGTTCTCGGCGCCGAACTCCTTGAAGCTCTCCGCGCAGTCGCCACCCTGGAGCAGGAACGCCTTGCCTTCGGCGACCTGTCCCAGCGCGTCGCGCAGCCGGCGCGTCTCCTCCGCGGGGACCAGGGGCGGCAGCTTCGCCAGTTCGGCTTCCACGCGCGCGAGGGCGGGAAGGTCGGGGTAGTCGTCGGGGATGTAGCGGACTGGCTTCGCGCGCCAGGAGGAGGGAGACCAGGAAGAGTTCGTCACGGGAGCGCCGATTCTTTCGGAGGCAGGATTCCCTGCGCGACGCAGGAGTCAAGGTAGCGGTAGAGGAGGGTCCGGTCGGTGGGAGGGCACACGACGTCCGTGCCCTCCAGCGCGGCCAGCAGTCGCTCGCAGCGGATGGGACCCAGGCCGAAGGCGGCCGTGGAGTCACCGCTGCGCAAATCGAAGAACGCCAGGGTGGCGTCGTGGCCCCCGGAGCCGCGCGCGACACGCTCGCGCCACTCGGGGACATGACAGAGGTCCAGCGGATAGCCGTAGTCGCGCACCCAGCCGAACAGCTCGGACAGGCGCACCTCCGCGGTGGGCGTCAGGTTGAACACGGCGCCCGGATGCGAACGGCGCGAAAGCTGGACGATGGCGCGGGCGACGAAGTCCACCGGCGTCCACACCTCGCCCACGTCCAGCAGGGGCAGGGCGCGCACGGGAAGCCCCGCGAGCACGATGCGCCACACCAGGTCCTGCGTGTTGACGAGCGCGGTGTCTGGAGCGCCCACCACGCGGCCCAGGCGGTACACTGTCGCGGGCAGGCCGCGCTCGGAGGCCTGCTGCACCAGCCGCTCCGCGATCCACTTGCTCTGCTGGTAGCCGTCGCGCAGCCCTGCGTGCGCGGGGACGAAGGCCTCCGGCACGTCCGGCGCCAGGTTCGTCTGGGGCGCCACCGCGATGGTGGACACGTAGTGGAAGGGCTTGGGGCGCACGGCGGCGGCCAGCTTGAGCAGCTCGCGCGTGCCGCGCACGTTGACGCCCTGGAGGCTGCCGTACTCGCGCACCACGCTGACCACGGCGGCGTTGTGGATGACGGCGTCGCACTCCGCGGCCAGCCCGTGGAAGCGCGCGGCGTCCAGGCCCAGCATCGGCAGGGACAGGTCCGCCGGCAGCGCGAGCACCCGCGACTCCAGCCCCGCGGTGGGCAGCTTCTGGCCGACGAGCGCGGACTTCAGGCGCTCCATCGCCTGGGCCTCGTCCTTCGCGCGCACGGGGCAGATGACGCGAACGTCGGGCACGGCGAGCAGTTGGTGGAGCAGGTGCGCGCCGACGAAGCCGGTGGCGCCCGTGAGGAGCACCTGACGGAAGCCGGTGCCCATGCGGGTGGCCTCGCGCGCCCAGGCCTCGCCGGTGGTGGCGGGGACGATGTCCAGGCCCAGCTCAGAGTCCGCGAGCATCGCGGCGGTGAGGCCGCCGGGTTCGGAGCCCTCCGCGCTGCCGCGCTCCAGGGCCTGGGCGAGGCCCGACACGGTGGGGTGACGGAAGACGGTGGCGACCGGCACCTCGCGGCCCACGGCGATGCTCAGCCGGTTGGCGACCTGGATGCTCTGGAGGGACTGGCCCCCCAGCTCGAAGAAGTCGTCCTGGAGCGACGACGCGGCGCGGCCCAGCACCTGCTCCCACACCTCCAGCACCGTGCGCTCCAGCGGCGTGGCGGTGGCGAGCAGCGCGGCGCTCTCATCCGGAGGCAGCGCGTTCTTCAGCGCGTTGCGGTCGATCTTCCCGTTGCTGGTGCGCGGTAGACGTTCGGCGAACGCGAAGGCGCCGGGCACCATGGGCGCGGGCAGCGCCGTCAGCAGGTGCTTGCGCAGCTCCGCGGGCGTGGGCTCAGGAGAAGCGACCAGGTGCGCGCACAGCCGGCGCGACCCTCCCGGCAACACCTGACCCACGACAGCGGCCTCGCGGACACCCGGATACTTGAGCAACACGGTTTCGACTTCGCCCGGGTCGATGCGGTGACCGCTGATCTTGAACTCGTCGTCCACGCGTCCCACGAAGACGAGCTGTCCGTCGTCGCGCACGCGCACCTTGTCGCCGGTGCGGTAGGCGCGCGGCTGGCCTTCGAGCAGCGCCAGGGTGGTGAAGCGCGCGGCGTTCAACTCCGGGCGACCCAGGTAGCCCCGGGCGAGCGCTCCGCCCATCAGGCACAGCTCGCCTTCCTTGCCCGGAGCGGCCAGCCGGCCCTGCTGCGTGACGACGGCCGCGACGACGCCCGGCAGCGGACGGCCGATGGGCACTTCATCACCGGAGGCGAGCGCGTCGGGACCGGCGAGGGTGGCGACGGTGGCCACCACGGTGGCTTCGGTGGGGCCGTAGGTGTTGAGCAGGCGCACGCGGTCGCCCGCGACGTCGCGCCAGCGGGCGATGCGCTCCGGCAGGGCCGCCTCGCCGCCGATGATGACCGTGCGCAGGGAGTCGGGCAGCACGGCGGCGCCGGTGGACAGGCTGTACGCCAGCTCGTGCCAGAAGGCCGTGGGCAGATCGAGCAGCGTGATGCCGGCCTCCGCGCAGGCGTCCATCAGGCGGGGCACGGACTGGAGCATCTCATCGGTGCGCAGCACCAGCCGCCCGCCCGCGCACAGCGTGACGAAGATCTCCTCGACGCTCGCATCGAAGTGGAGCGGGGCGAACTGGAGCACCCGGTCCTCGGGACCCACCGCGTAGCGCTCGGTCGCGCCCGCGACGAAGTGGGCCAGCGCGTCGCGGGGAATCTGGACGCCGTTGGGCTGGCCGGTGGAGCCGGAGGTGTAGATGACGTAGGCGAGGCGCGCTTCCGGATGGGCGGCGGGCACGGCCGGGGCGTCGCCCTCGCGTCGCTCCAGCTTCTGCACCACCAGGATGCCGGGCGCGGTCGGATCCGCGTCGGGCGTGGGGCGCTCGGACACCAGCATCACGGACGGCCGCGCATCCTCCAGGATGGCCGCGTTGCGCGTGGCGGGTCCCGTCGGGTCGATGGGCAGGTAGCCCGCGCCCGCGAACAGGATGCCCAGGCTGGCGACGATGGCGTCGGTCCCCCGGGGCACCTTCACCGCCACCGCCGTGTCCGGCGTCACGCCCGCTTCCAGCAGCCGCAGGGACAGGGCCTGGGACGCCGCCAGCAGCTCGCGGTACGTCATCCGCCAGCGGCCATGCTCCAGCGCGACCGCGTCCGGCCGGACCTCGGCCTGCGCCTTCAGCAGCTCCAGCACGGGGCGCACGCCAGGCACCGGCCCGCCGTCGAGCACCGACGCGTCCGGACCGGCGACACCCCCGGCGCCCCAGCTCGCGAGGCCCCGGCGCACGGGCTGCTCCGGCGCGGCGAGCAGGGACTCCAGCAGTTGGAGGAAGCCGCGCTGGTGCACGGCCAGGGACTCCTCCGTGTAGCAGGACGGGTTCGCATCCAGGTCGACGCGCAGCTCCTTGCCGCCCGAACGCGCATGGAAGCCGAAGGACAGGTCCTCCACGGGACCGGCGGAAATGTTGTGCGCCGTGGCCTGCACGCCCGCGAAGTCCAGGGCGTAGTCGAACGGCATGATGTTGACGACGGGACCGAACAGCTTGCGCTGCCCGCCCACGAGGCGCAGGTCGCGCCGAAGCTGCTCGTAGCGGTAGCGCAGGTGCGGGCGCGCGGCCTTCATCTCCGCCGCCACGTCGCGGGCCAGCGCGTACAGCCCGGCGTCGGGCCGCACGGCGATGCGCAGCGGCACGATGTTCATCGCCATGCACGGCACCTTGAGCGCCGCCGAACCCAGCCGTCCCATTACCGGCAGGCCCAGCACCGCTTCCGGCGCGCTCGTGCGCTGATGCAGGTAGATGGCCGTCACCGCCAGCACCAGGTCGGACCAGCTCACGCCCGCCTGCTTCGCGCCGGCCTGCAACGCCGCCATCAGCTCCGGGGACAGGTGCTCCGAGCGCCGCAGGAAGCGCGACGACATGGGCGCGGCCTCCGCCAGCAGCGCGGGCACGGGCGCGTCCTCGAAGCGGTTCACCCAGAAGTCGCGGTCCTTCTGGAACTGGGGACCGGCCCGGTACGCCACGTCCTCGTCCAGCACGGGGCCCAGCCGGTTGAAGCCCACGGGGGCCAGCTTGCCGTGGGCCTCCGCCGTGTAGAGCTCCGCCACCCGCCGCGCGAGCAGCGAGAAGCCGTAGCCGTCCATCGCGATGTGGTGGATGCGCTGGAACCAGAAGGAGCGCTCCGGCCCCACGGTGAGCAGGGCCTGGGAGAACAGCGGCCCCGCCGCCAGGTCCACCGTGCGGCCCAGGTCCTTCCACATCCACTCCTGGGCGGCAGCCCAGGGGTCGGCTTCCGCGCTCAGGTCCACGCGGTGCAGCGCCCACTCCGTGCCCGCGTCGATGCGCTGCACGGGCCCGCCGTCACCCGTCACGAAGCGCGAGTGCAGCGCGTCCGACTCCGCCACCGCGCGGCGCAGGGCGGATTCGAAGCGCACCGGCTCCACCGCGCCCCGGAACTCGATGCACTCCCCGGCGTTGTACACCGGGCTCTGGAGGTCGAGCTGTTGCCCCACCCAGATGCCGTGCTGGGCCGCTGAGAGCGGGCGGTTCTCGTCCTGGGATGGGTGCATGACGGGGGGAACTCCGAGGGGGAAGGGGTGCGACGGATTACGAGGCGCGGGCGCCGGGCGCGACGGGGACGGGCTGCTTCGAGGAGAGCAGCGCGTACCAGTCGGTGAGCGTCGGCTTCTCGGCCAGCTCCACGAAGGACACCTCCGTGCCGTGCTGACGCCAGCGCTCCACCAGGCTCATGAGGCGGATGGAATCCATGCCGCGCTCCAGCAGGTTTTCGTCCTCGCCAATCGCCGCCACGGGCTCCATCAACAGCTCCGCCACGTCCGAGCGCAGTTGCGCGCGGTCCACCGACGGCGCGGCCAGCGGCATCGCGTCCATGAGCTGCTGCGTGGAGGTGACGAACGCGACCAACTGCGAGGCGTAGTCGAGCGCCAGCCGGTGCTTCTCCAGCGAGAAGTCCGCCACCGCGTCCGCGACGAGGAAGGGACGCACCTCGCTCATGGAGCCGTCGCTGGCCGTCTGGAGGCAGCCGATGTGCGCGTAGATGCCGCAGATGATGAGCTGGTCACGGCCCTGATCGCGCATGACCTCCATCAGCCGGGTGTTGCGAAACGCGCTGTAGCGCCACTTGGTGAGGAGGATGTCGCCCTCCGCCGGGGCCAGCGCGTCGATGATCTTCTGCTTCTGCTCCGGGCCGCCCCTCAGGCCCTTGCCCCAGAAGTCCAACTGGAGGCCGCGCTGTTCGGGCGTCTGGTCCGGCGGCTGCGCGGAGTACACGACGGGGATGCCCAGCGCCGTGCAGTGGGCGCGAATGCGCTGGATGTTGGCGACCAGCTCCGTCACCGGGGACTGCCCTTGCGTGAAGGCGTCCACGAAGTAGCGCTGCATGTCGTGGATGAGCAGGACGGCGCGCTTGGGCTCCGGCGTCCAGGAAATCTTGTTCCGGGGCAGGTCCGCCGCTCCGGGCATGGCGTAGGGGGCAATGGCAGGCAGGGCCATGGAGGGCTCCAGGGTCAGACAGAAGAAGGGTTGAGGGACTGTCGGAGGCTGTCGCGCAGCGCCTTCTTGCTGACCTTGCCCACCCCCGTCTGGGGGAAGGCCGCGACGAACTCGATGCGGTCCGGAATCTTGAAGGCGGCGAGGCCCCGCTGGCGCAGGAAGGCGTTGAGCACCGACGCGGTCGGCGCTTCGCCGCGCGGGATGACGACGGCGCAGGTGCGCTCGCCCAGGAACTTGTCGGGGATGGCCACCACCGCCGCGTCGCTCACGGACGGGTGCGCGAGCAGGTGGTTCTCCACCTCTTCGGCCGCGACCTTGTCGCCGCCCCGGTTGATCTGATCCTTCGCGCGTCCCTCCACCACGAGGTAGCCCTCGGGCGTCAGGCGCACCAGGTCGCCCGTGCGGTAGAATCCGTCCGTCGTGAAGGAGCGCGCGTTGTGCGCCTCCGCGTTGTAGTAGCCGCGGATGGTGTACGGACCGCGCGTGAGCAGGTGTCCCGTCTCGCCGGGAGCCACCGCCACGTCGTCGTCATCCACCACGCGCAGCTCGTCCGCGTCCGACATGGGGCGGCCCTGCGTGGTGACGATGAGCTGCTCGGGGTCGTCCAGGCGCGTGTAGTTCACCAGACCCTCGGCCATGCCGAAGACCTGCTGGAGCGCGCAGCCCAGCGTGGGGCGCACGCGAGCGGCGGCCTCGTCGCTCAGCCGGGCCCCGCCCACCTGGAGCACCTGGAGGCTGGACAGGTCGTGCTTCTTCGCCTGCGTGGAGTCCAGCCACACCATCGTTAGCGGCGGCACCAGCGCGGTGACGGTGACGCGCTCCCGCTCGATGAGCGGGAAGGCCACGTCGGGGCTCGGGTGCAGCGCCATCACCGCCGTGCCACCGGCGTAGAAGGCGCCCAGCACGCCGGGGGAGCTCATGGGGAAGTTGTGCGCCGCCGGCAGCGCGCACAGGTACACCGTGTCGCGGTTGAACCGGCACACGTCCACGCTGGCCCGCAGGCTGTAGATGTAGTCGTCGTGCGTGCGCGGAATCAGCTTGGGCACGCCCGTGCTGCCGCCCGACAACTGGAAGAACGCCACGTCCGAAGGGGACGGGCCTTCCAGCGTCACGGGGTCGGCGGGCACGGAGGACAGCGCGGTGAACGGACCCGCGTCCCCCAGCACCAGCACGTGCTTCAGCGTGGGCGTCGCGGCGCGCACCTGCTCCGCGAGCGTGCGGTAGTCGAAGCCGCCGAAGCGGTCCGGGATGACGTACGCCACGGCTTCGGTGAAGGCGCAGAAGTAGCCGATCTCCGACGCGCGGTGCGCGGGCAGCGCGAACACCGGCAGCGCGCCCATGCGGAAGAGGGCGAAGATGACTTCGTAGAACTCCGCGACGTTGGGAAGCTGCACCACCACGCGGTCGCGAGCGCGGATCCCCAGCGCGTGGAAGCCCGCGGCCATGCGGTCCACGCGCGCGTCCAGCTCCGCGTACGTCCAGCGGTGCGTGCCCGCCACCAGCGCCACGTGCGTCCCGAAGTCCCGGGCGCGGTCGCGCAGGAGCTGACCGAAGGTCTCCCCGCGCCAGTACCCCGCCTCGCGGTAGCGCTGGGCGAAGTCCTCCGGCCACGTGGGGCAGCCCGCCAGGTGTTCGCGGACGACGCTCACGGCTGCACCCCGGCGCCCAGGCCCATGGCCTGGAGCATGGTGCGGAACTTCGCCTCGGTCTCCGCCAGCTCCGCCTCGGGCGTGGAGCCCACGACGACGCCCGCGCCCGCGAACAGCCGCAGCGAGTTCGCGTCCGCCTCCGCGCAGCGGATGGTGACGGCCCACTGACCGTCGCCGTTCGCGTCGCACCAGCCCACCGTGCCGGTGTAGTAGCCGCGCTGGAACGGTTCGATGTGGCCAATGGCCTCGTGCGCCAGCTCCGTCGGGTGACCGCACACCGCGGGCGTGGGGTGCATCGCCAGCGCCAGCGTCAGCGACGTGATGGACGGGTCCTTCAGCTCGCCCTGGATGCGGCTGGACAGGTGCCACATCGTCTGCGTGCTCACGAGCGACGGGCCCTTGGGCACATCCAGCGACTTGCAATAGGGGCGCAGCGCTTCGGCCACCGCGTCGATGACGACCGCGTGCTCGTGCAAATCCTTGGGGGACGTCATCAGCCGCGCCGCCCGCGCCTGGTCCTCCACCGGATCCGGGCTGCGCGCCGCGGAGCCCGCGAGCGGATTGGCGATGACCTGCAACCCGGAGCGCGACACCAAGAGCTCCGGGCTCGCGCCGATGAGCGTCCGCCGGCCCGCGCCGGGCGCCGCGTCCTCGCGAGGCGGCAGGTCCACCGCGAACGTGTACCCGTGCGGGTTGCGCCGGGCCAGGTTGTGCAGGAGCTGGCGCAAATCAATGGGCGTCGCGGTGTCCAGGTGCAGCGAGCGCGACAGCACCACCTTGCGCAGCGGCCCGTCCTGCATGAGCTTCAGCGCCGCCGCCACGCCGCTCAGGTACGCGGCCGGCTCCGGCACGGGGCGCATCGTGTAGCGCGACGCCAGGGGGAGCTGCGCGGGGGAGGCCGCGTCGAACACCAGTGGGCCCGCGCGTTGCAACGTCATGGGCACCACGAGCTGCGCTTCCACCCGGCCGTCGAAGGGCACCGCGCCCACCGCCACCGGGATGTCGTGCGCCGCCTCGCGAGAAGCGTCCAGCACCGCCGCCACCCGCGCGGGCAGGCCGTCCAGGGAGTTCGTCCCGCCCGCGTGCGGCACCGTCGCGAACACGCCGCGCGCCAGCATCGTGCGCTTGGGCGTCGCGAAGAAGAACGACGAGCCGGCGTCGTAGTCGCGCAGCAGCCGCGTCGCCAACGACTCCTGCTCCGACTCCACCGCCAGGGCCGGGGCCACCCCCAGGCCGTCCACGGGCAGCGTCACACCGCGCGGGTCCTTTGACCCCGTAACGATCTTGGTATCAGTAATCATTCTCAACTCGGAGGCATGGGAGGGGACACGAAGGTCCACCCTGGAGAGGAAGGGGGTGTTTCAGGGAGGCGGAAGCGTCGCGGGCGGGTTTCAGACACCCAGCGTGGCGCCGCCGTCGATACACAAATCGTGCATCGTGATGTGGCGGGCCTGGTCGGACGCCAGGAACACCACGGAGTCGGCGATGTCGTCTGGCGTGGCGATGCGGCGCAGGGGGATGCCGGTGCGAAAGGACTGCAACGAGCCGGCGATGACGGCCTCCGGCCCGCGGTCATCCGACCAGAGCGCCCGCTGCATGGCGGTGTCGGTGGAGCCGGGGGACACGACGTTGCAGCGGATGCCGTGCTCGGCCAGCTCCAACCCCAGACATTTGGTGAACATGGTGGAGGCGGCCTTGGACGCCGCGTAGGCCGCCATCTGCATGCGCGGCACGCCCGCCGCGTTGGAGCCCACCGTGACAATGGCACCCGAGCGCCGGGGCACCATGCGCCTGGCCACCGCGCGCGAGACATGGAACACGCCGTGGGTGTTGACCGCGAAGGTGCTCATCCAGTCCGCGTCGCTCAACTCCAGCGCCGCGCCCATGCGCAGGATGCCCGCCACGTTGGCCAGCACCTGGATGGGGCCCAGCTTCGCTTCGATGATGGCGACCGCGTCCTCGACGCCGTCCTTGTCCCGCACGTCCACCTTGAACGCGGTGGCCTTCAAGTCCTGCTGGCGCAACTCCGCCACCAGCAATTCCAACCCGGCACTGTTCTGGTCGAACACGGCCACGTGCATCGTGCGCGCAAGCTTCCGTGCGACGGCCGCGCCAATGCCCTGGGCCGCGCCCGTCACCACCGCGATTCCTGTCGGCGCACCCATCATCCGCTTGCCCGGTCCGTCCACTGGAGAATGAGAACGGTTCTCATAATCAGAATCCGGAAGTGCCATGGTCGTGAATTCCTGTCAAGAAGGCTCAAGCCCGAAATGACCCACCGCGTGAAACGCCGCGGTGGGGCGGGCGGATTGGTTTGCGAATGTTTCAGGCAGCGCTGGCGGTGGAGCTGGCGGCCGTCTCGCGCAACACCTCGCCGGCGGCGGCGATGGTGTGGTCGATCTGCTGCTCCGTGTGCACGGCGCTGATGAAGTTCAGGTCGCGGCGCAGGATGACGCCCCGGCGGGCCATGCCGGCCTGGAAGGGGATCATCTTCTGGATGTGCTGGGGGATGTCCTTGCTGAAGCGGAAGAAGGGCACGGCGTCGTAGCCGATGACCTCCAGCGAGGAGCCCGTGGCCTTCGCGTGGGCGTTGACGCCCTCCCGCAGGCGGCGGCCCATGTTGGCGATGTGTTCGATGTAGTTGGTGCTCTTGTATTCCTTGAGCACCGCTTCGCACACGGCCAGCGACAGCATCTCACCGCCGAAGGTGGTGGACACCTGGAGGTCGCTCAGCTTGGAGAGGTACTTCTCCGGGCCGGCGATGGCGGACAGGGGCATGCCCGCGGCGATGCCCTTGGACAGCGTGACGAAGTCGGCCTGGACGCCGAAGAACTGCTGCGCGCCGCCCAGGGCCAGGCGGAAGCCGGTGACGACCTCATCCAGGATGAAGAGCACGCCGTGCTTCGCGCAGGTGTCCTTCACGGCCTGGAGGAACTCGCGCGTGATGGTGCGGTTGTAGGGGATGGCCAGCAGGACACAGGCAAGCTGCGCGCCGTGCGCCTCGATGTGCGCGAGCAGGGCGGGCTCGTCCGGGGGCGTGAAGAGCGGCAGGCGGGTGGTGAGCTTCGCGACGGCCGCGGGGATGCCCGGCGTGTCGTACATGAAGTGGTCGTGCCAGCCGTTGTAGCCCACGGTGACGATGGACTCGCGGCCGGTGATGTGGCGCGAAAGGCGCACGGCGGCGGAGGTGGCGTCCGCGCCCGTCTTGAAGAAGCGGGCCATCTCCGCGCCCGGGATGACGTCCACCAGCGCGCGCACGGAGGAGACCTCCACCGGCGTGGGCAGCGAGTGGATGATGCCCTCGGCCAGGTGCTTGCGGATGGTCTCCGCGACGGCCGGGTGGTTGTGGCCCAGCATGTTGGCGCCCAGCGCCTGGATGTAGTCGATGTACTCCTGGCCGTCCGCGTCCTCCACCAGCGCGCCCTGGCCCTTGGCGAGGAACACGGGGAAGGCGCCGGGGGCGAAGTGGTCCGGCTTCTTCATCATCGTCTGGGTGACGCCGGGCACCAGCTTGCGCGCCTCCGCGAGCAGTTGGTTGGAGCGCTCCAGCTTGATCTCGCCCACGATGGGGCGCGGCAGGGACGGGTGTCGGGGAGTGGCCTGGGACATGGAAGGGTCCTTGTGTTCAGGGGGTGGAGAGGGATTGTCAGGAAGCGGGGGTGGCGCTCACGGGCACGGCGCGGCCGGCGAAGACCCACAGCAGGCCCAGCGCGAGCGCGGAGATGCCCACGGCGAAGAAGCCCAGCGGCCCGAAGCCGATGAGCGCGCCGTCGGACGCGGTGGTCAGGAGCAGTCCGCCCATCCATGCGGCAAGGCCAGAGGCGCCGTCGCTGGCGGCCATGTTGACCGCCAGGTAGCGCCCGCGCAGTACGGGCGGCACCCGCGATGCGACCAGCGCCATGGTGGGGATGGCCCGGCCGGAGGTGAGCGTCATGAAGACCACGAACACCAGCGCCACCACCGGCAGGGGGGAGGGCGGCAGGTGCGTGAAGAGCAGGTGCGGCACCATGGTGAACACCAGCAGGCCGGCCAGCACCCGCGCGGGGCCCAGGCGATCCGCGAGTCCGCCAATCCACCGCGAGCTCAGCAGCGTCGCCGCGCCGCCGGCCAGATACACCCACGGCAATTCCGACAGGGACAGGCCCAGGTTGCCCACCATGAAGGCGCCCAGGTAGGGGATGAGCAGGAAGCTGGCGAACACCACCGTGAACGTCAGCACCCAGCCCAGCGCCAGGCGGGGCGTGAAGACGGAGGCGGGCGACGAGGCATCGCCAGCGCCGGGCGCGCGGGCAAGGTGTCCGTCCACGCGGGGAAGGAAGCGCAGCAGCAGCAGCCACACGAGGCCGGCCACGGCCGCGAGGACGACGAAGGGCGAGCGCCAGCCCCAGAGGTTCGCGAGGCCCAGGCCCAGCGGCACGCCCGCCACCGCGGACAGCGCGTACGCCGTCATCACGGTGCCAATGGCCTGCCCCCGGCGCTCCGCCGGAACCACGTCGCTGACGATGGCGATGACCACCGCGCCCATCAGCCCCGCGCACGCCCCGGCCACGGTGCGTGCCACGAGCAGCCCCACGGCCCCGGTGGCCGCGCCGCACAGGAGCGTGGCGGTGATGAAGCCCGCGTAGAGCATCAAGAGCGTGCGCTTGCGCTCCAGCCGGTCCAACCAGAACACGCCCAGGACACCCATGGCCGCGGACGCGAGCGTGTACGCGGACACCAGCGCACCGAACCGCGTCGCCGACAGGTCCAGCCGCTGCATCAGCAGGGGCCCCAGCGGCATCAGCATCATGAAGTCGACGACGTGCGTGAACTGCACCGCCGCCAGGAGCCACAGCAGCGTGCGCTCTCGCGCGACCGGGGATGGAACACTCAAGACAGTCACCTGGGATCCAGACACACGTCGGCCCTGTCCCTGTCCGGCAATGCCAGACAGGTTCCGGCCTGGAGCCGACGCACCTCGCGCCGGACCCGCCGTGCTTGTTGCGAGTCAGCGAATGATAATGAGAATCATCCTCAGAAACAGGGGCGAAGTCAATGGAAAACGGGATTCGTGACGCAACCGTCCAACGGAGGGCTTGCCACTTCCTGCTCGCTTGACGGGCAGGTGGGCGGGCGGAAGGGTGGGATCTGGAGCTGTCTGTTCCGTTCCTTTTCCGCCGAGGTCACGAAGGTGAAGAAGCTCGTCAATGCGCCGCTCGAAGTGGTCCGGGAGATGCTGGAGGGGTTCGTGGCGCTCGCGCCCGGACAGGCGCTGCTGGAGGGGGAGACGGTGGTGGTGCGCGCGGACGTGCCGGCGGCGCTGGGCGCGCGGCGGGTGGCCATCCTCTCCGGTGGTGGCAGCGGGCACGAGCCCGCGCATGCGGGCTATGTGGGCGCGGGCATGCTGCACGCGGCGGTGGCGGGGGATGTGTTCACGTCGCCCAGCGCGGACGCGGTGCTGGCGGCGATCCGCGCGGTGGCGGGAACGGCGGGCGCGCTGCTCATCGTGAAGAACTACACCGGCGACCGGCTCAACTTCGGGCTCGCGGCGGAGCTGGCGCGGGCGGAGGGCATCCCGACGGAGGTCGTCGTGGTGGCGGACGACGTGGCGTTGCGCGACACGGTGGAGCCCGCGCGGCGGCGGGGCATCGCGGGCGTGGTGCTGGTGCACAAGGTCGCGGGCGCGGCGGCGGCGGCGGGTGCGTCGCTGGCGGAGGTGGCGCGCGAGGCGACGGAGGCGGCCAGTGCCCTGGGCAGCATGGGCGTGGCGCTGGGGCCGTGCACGGTGCCGGCGGCGGGCCGGCCGGGCTTCACGTTGGGCGAGGGCGAGGTGGAGCTGGGATTGGGCATCCACGGCGAGCAGGGAGTTCGCCGCGTCGCGCACCAGCCCGCGGATGCGCTGGTGGACACGTTGCTGTCGACCATCGTGGAGGACCGCGACATCGGCAAGGGGGAGCGCGTGGCGCTGATGGTCAACGGCCTGGGGGGCACGCCGCCCATGGAGCTGGCCATCATGACGCGCCGGGCGCTGGCGTTCCTGGCGGAGCGGGGCGTGAAGGTGGAGCGTGCGTGGCAGGGCACGTTCCTGTCCGCGCTGGAGATGCCGGGGTGTTCGCTCACGTTGCTGAAGGTGGACGACGCGCGGCTGGCGCGGCTGGACGCGGCCACGCAGGCGCCGGCGTGGCCGGGCAGGGGGACGCTGGTCGCGCAGCGCCGGGTGGTGTCGACGCGAGGGGCGCTGCCCACCATCCAGGGACATCCGAAGCCCCAGCCGCAGATGGCGAAGGTGAAGGCGGGAGCGTTGGCGGTGGCGGACGCGTGGGATGCGGCCGAGGCGAAGCTGACGGAGCTGGACAGCGCGGCGGGGGACGGGGACCTGGGCTTGAGCCTGGCGCGGGGCGCGGCGGCCATCCGCGCGTTGCCGGAGGGCGCATGGGGCACGCCGTCCGGGGCGTTGATGGAGCTGGGGCAGGCGTTGCGGAGGAACATCGGCGGCAGCTCCGGGCCGTTCTACGCGACCGCGCTCCTGAGGGCTTCGCGCTACCTGACGAACAAGGTGCCGGACGCGGCGGACTGGGCCAAGGCGTTCCAGGTGGCCGTCGAGGCGGTGTCGGAGCTGGGCGGTGCGCGGCCCGGGGACCGGACCATGGTGGACGCGCTGCACCCGGCGGCGGAGGCGATGGCGCGCGCCGTGCGCGAGGGGAAGTCACTGGGCGAGGCGTGGGCGGAGGCGACGCGCGCGGCGGAGCAGGGCGCGGAGGCGACCGCGGGCATGACGGCGCGGCTGGGACGCGCGAGCTACCTGGGCGAGCGCGCGAAGGGGATTCCCGATGCGGGCGCGGCGGCGGTGGTCATCTGGATGAAGGCGCTGGGGTGAGGCGCTGGGGGGCGTGACGTGATGAAGTCCGCTGAGCCCCTGCTTCATGAACGGACAAAATCATGTTGCGCATCTGCCTCGCGTTCCTGCTGCTCCTTTCGGCTTGTGCGACAACAGCTCCGAGCCCTGAAGGACCGGTCGCATGGAACCCCAGGATGTCCCGCCTTCAGAAAGCAGCCACGTTGCCCTGGAGGGACGAAGGGCGGTGCGCGGTCCAGGAGGCTTCTCATTCCTGGTCCGTGCTGGTGGAGCGGTGTTTTCACGCGCTCGATACCCGGAAGATTCGCTTTCGCGATGCGGAGCGACGGTGCCTCGTGGCTTCAACGGACGCGGCGACGGTGTCAACGCTGGTCGGCATCTGCCTCCTGACGCAGCCAGAGATTGTCGTGGGAGCGGTGATCATCGTTGGCGTGGTGGTGGTCGCGGTCGCCATCCAAGAGGAGTTGGATGCATATGAACTGAGGCGGCAATACCCCGAGGAAGAAATAACCCGAGAGCCCGTGCCTGAAACAATCCCCATCGCGCATGCTCCTTTGGAGAAGCGGGGACCCAGGTCTGAGCCATCAGGCCAGGACTGGTTCCCTCCGGGGACTCCCGAATTTCCAGATCGAGAGCACGGTCCGGAGTGCATTCCCAAGCGGGTGCCCCCCAAGGGTGGAAACTCCTTGCACAACATGTGCGCTGACAATGTTCCACTCAATGCATTTCGTGGTGCCAACGTCCTGGTCAATGGCAAGGCATTTGACGCGCTGCAGCCTGCCACGCGCACATTGTGGGAAGTCAAAACCACCGCCATTGAGACATACAAGCGGTTCGTCCAGCAAATCGAACTTGAGAAACAAGTGGCGGAAGGGCGGCGCGAACGCGACCTTGCGGCGGCGTGTGGCTATCGATTTGTCATTGGCGTTCGGACTGAAGAGCACAAGGCGATGCTGGAGCGCCTGGCGCCCGACCTCACGATCGTCCTCATGCCCTGGTGCTAGAATGACGACAACACAAGAAGCCCTTGGCATCAGATCCTATTCGACCCTTTCCGGAGGAGAGGAAACCCGTCTTGTTGCCGCGGTCCAGGGTCTGGAGCGTGCGCTCCCCGGTCTGCGTCTGGAGTGGACTGTCTCCGATGAGCACCAACTCGTCCACCTCCCGCAACGTGATGCATGGCTCCTCCAGGCGATGAAGGACAGGAGAATTCCCTTCGTCTGCAACAACGACGAAAACCATCCGGCGACGCTGTCTGCATTGGAAATATCAGCGAACTCCGCTCCTGGCGGTCAGCCACTGCTCGACGTCCACGCGGACCTTCCTCTGACCCCTGAGGTCATCGCAGCGTCGGCGCAGATGGTGGAGGTCGTAGCGGAGGCCACCCAAGCGCTGTGGGGCGAAGCCACGCCCTTCCGCGCGGCAGTCGATATCGCCAGGCAGACAAGTCGCACGTTGGCGGGGCCGCCCAGTCCGCCCCGGGGACTGCCAGCGCTCAAGCTTCCAGCAGAAATCCGCTCGCCAGAGATTCCGCACCGCTTGGGATGGTTGAACTACTGGTCGGCCACGGCTGCTCGGGCCATCGGGTTTCCGGATCCCGACCGCGATGCGGAGCTGCTCTCGCTGTCGCGCAGTACCGCGACGGGTGGGTGGATTGTTCGCCTCACGGAGGCGCCGCTCGATTTCGAAAACCCTGGTCATCTGGAAGTCGTCCTGCGGGCCTACGAGCGGTTCCCGGAGATTGGTGGACACTCTCGCCCCTCGCGAAGCTCCAAGAGGTCTCCACCGCCGTGATGACGCAAACGAACGACACGCTGTCCCTTCCTCACACCCCGAAGCCGACGAAGAAGGGCCTGGATGCCAGAGCGATCCGGGCGTTGGGACTCGTGGTGGCCTGCACGTCGTTTGCCTGCACTCGTGCGCGGGTGCTCCCGGCTGCGCTTCCTCCCGCGCGGTGTCCGCTTGGTGCGGTCCAGGCCATGGAGAAACTGGGCATCGCAATGGGCCAGAGACAGCCTGCGGTGTTCATCCAGGGGAGGCCCCGCTACATCACCGTGCGAGACGGACTCGTCAAAGTCCACCTGGTGGGAGACATGGGGCGCATGCCGGACCGCACGGTGCTGTCCGGACAGCTCTTTGTGCGAGATCGTGTCTTCGGTCGGCTCACCTGGGCGACGCCTCCGACCGGCGACAGTTTTCCTGTCTGCCTGGAGATTCGCAGCGAGAATGATGCCAGGGGAATGGCGCGGAAGGATGGGGATGAGAATTCCTCGTCCAGCGCCCTCATCTTCACGACAGGTGACGTGAAGGCCGTGCCTGAATTCGAGTGACGCTCACATGGATGACATCCAACGCGCCCGCCGGAGTTTGTGCGTTTTCTTCGCGGTGTTGATTCCTCTCACGGCGCTCGCGGAGTGGGCCATCATCCGCCGCATCGCGTTCCTTGACCCAACATCCAGGGTCCTGCTCCTGATGTGGTGCCCGGCTGTCGCGTCCTTCGTCGCACGGCTCGTGTTGCGAGAGGGATGGGCCGACCTCTCGTTCCGCCTGGGCGGGAGGGCGG
>NZ_RAVZ01000019.1 GCF_003611635.1 Corallococcus terminator | reverse complement strand
GCCCTGGGGCGGCTGGGGCAGGTGGGCGCGCACGCGAGGGGGCGCGTCTCCGGGAATGGCGACGCTGAATCGGCGCGGGTCGAGCTTCGTGAGGGGCAGGGCGGTGGGGTTGCCCTCGGTGAAGAGCTGGACCTTGGCGGCGAGCGGGTCGGTGTGGGCGGCGAGGTCGCGGCCAAGCTCCGCGTTCACCTCGAGCTGGAGTCCGAAGGGGCTGCCGAGCAGCAGGTCCTTGATGCCCAGGGACGCGCGGCCGAGCACGGGCGTGTTGCCCGGGAAGTAGAACGTGGCCTCCTCGATGGCGATGCCCTGCCAGGAGGCACTCTGTCCACGGGCCAGCACGGCGTCGGGGGTGACGGCGGTGGAGCTGTCGATGAACGACCTTGCGGACCGTGACGCCGACGTTCCCCATGACGAAGTGGGGCGGCTCGAACCAGCACTGGAAGACGGCACCCGCGGGAGCGTCCGGGTCGAAGGAGTCGGGGCTGTCCACGAACCCGGTGTCGAAGCTCCCGTCGGCGCGCAGCTCGAAGCGGAAGACGCCGCTGGCGACCAGCCGGACCTTGCGGCCGTTCACGTCCTTGACGAGGTGGGCAGGGTGGACGCCCTCCGCCGGCACCCACTGGGCGGCGGTGAAGGGCATGGGCACCGACACCCGGTTCAGCAGCAGGTCGAGCGTGAAGCCCGAGGGCGAGGGCTCTACCGTCTGCCCGGTGCCGGGCGTGGCGCGCCGGAAGGCGAGCTGGAACGGGACGCCGTAGCGAAGGTCGGACGTATCGACCGCGCGTCCCGCATGGGGGGGGCAGGGTGCCCAGGGGGGAGCGCAGGGTGCCCTGGTGGATGAAGGCGTTCGGGCTCTCCAGCGTCCGGACATCGAGCACCGCCAGTTGCTCGAGCACTCGGGCCACATCGGCGGGCACCATGGAGAGCGAGCCCGGAGGCGCCCAGCCGACGAGGTCGAGAATGCTGATGCCCCTGCGCAGGTCCGCCATGCCCACCACCCCTCAGGGGCCGGCATGGTGAAGTCCTCAGCAGGTCGCTGCCACGTCCCCCCGGTGTGGCGTCAGTGTTGAGGACAGCGCTTCGCACATGAGCCGCGGGTGCTGCGTGATTGCCATTGAGACGGGGCCCGCCAGGGGGTTGGCAGGGCCGGAATCACCCGGGATCGCGAGGGGGTTTCCCAAACGAGAGGCGTCTCAAGTTTCCGGTCACCCAGCGAGCAAAGGGGCTTTCCCATGAGGGTCGAAAGGCTTCTGGCAGCACTGCTTGGCGCACTACTGATCTCCAGCACGCCGATGACCGCGGCGGCCCAGGCGCCGAGCTCCGATGTGCGGACTCGTGCGGAGGTCCGCACCCCCGGTACCTCGCTCGACATCACCTGGGACCAGCCGATGCCGGCCGCCGAGTCGGAGGCGTTGACGAAGAGCCTGCAGGGCGCCGTGGAGGAGGAAGGCGTTCAGACCTTCATCCCGAAGCCCAACGGCAATGGGCCGCACTACGACGTCGTCAGGTGCGACAAGGCGAACCACATCTTCACGGACCGGAACGGCATCTTCAGCGTCCGCTACAACTGCCGCTTCAACAACGTCAACTGGGGGTTCAGGGTTTCGCAGAAGCTCGTGGCCATCGCTGTCGGAGACATGAGGGAGTCTGGAATGGTCTGGCATACAGCCACGAAGAAGCTGGGCCAGAACGGGCACCACACCGTGCCCATCTACTACCAGCTCCACGGGACCCAGGGCGGGGTCAAGGATGGTGACGTCTTGCATTGGTCCGACAGGATCTCCTTCCGCGTCAATGCCGGTGGCCGGGAAGGGACCGCCGTCCTCAACATCGGTGGAACCTTCAAGATCGCCCGTCGGTGACGGCCTGGAGCGCTGCTAGAAATCGTCCTTCTTCCTCGGGAACTTGTTCTTGTCCGCGATGCGATGCAGCAGCGCGAAGTTCGTGAGCCGTCCGGCGGCCAGGGACTGCTTCTTCGCGTCGTAGAAGTTCTGCTCACCGCAGCCGAAGCACACCACCACATCCACCCAGGTGTCGCCGCGCCAGAAGCGCAGGGCCATGTCCGGGTTGAAGGTGCACATCATCCGCCCCTTCTTGGGCGTGTTCTCCGGAGAGGTCCAGCTTGCGGCCAGCTCCTTGAGCTCCTCAGGCGTCAGGTCTTGACCCTTCACGGTGAAGACGGCCATGCCCACCCGGGGACGCGTGTCCTCCGTGGGAGGCGTGTCTGGGGTGGGGTCTATCCGGGCTCGGTACACCTCCACGCGGTCCGGCTTCTGGAAGAAGTCGGCCAACGTCGGTGGGTTCGCGCACGCCAGGAACGCCAGCGAGTACAGCGGAATGAGGAGCTTCACCATGGTTCAAGCCTGACAGCGATTGCCTGGACCTGACAACCCCCTCCGGCGCTCAGCTCCAGGCCGCCCCTTGCAGCATCGCTTTCAGCCACGGGTAGCGGTGCTCGACCTGCAACGCCTGACACCACTGTTGGAAGTATTCCGCCAGCCTGACACGATGGGCGTGGGTCCGCGCGTGGTGCAGCTCGAAGTCCTTGCGATTCTGGACCTTGTCGCCCACGAGCATGGCGTTGACCTCCACCAGGGGCGACAGCCGGATGCCCTCGGGAGGCAGCGTGGCACGGGAGAGGTAGGCATTGGCCACCGACCGGTACTCCATCGCGAGCCCCAGCACGAAGGCCCCATCGGGAACAGGTTCCACGGCCTGGGCGACCCGTGCGTAGTGGTCCCGCAGGTCCTCGTCGCCCTGGACGAGGGGGTGCAGGCAGAACGCCCGCATGGCCTGCGGTGATGCCTGGGTGCGCAGCATGACGGCCAGGCCTTCATGGATGTGATTCATGAAGGGGACCTGGCTGCGGCTGGCGCGTTGCTGGCCGTAGAAGTCCTGGACGAGCCCGTGTTCAACGCTCTGAAGCACACCGGAGACTTCAAGGGCGGCCCAGGTCGAGGGATGCAGGTCAGGAGGCGGTTGGCCTGGCATACGAGCGAGTCCTCCTCCATGTCTGGAGCGCCACCCATGTGGCACAGCAGAGCGTCGCAAGCGCTCCGGAGATGCACGCGAGGATCCCCAACGCCAGGGCGAACATCCGAAGGTCCGGCTCGTAGGGTTCCGCCCAGCGCTCGCTCGTGCCAGGCCGCGAGAGATGAGGCGCGAGGTTCCAGAGCAGCACGGCCATCGCCAGGAGTCCGCCCGATGCGAAAAGCCAGGCGCCAGGCGACCGCGTCCAGGCCGTGACGTGCCGGCCAACTTCGGCGGGGCCCTGAGGAGAAAGGACCCTGCGCAGCCACCGCCACAAGCCCCACACGATGGCACCCGCGACGAGCAGGAGCGTCGCGAGGAGGCCGATGAGAACACCGTAGACGAAGAGCGGGGCGGTCATCGAGCACGGTCCAGCACCCAGTTTCCCGTCGTCAGTCCTCCTCGCAACGAGGAGATAGGTCCATCCCGTCTGGAGATGGGCGCCACAGTCGCTTGAGCTCTCGACAGTGCTGGCCCAGAGTTCCACGGGGCGCTCAGGCCACGAGCCCCGCAGGAAGAGGAAGGGGCGAACTCGCAGCAGTCGCTCCCGGATGAAGAAGCGCTCCCTCCGGGCACCCCCGTCCCCCGCGTCAACGGCCCCGATGAAGATGATGGTTTGCGCATCGGCGAGCTCCAACTCCAGGATGTTCCGCGTGGGTTCGCAACTGCACGCAGCCGCCGTCGCGGGGACGAGGAACACCAGAAGCACCGAGAGACGAGCCCATCGCATTGTCACGAACATAGCCTGACGCGAAGTGGGGGGCGTCGGCCTGCCTGGACACCGCCTCCGGACTCTATCCGGTAGGGTCCCGTGTAGACCCGAGCAACCCAATGGAGAAACCCATGACGTCAGCGAAGCACCAGCCCATCGTCGCGCCTGGACTGCCCAGGCCCGCGGGCCCGTACTCTCCCGGCATGCAGTTGGACCGGCTGCTCTTCATCTCCGGACAGGCCGCCCGGGACCCATCCACTGGCGTGCAGGCGGAGGGAATCGAAGCGCAGACGGAGCAGGTGTTGCGCAACCTGGAGCGCATCCTCGTGGCCGGCGGCTCCAGCCTCCAGCACGTCCTGCGCTGCGGCGTCTTCCTGGTGGACATGCAGGAGTTCGCCCGGATGAACGTCGTCTACGAGCGTGTCTTCGCCGGCCACCGGCCCGCGCGCACCACCGTGCAGGTGTCCGCGCTTCCCGACGTCGGCCTGCGCGTGGAGATTGATTGTATCGCCTACGTGCCTTGAGCCTCCTGGCACGGGGCGCACCCTGGAGCTCCGCGCCCACCGTCCAGCGCGGAGCTCCCAGCATTGAAGCGAAGGCGCCTTAGACCGGCGGCGGGTAGGGGCAGATCAGCGCGCCGGTGATGGGATGCCGATAGCAGCCCGACGGCAGCTCCGCGGCCTGAGCCGTGCCCGGAACCAGGGTGAGCCCCGCCACGCCAACGCCAGCGATCGCGGAGAGAAGGGCAACGATGCGAAGGGTCTTCTTGGACATTCACGCACTCCTGAAAACGAGTCGGTACAGCGAGACCATCCTACCGCTTGCGGCCACTGCCCGGCACCCTGGGGACATCGCGAGCCGCGCGCGCCGTCCGGCGCGGCAGGGCTCAGTCGGGTCGCGATGCCAGCGAGCGGCCCGGTTGCCCGATGAGGTAGGTGATGACCACTCCTGGCGCGCGATGAACGCCGCTGCCCCATCGGTATCCATCGGTGTCCAGCCCCGTGGTCAGCTTCTCGAGCTCCTCCGGCGTATAGGTCCGCAGCGACGACACCAGGCCGTCCCAGAGGATGAGCAGCGGAATGATGGGCACCAGGTAGGTGAGGACTAGGCGCCACCCGCGCACCGGGCGGATGAGCAGGGTGAAGATCCACACGAGCGGTACGACGAGCAGGAACTGCACGAGGAGGTACGGCAGCGTGCGCTGGGTCAGCTCGTAGGCGGCGAAGGGGGCCCCGTGCGCGGCGGCGTCCGCGAGGAGCGCCCGGGCCTGCTCCGGGGGGAAGTGGTGCAGCCCCTCGAAGAGGGTCCTCACCCCCGTCAGCTCCTCGGGGATGCGGGTGGCGTCAACCGGGGTGTCGCGGTAGTACGCGCCGGGAGGCAGCTCCTGCACCGGGGTGGGATGAAGGTCGGTGAGCACCACCTCGGCTTCGCTGTGCACCGCGTGGAGTGCCGGAAGCAGGGTGCGCCACGGGCCCCCCGTGCCGGAGCAGAGGTCGACGATGCGATTCGTGCCCGCCGAGCGCAGCAGCTCCGCCAGATGCGGCACCACACTGTTGTAGGGCCGCACGCGGTCGAGCACGACGCGGAGGTAGTCGACCTCGCCCCGGCGCAACAGCCCGGGCAGCCACGGTTGGTCGAGGAATTCGAAGAGCTGCAGGCGGGGGAGCAGAGGCATCGAGCAGAGGATAGGGCCAGCTCGTGGCGCCCGTCCCCTGAATCAGGCGCCCTGCTCACGGCCCTCCGGTCGCGACGCCCTCAATGCCCCAGCGCCCTCAGGTCGAACTGGGCGGCGTCCGTGCTCACGCCCGACAGCGTGTAGAAATCCACGAGGTTCTTGTGGAAGTCGCGCGGGTCGAGCCGGAACAGCATGAAGTCCTGACCCTGGACCGAATAGTCCACGCCTCCCATCTTGAGCGTCCGGCGCTTGCCGCCCAGCGGGTCGTCATACTTCCCGGCCGCGAAGGTCCGCACCGTCGCCGTGTTCAGCAGGGTGAATGTCTGGAATATCCATTCCCGTTGAGCCAGGCCGATGAATGAGCGGATCTCCCGGAGCCTGTCGATGTGGTCGCAGGGGTCGCCACGCTTGCGCGAGCGAGGGGATGCCAGCCATTCGTTCAAGGTCAGGAACGGCATCGCCTCGTTACAGTTGTTCTGGTAGTGGTGGTAGACATAGTTCCCGTCCATCCTCCCGGGAGGCAGGTAGAGGACGTAGGAATGGCCGAGCGGCTTCGAGTCCACCCGTAGCAGGTAGTGGTGTTGCTCGGACCGGCCCCGCAGACGGAACTTCACGAACTCGAAGTCCGACATGATGGAGGACGGAGCCTTCCTCCTCTGCTCCGACAGGTCTGTTTCAAAGGACTTGAGCAGCATGCCGCACAGCCAGTTCGCGAGCTGGCCACACGTCTGCGGCAGGTAGATGGGTGGAAACGGGAGGGGATGCTCAAAGTCGGGGCAACTGAAAGGCCACATCGCATCGAGTTCCTGTCGAGGGTCCTCGGGCGCGCCTTCCGCGGTGGCGCGCGCTGGGGGCAGGCCGATGGCGTACCAGGCATTGAGCTTCTTGAACCGGGGCTCCCTGCTGCTGCAGTCCGCCACGAGTTGCCGTATCCATGTATCCAGATCCATGACGAACCTCCCGTGAGACGAAGCTCCCTCACGTCAGCCGGTCGTGTCCATGGCGCTCTGCCAGGAATCCCCTCAAAAGCGCTGATGGACCCCTCGCGTCCGAAAACCTCACGGCGCGTGGATTCACAACCACTGCTCCCCTCCACTACGTTTCCCCGCTCCTGGAGGTCGGAGGGGGGTGCGCATGGATTGGAAGAGCGTCAGGGTGGCCCTGGTGGTGGTCGCGGTGCTGGGCGCGGGCGTGGCATGGCGGCTGTACCAGCAGTGGCGACCCATGGACTACGACCGCATGGTGGCGGCCATGAGCGCGAGCAGGCCCACCACCGGCATGGAGCGCTACCTGCGGCATTGGGCCCTGGCCACGAAGGCCCACCCTGAAATCCGGCAGTGGTTCGACGCCACGCCGACGATGACCCAGGTCGAACGGGATCAGGTGTCGAAGCAGAAGACGCGGGACGGAATGAACCGGCTCTCCGACAAGGACCTGGTGGACCGCATGGAGCTCCTCTCCCAGATGGTGGAGAAGTTGGGGGTGAAGGACTGCGCCGCGTTCGGCCGTGGCGGCATCAATCCGGAGGTGCTCGGCCGGATGTTCAATCTCATGGACGACGCGTCCCTCCAGCGCTTCAGCGGCATCGTGGTCAATGCGATGGCGGCCGACCTGCGGCAATCCCCTCCGGCCCGGAAGGCCCTCCAGGAAGACGTGGAGCAGGCCTTCATGGAGATGGGGACCCACCTCACCCAGGAGGATGCCCAGCGGATGGCGGACAACCTCCAGGACATGGCCTCTCTCCCGGACGACGAGGCCTGCTGGACGGCCCGGCTCCTCTACCGCGAGGGCAGCGAGCTGAAGGGCCGCAACCGTCGCAACCTGGCGCTGGCGCTCATCAACGGCTGACCGCGCACCGGAAGCCAGACTCCGAGCCCTGGGATGAAGCCCGTGGGCTCACGGTCCTCAGGCCGCGCGGGAGAGCCCCCGGCGCTCCACGAAGGCTTGCAGCTCGGGCCACCGGGCCACCAGGACCTCGAAGTCGCCAGGGCGCACGGGCTGCAGGGAGGCCAGCGTGGCATCGATGGCGGCAGCGTGGATGGCCGGGTCCAGGGCATCCAGGGCGAAGGCCCTGAGGAGCTTGAGGCGGCGGGCGTCCCGCCCCACCAATGCATCCGCCTCGCCCGGCCGCGCGTCCAGCGCCGCCACCGCGTCGGCGGGTTTGCCCTCGCGGCAGAGGAGCGCGACCTCCGGAAGCAGCGCGTAGATGGGAGGCAGCTCGCCGTCCCGCTTGCGGCCCTCCTCCAGCCATGCGCGCGCGGAGGCGAGGTCTCCCTGGGCGAAGCGCGCCGTGGCAATCAGGCTGGGCATCCATCGGTGCATCGCCGGCACGGAGCCTCGCAGCTTGCCCGAGCGCTCCGCGGAGCCGAAGAGCTCCAGCGAGCGCGCGGCGTCTCCCTTCGCGAACTGGCACTGACCCATCATGGCGACCGACACCGCGCGCTGCGCTCCCTGGGTGCTGCGGCGGGCGGCTTCCTCGAAGCGGAGGGTGGCTGCCTGTTCGTCACCCGCGCTGAAGAAGGAAATGCCCTCGTTGTAGGCCGCTGCCCAGCGGCGGATCCGCCAGTAGAAGAAGGCGAACAGCACCAGGAACACGGCGACGATGAGGGGGATGAACAACTGCGGACCCATGGACTCGCTGAGCCCGCCTCCGCCGCGGCTGGCATGGTTGTAGGCGACGAGGAAGACGACGACGGCACCCAGCCAGATGAGGACCCGTTGCCCCGAGAAGACTGGAAAGGGTTTGAGGTGAGGCTCTTTCGGCAGGGGAAGTTCGTTCACGGGGGAGTCCATGGCGTGGTGGGCAATTCCTCTCGTATCCTAGATGGCGCTTCACGTGCCACCTCTCGACGGACGAAGAGGCAGCCGGACGACGCAGGCCCCGCCCAAACCCTGACAGCGAAGGGAGGGCTGCGTTCCCAAAGCCGTGCCTCACTTCGGGAGGGAGAGCCATGGCCCGGGGGCCCCCCTTGCGTCGGGCCAGCTCAGCCGCGGAAGACCGCTTCCATGTTGTTGCCGTCCGGATCGAGCACGAAGGCCGCGTAGTAGCCCTGCGGGTAGCCGGTGGCGGGGGAGCGAAGCCCGGGCGCTCCGTTGTCCGTCCCACCCGCCGCCATCGCGGCCGCGTGGAAGGCGTCGACCTCCGCCCGGCTTCGGGCCGCGAAGGCCGTGTGTTGCTTCACGCTGTGCGGATGGAAGCGATCGATCCAGAAGATGGGGTGGTCGCGACCGTACCCGATGCCATCGGTACCAAGGTCCTCGGGAAGCTGCATGACCCGGCGGAGGCCCAGCGCTCCCAGTGCCGCGTCGTAGAAGGCAGCGGAACGGGCGACGTCCGCGACGCCAATGCCAGTGTGGTCGAGCATGGGCAGGCACGTACCAGAGAACCCGCTCGGTCGTGAAGCAGGAGCCTCTGGCCCTCCGGTACGTGTCATGGAGTGGGCCTTCCGAGCGCGGGCCGGTTCTCCTATGCTGACCCGCGGGGGGTACATATCGATGGGATGGAAAAAGCCCGTGGGGCTCGCGTCATCGCTGAGCCCGTTGGTCGTCCTGGCCTTGCTGTGTCTGGCCTTTCCTGCGCATGCGCGTGACTGGTTCGTTCGCGCGGGCGCCGTGGGGGGCGACGGCTCCCGCGAGAAGCCATTCCGTGACCCCTTCCAGGCCATTACCGAGGCCATCCGCGTCACGGGAGGCTTCGGCACCCGGCCGGCCCAGGTCCGTGACAACACCGTCCTGTTCGTCTGGAACCGGAGCCGCCCGCACGATGGCTCGACCTCAACGGGCAGCGGGCTCGCGCTGACGGGCAACGCCCCGGCGGTGGTGGAGGGGAACGTGTTCCAATACATCGACAACTTCGCGGTGCGGGCTGACTCCCGGCTGAACGAGGTCGTGCTCACGAACAACGCGTTCTTCCGAAACTGGGCGGCGTTCCGTTCGACGCAGGGCATGCCGCCACCGACGGTGGACGAGAAGTCCATGCAACTGCTCGCGGACCTTCCCTTCAAGAAGGCGGAAGGGAACGTGGTGGCGGACGGCGGCTTCGACATCGATCCCGCCTTCTATGCGAGCTGGTTCGCCCGGACCTCGCAGTTGACCAGCCTGTTCACCCCCGAGGAATGGAGCCAGGTCGCGCCCCGACAGATGGGCGGCGAGCCGGCGAAGCCGGGTGTGGGCCGCGCACTTGACTGGAAGGCGGCAGCGAAGCTGTTTCCGAAGAACGCCCGCGTGAAGGGCGCGCGTCCGAAGCCACTGGAGACCGGGAGCGATCGATGAAGAAGACCCTGACCCTGGCGATGCTTTCGCTCCTCGTCGCCGCGCCCGCCTGGGCGGATGAAATCGACGACCGGGTGCGTGCGATTGACGACAACCTGTCCCGCATCAAGGACAAGCTCGACGGAATCGTCTCCGATTCGAGCTCCAGCGATATCGACTCCGCCCTGGATTACCTGAACACGGTCAAGAGCGAGGTCGACCGGCTCAAGTCGCTCGACCCGCAGAGCGACCCGGGCAAGTCGATGGTCTATTACTATCCGGACTGGATTCCGAAGTTCCGGGAGTCGGCGCAGGCGCTGAAGCGGATGAAGGACTTCCAGGTGAAGGCCGACGAGTCCCGCCTGTCCGAGCGTTGCTCGGAAGCGGACCGGAACCTGCGGGCGTTCATGCAGAACTTCGTCGAGCGCAAGGACCCGAACGGGGTCTCGAAGGTCTCCGAAGAGGCCGACAAGGTCGGGCGCCAGTACTCCGACGAGTACAAGCGCATGCAGGAGGTCCACGGTGAGATGGACCGCGCACGTGGGACCGCGAGGTACTTCTCCGAATCCCAGGGCCGCTGGTCGGACGTGAAGGGCGAGCTCCACGACGGCGTGAGCGATATCTGGGATCGCTGGACGCGCCGGATGGAGGAGACGAAGTCGAAGTGCCAGGAGCTGGCACGGGGACGCGAATCCGACGCCGTGAAGGATGCGCTCGCGAAGCTCGGCGACAGCAGCCGGGTGCGCCGGGAGCTTACCGAGAGGATCAACCAGTCGCTCGACCAGGCCGCGGGTGCTCTTTCGGGCGCTGGCGCTCGCACCGGCACGTCGGAACTCGACTCGGCACTCGGCTCCAGCACCGACATCGCGGCCTGGCTTGAACAGCTCAAGAGTGCGCGTGGCGAGGACGACACCGCGAAGCGGATGACCGATGTCTGGCCGGACCGGAACAAGGAGTTCCGCCGCTCGGTGGAATTGCTGAAGCAGGTGAAGCCGCAGCAGTTCTCGTTCGATTCAATCCAGGTGACGTGCAAGACGACCGAGGACCAGCTCATGGGCACGGTGCGGGCCTACCTGGGCGCCCTGGATGATGCCGACGAGGGCGTGAAGGTCGTCACCGAACGGGCGGAGCGGTTCTCCACGGAGACGCGCCAGCAGCTTGAAGCCGCGGAGCGGAAGTTCAGCGAGCAGGAGCGGCTCCTGGAGGAGGCGAAGCGCTTCTCGTTCGACGAAGGGCGCTGGCGGACGGTCCGTGACCGCGTCCAGGAGACCGCGGTCGCCATGCAGCGGCACATGCGCAGCCGGCTCGACGAGTCGAAGGCCGTGTGCGGCAAGCTCGTGCAGGGCACCAACAACCCGGACGTGGTGAACGCGCTCAAGGTGCTGAAGGACCGCGACCTGCTGGTGAAGACGACCCTGGAGCGGGTCGCCCGGGAGTACGAGGAATGGAAGAAGGAGCGCCGGGGCCTGAAGCCGGGCGGGAGGTTCCGCCAGGAGAGCGCGGAGAAGCTCCTCCAGGCCTTCTGTGACCAGGACGAATACCAGCTCGCCGACCGTGTGCAGCGCGTCGCCGACGAGGTGGCGTCCGTGATGGGCAACCTGCAACGCCAGTACCTCGACCGGCTCAAGCGGTTGATTGACGACGTGAAGGCGGTCGAGTCCACCCGGAACCCGACGCTCAAGGCGGAGGTGAACCGCCAGAAGCGGAACATGACCGCGACCTACAAGCGCCTTGAGGATGCGGGGAATCTGGGCATCCTGCGTGGCAGGAACAACCCGCTGGTGAACATGTACCTGGAGAACGGGAACAAGAAGCACCTCGCGCTCCAGACCGGCTGCACGGCGATGGAGTACGAGATTCCAGGGGGGCGCATCGACTGCGTGAACGTCTCGGATGGCTCTTGTGAGGTCATCGAGATCAAGCCCAACAGCCCCTCGGGGCGCTCCGCGGGCGAGGCGCAGATCGCCAGCCGGAAGTCCGTCCTCGAAGACCTGCACCGGAACAACAGACTCGGGGGACTGATGCAGCGCTGCGTGAAGGATGGCAGCCTGAACATCCGGTACCTGGTGAGGTACTACGAGTACTGCCCCGTGGGGATCGCCAACATCGACGTGCAGAACGAGGAGCCCGACGAGTAACGCGCTGTCCGTCTCCGACCCTGACAGGAGGGAGCCTGCGCGAGCCTTCATGCGCTCGCGCAGGGGACCTGCTCCAGACCCTCGTCTCCGTCGGGTCCGGGGTGACGGTCAGGGCCGGCCGAAGTCCTGCACCCAGTAGCCGTACGTGCTGCCCGGCACGGTGTATTGACCCACGCCCACATGGAGGTGCGCGGGGTTCATGATGTTGTTGCAGTCACGGGGAGTGGCCATCCATGCGTCCACCACGGCGGCCGCGGTGCTGGTGTAACCCGCGGCGATGTTCTCCTCCGCGTACGAAAGCGGCGTGTAGCCCGCGAGGGTGATCCGCCGCAAAGGCGTCCAGCCGCTCTGGCCGATGTTGCCGAAGTAGCCAAACTTGCCCATGTCCAGGGCGTGATTGCGCGCGGAGCAGTTCAGGCGCGACTCCGCGGTGAGCGGCGGCACCGGCGGTTTCGCCACGCCGCCACAGATGGCTCCCGTCGCACGCCGCTGGTTGACGAGTGCAATCACGGCCTGCTCCATCTCGAGCGAGAAGCCGGATACGAACGCGATCGAGGTGCAGTAGCCCGCAGGCTGGGCGTTCGTACGGCTCTCGACCGTTCCCAGGTCGTCGGTGGGGAGGACGGTGCTCTCGTTGATGGGGGTGGTCGTGGGCGCTGCATCACAGCCACCCAGCAGGGCGGTGCCAAGGAGCATCAGGGAGACAGAACGGGAGGTGAAGCTCATGCGAGGAACCCTTTCAGTGGACGGTGAAGTCCAGGTGTTCCGAGTTTACCACTTTTACATTTTTGACTGAAGGTTTCCCGGCCGCAGGGGCTGGGATGGGGCGCCCGGGTTGCATGGCGGACAATCGCCTCTGTCGCGTGGTGCCCTTCGGGGCGCGGCCATCCAGCGGATGAAAGGCGAGGCGGCGCTCGACCCGGTGATGCCGTGCGGACGAGGGCACCCGCGCCCCCGCCCGCACATCTGCTTCAACCTACGGCACGGTCACGGTAACCGGGTTGCTGCGCCGCACATTGCCCGCGCGGTCCGTGGCGATGGCGACAATCACATGCGTGCCGGACTGGCCGGTGGTGTCCCAGGTCTTCGTGAACGGCGCGGTGGTCGCGTAGGGCGTGAGGTTCACGCCGTCCACTTCGAAGATGACGTAGGCCAGGGCCTGGCTGTCGCTCGCGGACGCCGCCAGCGTGACGATGCCGCTGACCACCGCGCCGTTGGCGGGCGAGGTGATGTTCGACACGGACGGCTTCACGTTGTCCACGATGAGCGACCGGGTGTTGAGGACGGACGCGTTGCCCGCGGCGTCGGTCGCCTGGAAGCCGATGTTGTAGGCGCGGTTGCCCAGCACCAGCGTGTTCCAGGAGATGGAGTAGACGGTGCCGGAGACGTTGGGACTCGACGTCAGCACGGCCCCGTCCTGGTAGACCCGCGCCAGGGACACGGGAGCCCCCCCTTGCAGGGCCACCGTCCACGACACGGTGACGGTGCCGCGCACGTAGTTCTGGGTGGTGGGCGTGTACTGGGGCGCGCCCGTGAGGACCAGCGGGGGATTGTTGTCCACGGTGACGTTCACCGCGCTGGAGGTGCCGCTGTTGCCGGCGGCATCGAAGGCCTGCGCGGTCAGCGAATGCACCCCTTGCAACAACGACGACGTGTTCCAGGACGCGCTGAACGGCGCGGTGAACGAAGAGCCGATGAGCGAGGCGCCATCGAAGAAGTCCACGCGGGCGACACCCACGTCGTCGGTGGCGTTCGCCGTGACCGTCACGGTGGAGCGCACGAA
The DNA here is from genome assembly GCF_003611635.1 of Corallococcus terminator. Lineage (GTDB taxonomy): Bacteria > Myxococcota > Myxococcia > Myxococcales > Myxococcaceae > Corallococcus > Corallococcus terminator. The sequence goes on along the minus strand of NZ_RAVZ01000019.1, from coordinate 37,662 downwards.
GCTGCCGCCAGCCGGCGCGGTGAGCGTCGCGGTGGGCGCCTGGGTATCGTCGTCCAGCAGGGTGCGCAGGTCGGCGGCGCGGCGCCCGAGTTCCTTCGGCTCGGTCGGCTCGGTGGTGCCGAGGATGGCCCGGCCCGCCCCGGGCGGGAAGCGGTCGGTGATGGCCTGGAGGGCGGAGTTGAACGCCTCGGTGCCAGGCGTCAGGCGGGCCAGCGCATGCCAGCGGCGGGCCTGCTCGAGCACGTCCGCGTGCGTCCGCGCGGGCAGCTCGTACGCGAGGGTGATGGTGAGGCCCAGCGGCTGGCCGCTCGCGTCGAGCACGTCGAAGACGAAGTGACCTTCACCGGCGCTGCCTCGCGACACGTCGCGCAGGTCCAGGCGGTTGGCGATGGACCGCAGGCGCAGGGGCGCCTTCGTCAGGTCCAGCTTTCCATCGGCGCGCGTCGGCCAGTCCCGCGCGACGCCGGCCTCCCACCGCGTGAGCAGGTCCCGCACGAAGTCCTCGGGGGCCACGGGGCCGCTCAGCCTGGCGACCAGACGACCGAAGCTCCACGCTCCCTCCGCGGCATTCCCGTCCGTGGACAGCGCACCAGACCCCGTGGTGCGAACCGCGTCGTTCACCACGCCCGGGTCCTGGATGACCAGCTCTCGCTCCGGGACGATGGCGGAGGTGCGCTCCAGAGAGGCTTTCGCTTCATGGGCCTGGGACGGGCTGTTCTCCGGCGTGCCCTGGACCTCACCACAGCCGGCGGCGAGTGCGCTCACGCCGATGAGTGCGATGGCGATGCCACGGGTGCCACTCGAAACGATGCTCATTGGGATTTCCCTTGGGAAACAAGCGCCCGCGTGGGTGGAGCGCCCGTGGAGAAAGACATATCAAGAGTGTCTTTCGATGGGATCCCTGAACGTCAACTGGAAGCGTTTGCAACTCCAACTTCCCGGGCCCGTCGTGCTTTCAAGGAAAAATGCAGGACTGGCGAGGGTTCAGGATGCGCGCTGGAGGAGCACGGCCCTGCTGTCCACGTTGAGCACCTGCGCTCCTCCGGGGAGGGTTGCGAGCGGCGTCTCCCAATGCGCATGACCGCACACCACCAGGGGCCCCTCTCGTTCTGGCAGTGCCAGACGGATGGCAGTGCTCCCTCGCAGCCGCGTGCCGGGTACGTCCGGTCCCTGGTGCAGCACGAGCATGTCCGGGGCCTGGCTCAGCGTGTCCCCCAGCAGTCGCAGGTGCTCGGGCTCTTCGCGTCGCCCCGGCTTGTCCCCACGACCCATGATGCAGCCCACACCACCCACGCGCAGGCCCTCCAGGTCGGCGGTTTCGCCATCGAGCAGATGCAGTCCGGGCTGCTGCTGGAAGCGGGCCTGTTCGCGGGGCCCCCCGAACGTGTCGTGGTTTCCCGCCACGCCCACCACCCACCGGAAGTGCTCCCCGAAGGCCCGCCACACGCTGCGCACGTCCCCGGAGGCTCCTCGCACGTTGGCGCTCGCCGCTGAGTACAGGTCTCCCGCGAGGACCACGCCGATGTGCGCGGAAGGTGGCAGGGAGCCCTCCTCGCACAGCAGGGCCAGGGCGTCCGCGAGCACCTCGCCCAGGAGGGCCACGGCCCCGTCCTTGCGGGCGTGCGGCGCGACGCCTTGAAGGTCCGAGGTCACCAGCAGCGCTTCCAGTCCATCCGGGAGCGTGTCCACCGTCCCGCGCAGCAAGGGCAGGAGTTGTGTCTCCGTCCCGCCGCGCGGTGCTGCATTGAGATAGGGCCACGCGTGCAGGGGCACCGTGTCCAGGGTCATGATTCGCATGGCGCCGACGGTCGGTGGACGCCCCGGGTTCCTGACAGCCCCTGTGTGCGATGGCCCCGCCCAGCGGCGGTCCTCCGCCTACTTCGCCTTCGCCGGAGCGAAGTCGAACGGCTTGTCCTGGGCAATCAACATCACGCACTCGGACTCCGGCGCGCACTGGTTGCGGTGCACCATCTTGCCGGGCTGGTCCCAGGTGCTGCCGGCCTCCACGGCGCCGGCCGGGGCCGCGCCATCGCTGGTGTTCGTCATCCGGCCCTTCACCAGCACGCCGTGGTAGTCGGCGGAGTGGGTGTGCGGCCCCGAGTCGAACCCCGCGGGAAACTTCATCAGGAGCGCGTACGGGCCCTTCTTCATGTCGCCCCAGAGGACGTGCACCGACGGGCCTCCGGGCATCATCTCCGTCCAGGTGAGCTTGTCGTAGGCGGTCTGCTGGAACGCCGCAGCTTCCGTCTTGCCCTTCGCGGTGGCGAGACCGAAGGCGGAGACGACGACGAGCGCGGCGGCGAACTTGGAAAGGGTCTTCACGGTGGGAACTCCTCGGTGGAAGCGACGCCGGGAAGAATGGCGGCAGGGGGCCTCTGCGAAAATGCCCGTTTCCGCAGGGCTCCTCTGCAAGAATGCAGGCCATGCCCCAGTGGAGCGACCTGCAGCACTTCCTGGCCATCGCGAGGGGTGGGAACCTCTCCGCGGCGGCCCGCCAGTTGAAGGTGGACCAGACCACCGTGGGCCGGCGCCTCGCGGTGCTGGAGCGGGAGTTGGGGGCCCGGCTCTTCGACCGGACGCCCTCGGGGCTCCGCCCGACGGCGGTGGCCCTGCGCATCCTGCCGGCCGCGGAGGCGGTGGAGGCAGAGGCGCTGCGGGTGGAGCGGCTCGCCAGCGGAGAGGACCTGCGTCCCTCCGGGCCCGTGACGGTCACCGCGACGGACTCCTTCCTGGTCCACAACGTGCTGCCGTGGCTCGCCGGCTTCCGGGAGCGGCACCCCGAAATCGAGCTGCACCTGCTCTCCGGCTACGAAACGCTGTCGCTCGTCCGGCGCGAAGCCGACGTGGCCATCCGGCTGGTGCGTCCCCAGGAGCCCTCCCTGCGGGCCCGGAAGGTGGCGGCCATCAGCATCGTGCCCTTCGCGTCCCAGGCGTACCTTGACCGCAGGGGACCCGTGCGCTTCGACGCGGGGCTCCAGGGACATGCCGTGGTCGGGTACGCGCAGGACTCCAGGCGGTGGCCCGAATCGAAGTGGCTGGACGTGCACGCGGCCCGGGCCACCGTCGCGGTGCGGCTGACCTCCATCCTGGGTCTGCTCCAGGCCGCGCGAGAGGGATTGGGCGTGACGTTGCTGCCGGCCATCTTCGGCCACCTGTATCCGGAGCTCGTTCCCCTGCGCGACGTCCTGCCGGAGCTGGAGCGGACCGTGTGGCTGGTGTTCCACGAGGACCTGGCCAACAACGCCCGGGTGCGCGCGGTGGTGGATTTCCTGGCGGAGACCATTGGAACTCAAGCGGGGGCATTGGCGAAGGCGCCCGCGCGTCCCCGGCGGAAGCGCGCCTCGGGTGATGCGGCCCGCCGTGTCGGCAAGGCGCGGGAGAGCAGGTAGATTGGCGGGATGACCTCTCGCATCCTGTTGCTATTGGCCGTCTGTGTCCCATTGCTTGCCTCGGCCAAGGAGCCGAAGCCGCGCACCTATGACATCATCATCGTCGGAGGTGGGAAGACCGAAGAGGAGGCTCAGGCCGCGTTGGACCGGCTGAAAGCCAAGGTGCTCTATGTTCGCTTCGCGACCCCGAGCGGGGACTTGCTGACCGTGAGGAAGTCCGACGACTACCCCGGGCTCAACAAGGGGCTGTACATCGCCGTGCTCGGGATGTGTGCCCGGGACGCGGAAGTGGTCGAGGACATGAAGCGCTTCATGAAGGCGCTCAAGGTGCATGCGCCGGGGGCGTACTCCAAGACCATCAAGGGCCAGTATGGCGACCCGTGTCCTCCGTCAAATGCCTTCATGCCACCGGAGGCGGAGGAGAAGGCGTTCCTGGAGCGCATCGCGAAGGAGCCGAAGTCCGCGGATGCGTACTTCGCCTATGCCATGTTCCTCAAGAATGAGTCCCGTCTGGACGAGGCCAACGCCATCGTCACCCAGGCGCTGGACCTCGACCCCCAACACGAGGAGGCCAAGGCCCTGGGCCATCTGCTCATGGTGCTGCTGACGCCCTGACCTACGGGGTGCCCAGCCGCTTGCCCTGGACGAACTGGAGGCCCAGCAGGTTGCCGCGCTGGTGCATCGGATCCAAAGTGACCTTCTGGATGCGCCACCCCTCCTGGGCCGTCTTCACCACCTCGTGCGTGTAGCGTCCCACCAGCGTCCACTCCTGCGGCACGCCGTCGAGCTTGAAGAAGTGGGACACCTCCGCGTAGGCGTGCACCGTCGCCTGCGTGTCGCTCTTGAACTCGGTGCGCACCGTGTTGGCGGTGGCGTGCTGCGTGCGTGTGAAGCATTCCAGCGACACGTCGCCGAACTTCGCCAGCACTGCGCGCGGCTGCGTGACGGGCGGCACGCCCATGAAGCGCGAGTAGTCCGACGTCACCTCCGGCGTGAAGACCCGCTCCCAGCGCGTCCAGTCGCCCGTGTCCTTGCCATGGTCGATGGCCTGCCCGTACTCGGCCACCAGTTCCTGGATGGCAATCCAATCCAGCGTGTACTCCAGGTTCTTCTCGCGCATCGGCGTCTGCCTTTCTGAAGAAGGACTGAGAACATATCGGTTTTCACCTATGCTCGGGGCATGTCCTTGAACCTCATCGGATGGATTGTCCTCGCGCTCATCGCCGGGGGCATCCTGGCCCTCGCGCAACGTCGCCTTCGTGAGTCCTCCTCCCGAGATGAGCAGGAACTGGATCCGCCGCCCGTGCCCGCGCCGGCCCGGCTGGCCCCGGAGGTGTTCCAGTCACGCATCGAGGCGTTGATCGACGCGGGGCAGACCATCAACGCCATCAAGCTGTACCGCGAGCAGCACGGCGTTGGCCTGAAGGAGGCCAAGGACTCCGTGGAGGCGCTCATCGCGGAGCGGCATCCCTTTGGACGCGAGCCCTCGGGGCCCGTGGATGCGGATGCGGACATCGAGCAGGCCCTGCGCGAGGACAACCTCATCGAAGCCATCAAGCTCTACAAGGATCGCTACGGCGTGGGCCTGAAGGAAGCGAAAGACGCCTGCGACGCGATGCGAAGGCGTCTGCGCGGATGAGCCTCAGGCATGGCACACGGCGTGGGTGGCTGCCGGTGCCAGGAGTTGGATGGCCTTGCATGAGGTGGCGCACCGGTAGGGTGCGTCTTGAGGGGACCATGCCAGAGTGGATGAAGTCGTCGGGCCGGACGTGGGCGGTGATGTGTGTCGTGGGAGGCCTGCTGCTGGGAGGCTGTGATTCCTCCCGGGGTCCCATCGCTCCGTTGCCCGATGCCGGGACGCAAGCGGATGCGGGCGTGCCGGAGCCCTTGCCGTGTGAGCGCACGCAGGGCGTCTGCGTTGGAGCGAAGCGGGCGCTGGTGGACGGCGTGCCCGAAGTGGTCTGCACGGCGCGCTCCTATGGCAGCTCCTTCGAGGGCGCGGAGACGCGCTGTGACGGACTGGACAACGACTGCGACGGGGTGGCGGACCCCTCGACGTGGACGGATGTGGCGTCGCTGCAATGGAACCCCTACGCGTCGATGGTGGACAGTCTGCCCGTGGAGGGGGGCTTCCTGGTGGCTGCATCCGTGGGGAGTGGACGGATCCAGGTCGTCCGACTGGATACAGCCCTGGCTGGGGTCGCGACCACGAACGTGGAGGTGGAGACGGGCATCCCGGCGACGGTGACCCAACTGGTGCGCACGTCCAGAGGGCCCGCGCTCTTCCATGTCACGGCGGGCGCGACGGCAGACTCCTCGCGGGGGCATCTCACGCAGCTCGATGAACAGGGAGTCCCCGTCGTCCGGCAAGAAAGCGGGAGGGAGGACGCCGTCCTATTCGAACAGCCCGCGCAGGCCGTGCCGGCTTTCGTGGGTGTGTCCGTGGACGGTTCCCGGGTGTTGACGGTCTGGACCTCTGGCCATCCTGTCAGCGGTCTGTCCCATGAACTCCTGGGCTCGGTCGCGGACCCTTCCGGGGAGGTGCGAGTCGTGCCCCGGGTCCTGGTCCAGAGGCAATCGCAAGACGGTGCCCTGTTCGCCCCCTCGGTGCTGGCCCTGGACGATGGGAACTTCCTGGTGATGGTGGTGGAGGACCGCGGCTTCGAACAGACCACGCTCATCCACCTGCGGCGCTACGACCGCGACCTGTCGCCCGCGGGGGAGGAGCGCGTTTTGTCCGTGGGGTATTCGCCCATGCCCGTGCTCCTTCGAGAGAACCCCTCGGCCGACGGCACCCCGGGTGAGCCCATCCTGCTCCTGCGGGATGTCTCGGGAGGGAGCCGGAAGTTGCTACGCGTGCGCTCCCTCTTCGACGGCGGTGCTCCGGAGACCCTGGTCGAGCGGATGACGACGGCGGCGATGGAGAGCCCATGGTTCAGCGCCACGATGACGTCGCGCGGACTCCAGACGACCTGGCTCTCCGCGCAGTATGACTACAGCCTCCCGGGGGATTCCTTCCTGTTCGGTCAAGGGCGGCTCTGGGGACGGAGCCCGACGGGCGCCGTGACGGACTGGACCCCCGGAGCGGGGTTGATGCCCTTGCATCGACAGCAGGAGTGGGTGCTGATGCACGAACTCTCAGGCCAGTGGATGGGCGCCTTCCTGATGACCGCCACCGCCAACCCGCCCACGTACACCCTCAAGTCGCTCCGGTACTGCGCGCCCTGAGTCCCTCCGGGCCTGCTTCGACGCGGCAGCCCACCGCGCCGGAGCAGGCCATGAAGCCACCCAGCTTGACCCAGACATATCCGTAAGCGATAACGGAGTTGTGGATTACGTGGCCAGACAGGGGACGGGGGCCTTCGGTTCGCGGCTGCGCCGACTGGTGGAGCGGCTGGACCGGGACGTCCACGCCATCTACCGCGCCGCGGGCGAGCGCTTCGAGCCGCGCTGGTACGCGGTCTTCACCGCGCTGCGGGAGCACGGGCCCCTGACGGTGGGGGAGCTGGCGCAGCGGCTGGGTGTCACGCACGCGGCCGTCAGCCAGGTGCGCACCGCGCTGGAGCGCGAAAAGCTGATCGCCGGTGAGCCCGACCCACAGGACGGCCGACGCCAGCGATTGAAGCTCACCGCGCGCGGAAGGCAGACAGCCCAGCGGTTGGAGCCGTTGTGGGCGGCCATCGCGGCGGCGGCCACCCAGCTCCTCGCGGAAGGCGCGCCGGGCTTGCTGGCGGAACTGGACGGGCTGGATGCGGCGCTCGACCGGCGCGCTCTGCGGGCCCGGGTAGGCGAAACCCTGCATCTGGATGGACTGGACGGAGAACCCGATGACGCTGAATAGACATATGACCGTCGCGGTGGTGTCGCTGCTCCTCACGGGAGCGCTGCCCGCCCAGGCACAGCCCTCCGGTCCCACGACACACGCCGAGGCACCGGCCCGGCTCACGCCCGCTGAGCGCGACACCGCCCTGGCCGCCATCACGGAGGCGGTCCAGAAGTCCTACGTCTTCCCGGAGAAGCGCGCGGCGGTGCTCGAACGGTTGAGCCAGTCCCGGAAGGCGGGCCGCTACGACGTGGACTCACCGTTGCTGCTGGCCGAACGCGTCACCGACGACCTGAAAGGCTCCAGCGGCGACCTGCACCTGTACCTTCAGCACGCCCCCGCACGGTACGCCGCCGCGAAGGCCCCGAAGGGGGAGGGCGTGGACGCCGACGCGTACCGGCGCAATCAGGCCCTGCGTGAACACCACGGCCTCACCGAGACGCGGGTGCTGGCGGGCAACATCCGCTACCTGAAGATTGCCGGCTTCCGCTGGACCCGGGACGAAACCGGCGCGGCCTATGACGACGCCATGCGGTTCCTGAAGGACGGGGACGCGCTCATCCTCGACGTGCGTGGCAACGGCGGTGGTGCACACGCGGCGGTGCAATACCTGGTCAGCCACTTCCTGGAGGAGGGCACGCTGCTCATGACCTTCCACCGGGGCTCGGAGCCGCCGGTGCAGTCCCGCACGCTGGAGCATGTTCCGGCGGGACGGCTGAAGGGCAAGCCGCTGTATGTCTTGATTGACGGGAGCGTGGGTTCGGCGGGCGAGGACTTCGTCTACGACGTGCAACAGTTCAAGCTGGGCGAGCTGATTGGCGCCCGGACCTCGGGCGCCGCCAACAACAACTGGTTCACGCCCATCCCTCCGGCCTTCATGCTCAGCGTGCCGGAGGGCCGCCCCGTCCACTCCGTGAGCCAGACCAACTGGGACGGTGTTGGCATTGCCCCCGACGTGGAGGTCCCTACCGCCCAGGCCCTGGAGGTCGCGCACTCGCGGGCCCTGAAGGGCTTGATGGCAACGTCCGCTCCCACGCCCGCGCAGCGCGCCGAATACACCTGGGCCCAGGTGGGCATCGAAGCCCGGCTCCACCCGGTGTCCATCGCACCGGCCCGGTTGAAGTCCCTGGCCGGTCGCTTCGGGGAGATGCAGGCCACGTTCCGCGACGGCGCGCTCTGGCTCGTGCGCGACCGGCGTCAGGACGCCCGCCTGACGCCCCTGACGCAAGACGGGCTGTTCGCGGTGGAGGGCAGCGAGCGCCTGCGCGTGCGGCTCACCGGAAAGGCCCTGGAGCTGTCGCGGCTGGGGGAGCCCACGCCGGTCGTGCTCGCGCGAAGCTGAGTCCGCCCGCGGGCGCTACCGGTAGTGGACGGCGATCCACCTTCCGTCGAGCTGGTGGATGGCGATGTCCAGGTCGTAGATGCCGCGCAGGACCTCGGTGCGCATCAGCTCTTCCGCGTTGCCCTGGAAGGCGACCTTGCCCTCGCGCATCGCGATGATGTGGTCGGAGTAGCAGGAGGCGAAGTTGAGGTCGTGCAGCACCAGGATGACGCTCTTGCCCAGCGCATCCGCCGCGCGTCGCAACTCCTGCATCATGGATACCGCGTGCTTCATGTCCAGGCTGTTGAGCGGCTCATCCAGCAGCACGTAGTGCGTGTCCTGGCACAGCACCATCGCCACGAAGGCGCGCTGGCGCTGGCCGCCGGACAGCTCGTCCAGGAAACGGTGGGCGATGGGCTCCAGGCCCAGGTGGTGGATGGCCCCTTCCACGAAGGCGCGGTCCTCCACCGTCGGGCGGCCCCTCGAATGCGGATAGCGGCCGAACGTCACCAGGTCGCGCACGGTCAGCCGCGCGGTGAGGTGGTTGTCCTGGCGGAGGATGGCCAGCCTCCGGGCCAGCGCGTCCCCGGGCGTCTTCGTCACGTCCAGGTCGTCCACCAGGACCACGCCCGAGGACAGCGGCAACAGCCGGCTGATCATCGACAGCAGGGTGGACTTGCCGGCGCCGTTGGGCCCGATGATGGACGTGACGCCGCGCTCGGGAATCCGCAGGGAGACGTCGTCCACCACCAGGGTGTCTCCGTAGCGGCGGGAGACGTTCCGGGCCTCGATCATCGCAGGGCGCCTCTCATGAGCAGGGCGATGAACATCAGCCCGCCCAGGAACTCGATGATGACACGCAGGTTGGCGCCAAAGGAGAACACCTGCTCCAGCACCAACTGCCCGCCCAAGAGGCCAATCACCGCGAGGAACACGGCCGCCGGCAGGATGTGGACATGCCGGTGCGAGCCCACCAGCCCGTACGCCAGGTTGGCCACCAGCAGGCCGAAGAAGGTCACCGGCCCGACGAGCGCCGTGGACACCGACACCAGCACCGCCACCACCACCAGCAGGAGCGACACCGTCCGGCGGTGATCCAACCCCAGGTTGATGGCCAGGTCCCGGCCCAGCCCCAGGACATCACAGGCGCGCAGCAGGCCCAGACCCAGGCCGGAGGCGCCCAGGGTCACCACCGCCGACACCGCGAGCAGGTCCGGATCCGGGTTGTTGAAGCTCGCGAAGAAGCGGTCCTGGAGGAAGGCGAACTCGCTGGGGGCGATGACGCGCTGGAGGAAGGTGGACAGGCTGCGGAACAGCACGCCCAGCACCACGCCCGTGAGCAACAGCAGGTGGATGCTCCGGCGCCCGCTCCAGAACAGCCACCGGTGAAGCACGCCGGAGAAGAGCACCATGACGGCGACCTCCACCGCGAACAGCAGCCGCACGTCCAGCGAGGCCACCGTGGTGGAGCCCAGGAAGAAGAGCAGGCACGTCTGGAGCAGCACGTAGAGCGTGTCGAAGCCCATGATGGCCGGCGTCAGCACGCGGTTCTCCGTCACGGTCTGGAACAGCACCGTGGAGACCGCGATGGCGTAGCCCACCAGCATCACCGTCGCGACCTTGCGCCCCCGGAAGGGCAGCACGAAGTCCCACTGGCCGTTGGCGCCAAGGGTCATGAACACCGCGACGCACAGCAGGGCCAGGCCTCCCAGCAGGAGCAGCCGCCGCTCGTGGCCCACGGGCCTGAGCGCGCTAGCCCACACGGGCATCCCTCCGCAGCAGCAGGTAGAGGAACAGCAGGCTGCCCACCACGCCCGCCACGGTGCCGACGGGAATCTCATACGGGTAGCGCACCACCCGCCCGACGATGTCACAGAGCAGCACGAAGCCCGCGCCCATCACCGCCACCCACGGGATGGAGCGCCGCGCGTTGTCGCCCATCATCAGGCTGACCAGGTTCGGCACGATGAGCCCGATGAACGGAATCATTCCCACGGTGGCCACCACCACGGCGGTCACCATCGCGACGATGGCCAGCCCCAGCGCGACGATGCGCCGGTGGTTCAGCCCCAGGTTCGTGGTGAACGCCTCGCCCATGCCCGCGACGGTGAAGCGGTCCGCGACGACGTAGGCGACGGCTGTCAGCGCGAAGGCGCTCCACAGCAATTCATAGCGTCCGCGCATCACGCTGGAGAAGTCGCCCGTGGTCCAGGCCGCCAGCGATTGCAGCAGGGAGAAGCGGTAGGCGAAGAACGTCGTCACCGCGTCGAAGATGGCCCCCAGCACCAGTCCGACCAGCGGCACGACGAGCGCCGAGCGCAGCGGGAGCTTGCGGAGGATGAGCAGGAACAGCGCCGTGCCCGCCAGCGCGAAGCCCGCGGCCACCAGCGTCTTGGCCAGGATGGGCAGGCCGGGGGCCAGCACCGTGACGGCGAGGATGCCCAGGCTCGCGGACTCCGCGGTGCCCGCCGTGAAGGGCTCCACGAAGCGGTTGCGCGCGAGCATCTGCAGGATGAGGCCCGCCACGCCCAGCGACATGCCCGACAGCATCAGCGCCAGGGTGCGCGGCACGCGGCTGATGACCAGCACCTGCGTGGCGCGGTCATCCCCGCCGGCCGCGAAGAGTGCGTCCCACGACACGTGGCTCACGCCAATCAGCAGGCTGACGACGGCGAGCCCGAGCACGCCGAGTCCGGCCACGACGAGGCGCGGCACGGCGCTCGACCCCGCCTGCGCGAGGGCCACCGGCTCACGTCGTGCGAAGGGGCCCGAATCAGGGAGCGGTGGGCTGTCGGGGCTGAGCGTAGACATCGGCGATCTGTTCCATCAGGCGCCGCATCGACTGGATGCCTCCGCCGATGAGGTAGGTGTTGGCGGGCTCCAGGTAGACGACCTGTCCCTGCTTCCAGGCCGTCGTCTGGCGCACCAGTTCGTTGTCGAGCAGCCGCTGTGCGCCCCCACCCTCGCCGATGGCCGCGTCCCGGTCGATGACGAACAGCCAGTCCGGGTTCGTTTCCAGGATGAACTCCGACCCCACGGCCTCGCCATGCAGTGACGCCTTGAGCGTCGGGGCCGCCGACGGGATGCCGAAGCCCTCATGGAGCACCCCGAAGCGGGAACCAGGCCCATAGGCGCTCATCCGCCCGCCTGTCGTCAGGATGATGAGGCCCCGACCCCGGGTCGCGGTGGTCTGCTTCAAGGTCGCGATGGAGCGGTCCAGGTCCTCCAGCAGGGCGCGGCCCTTCTCCTGCTTGCCGAACACCGCCGCCAGCCGCTCCGTGTTGGCCTTCACGGTCTCCAGGTAGTGCGCGTCGTCCGTGGGCTGGTCGATGGTGGGCGCGATGTCCTTCAGCTTCGAGTACCGCGCGCTGGAGCGACCGCCGGTGATGATGAGGTCGGGCCGCGCGGCGTTCAGCGCCTCGTAGTCGGGCTCGAACAGGGTGCCGAACCGGGGGTACTTCTTCGCGTCCGCGAACTTCGCCAACTGCCCGGGGAAGTACTCACCGGCCACCCCCTGGACCTCCACGCCCAGGGCGTCCAGCGTGTCCAGGGCGGCCAGGTCGAACACCACCACCTGCTTCGGGTGCTCCGCGACCACGGTGCTGCCCTGTCCGTGGGTGAAGCTCCGGCCCGCCGCGGGCGCCGTCGCTGCGGGCACGACCGCTTCCGGGGCGGGCGTGGAAGGGCGCGAGGCCCGCAGGGCGAAGACCGCGAGTCCAAGGACCGCGACGCCACCAGCGGCCGCGAGAAGGGGAGGGAAACGCCGGGGGGAGGTGCTCACGGGGTCGTTCAATCCAGGCTGGCTACTGATATCAAATGATTTTGATAATCAATATCGCGCCTGATATAGCGGATCGGGGCCGGACCGTCAAAGGTGGGACGACCTTGGCCATTGCGCCCTTGCGCCCTACCTGCTCTTTCTGGAATTTGAGGATTTCCAGGAGGAAGCCATGAAGCCCCTTCGCATCGTCATGTTGGTGTCCGCGCTCTCCACCCCGTTCGCCGGCTGTGGAGGGGGCCCTGCCCCTGAGCCTGGCCCCGCGCCAGAGGCCGCTTCGACGGCGGCGCTGGCGGAGGGGGACAACGCACGGACGCTGCTGGTGCCGTGGCTGGCGGATCCGGAGGTCCTCAAGGAGAACGACGACCTGTTCTTCCTCACCGGCACGGGCAACGGGGTGGTGCTGCCGCTCTACGAGTCGAACGACCTCACGGCGTTCCGCTTCAAGCGCGACTACAATCCGTCCGCTGCGGATCCGACTTACGACTACTGCTTCCTGTGGGCGCCGGACCTCAACAAGTCCAACGGCGCCTACCAGCTCCACTTCTCCGCGCACCGGGTGCCCAACGGCGCGGCGTGCCCTCCGGCCGGCCAGGAGGTGACGACCTTTGTCGCCACGGCGCCCGACCTGAATTTCAACTTCGGCGCGCCCCAGCCGCTCAACGCCAACACGACGTTGCCGCGCACCTCCACCGCCCCGGGCTGTCTGCCGCAGGGCTGCAACCGGAACATCCGCATCGACGCGGCGACGTACAACGACACCGCCGCGCGCTGGTTCTTCTATGTGTGGTTCGACCGGGGCAACAACATCTCCTCGTTCAACACCGCCGCGCCGGGCACCGTCTACAACCACGCGGGGCCGGCCGTGTTCGCGACGCCTGCCCATGAAGAGGGCATCAACGAAGCCCCGGAGGTCTTCAAGCGCAATGGCATCTACTACCTGCTCTTCAGCGGCGGTTGGTACAACAGCCAGTACGCCATGTATTACGTGATGGCTGACTCCATCCCAAACCTCACGCGGGCGCGCGCGGTGCGGCGGCTGTCGCTTTCGCAGCGCAACTCCGCCGGCAGGCTGGTGCAGAGCCACGGCCACAACGTCATCGTCGAGCGCCGGGGGGAGTACTTCAATGTCTTCCATGTCGGGGCCTTCGACACCGCGGGCAACCTCACCTCGCGCAGCACCTACAAGCAGCGCGTCGGCTTCAAGCCCGACGGTGCGATGACCTCCCTCAACCAGGTGAGCGTCCGCTGGAACAAGCTCAATGGCTACAGCTACTCGCTGGACGTCGTCCTGCGCGATGGGTCGGTGATTGGACCGTGCAGCTCCGTGGCGCTCCTGGGCCAGTCCAACAAGACCGTCTTCGACGGCGTGTGCCGCAGCGCGGGGGACCGCGTGGTGACGAAGGGGGAGATCGCGGCCTTCCGCATCTTCTATGCCATCAACGGCGCCTGGGGCGCCTTCGTGGAGAAGGCGTATGACGGCATCTCCGACGACGTCTCCCTGGAGCTGCCCGGGGGCTTCACGCCGTTTGTGGACCTGGAGTGGAGCGAGACGCAGACGAACGCCCAGTACTCCATCGACGTGCAGCGGCGGGACACCGGCGCGTGGATTGGCCCCTGTATCGGGGTGGCGGCCGTCAACAAGAGCCTGGCCTGGACCTACCAGGGACGCTGTGACACGCCGGGCATCAACGTGCCCGCTTCCAACATCCAGGCCTTCCGCGTCTGCTCGGCGGTGAATGGGGACTGGGCGCATCCGCGCTGCGGCGCCGCGGCCTATGACGGCCGGAGCCTGCACTCGCGCATCGTCATCCCCTGAGCGGCGGGGTAGGGTGCGCGTTCGATGTCGCTCCCCCTCGTCCACATCTACTGCGACGGCGCCTGTTCGCCGAACCCCGGCCTGGGCGGCTGGGGGGCCATCCTCATCGCCCCGGAGCGGCAGTCCTACCGCAAGGAGCTCCAGGGCTCGGAGGCGGACTCCACCAACAACCGGATGGAGCTGACCGCGGCGCTCGTGGCGCTCAAGGCCCTGAAGATGCCGTGCCGCGTCCAGGTGTTCACCGACTCCAAGTACGTGTGCAACGCCTTCGAGGCGAAGTGGCTGGACAAGTGGCAGGGCAACGGCTGGCGCACGTCGGACAAGAAGGCCGTGTCCAACGCGGACCTCTGGCGCGAACTGCTGGAGGCCGTGCGTGGCCATGAGGTGTCCTGGCACTGGGTGCGGGGCCACTCGGATGACGTGGAGAACAACCGGGCGGATGCGCTGGCCGTCGCGGCCCGGCTCGAACTGGCGGCGCGGCTCGGAGGGTAGCGGCCGGCTCGCGCGCCGAACCCCTCCACATTCGACCCCAATCTCCCACCCTTGGGAGCACCGGCCTTTTGACGGCCTCGCGGTGCAAGGCTTGCACACTCCTGGTATGGTAGCCCTTTCAGTCGCAGGCCTTGCACTGACGGGGGAAGTCCATGCCCAACGCCAAATCACCTGCCTTCACCCTGCGGGTGGGAGCCCTCGAGGCCGAATCACTGGTCGTCGAGCGATTGCAGGGTGAGGAGGGCCTGAGCCGCCTCTTCGACTTCAGCGTGGACTTCGCGCCCCTGGCGCCCGAATCCCTGGACACCGCGCCCCTGGTGGGAGCCGAAGCGCTGTTGACGGTGGCCCAGCCCGGTGGGACGCCGCGCCATGTGCACGGCATGGTGCGCACGGTGGAGTCGCTGGGCCTGCGCGATGGCCGCTGGCGCTACCGCGCTCGCATCGTGCCCGCGCTGTGGCGCCTCACGCAGGTGAGGCGCAGCCGCATCTTCCAGGGCCAGTCCGTGCCGGACATCCTCAAGGACGTCCTCACCGCCGCGAAGGTGGAGGTGCGCGTCAGCCTTCACGAAAGCCACGCTCCGCGCGAGTACTGCACCCAGTACCGTGAGACGGATTTCGACTTCCTCAGTCGCCTGATGGAGTGGGAGGGCATCTTCTACTTCTTCGAACACTCCGAAGAGGGGCACGTCCTGGTGCTCGGGGATGCCCCCAGCGTCCATGAGGCACCGCCCGGTGGCGCGGCGCTGCCCCTGCGTGACGAGGACGGCCGGGTGGAGACGGGCGAATACCTGACGGACCTGCGGCGCGTGCGCAGGCTCCGCCCCGGCGCGGTGCACCTGAAGGACTTCGACTTCGAGAAGCCCTCGCTGGACGTGTCCGGCAAGTCGAAGTCCTCCGAGGGGATGGAGGCGCTGGAGGTGTACGACTACCCCGGCGGCTACGTGGCCGCGGGCACGGGCAAGGCGGCGGCGAAGGTGCGCGTCCAGGAGGCCACCCAGGCGTCGCTGACGCTCGAAGGGGAGGGCATCTGCCCCCGCCTCACCTCCGGGCACCTGTTGCAGGTGGAGGACGACGGCACGCACGAGGGCCGCTACGTCGTGGTGACGGTGCGGCACCATGGCGGTCAGCCGGAGACCCACGGTGGCCGCGAGGCGCTGGGAGGCCTGTACCGCAACCAGTTCCAGGTGATGCCCGCCAACGTGCCCTTCCGTCCGCGCAGGCTCACGCCCCGGCACCGCATCTCCGGCCTTCAGACGGCGCAGGTGGTGGGCCCGGCCGGCGAGGAGATCCACACCGACGCGCACGGTCGCATCAAGGTCCAGTTCCACTGGGACCGCGACGGCCAGCGGGATGAGAAGGCGTCCTGCTGGGTGCGCACCTGCCAGGCGCTGGGCGGCCCCGCGTGGGGGGCGCTCGTCCTGCCGCGCATCGGGCAGGAGGTGGTGGTGCGCTTCCTGGAAGGCGACCCCGACCGGCCGCTGGTCGCGGGCTCCGTCTACAACGGCGCCAACGCGACGCCCTACGCGCTGCCGGATGAGAAGACGAAGAGCACCCACAAGAGCGCCTCCAGCAAGGGCAGCGACGGCTTCAACGAGCTGCGCTTCGAGGACGCCAAGGGCCAGGAGGAGGTCTTCCACCACGCGCAGAAGGACCAGGACCTCGTCACGGAGAACGACAAGGATCAGGAGGTCCGGGCGTTCGAGGACCTGCTCGTGAAGAAGGACCGGGCGCGCACGGTGGAGGGCAACCAGTTCCTCTTCGTCAAGAAGGACGACGTCGGCGGCGTCGAAGGAAACCAGACGCTCCAGGTGCACAAGGACCGGACCAGCACCACGCAGGGCAGCCACGACGAGTCGGTGGAAGGCAACCAGGTGGTGACGGTCGGCGGCAAGTCGACGGTCTTCATCACGCAGGCCGCGACGATGGATGTGGGCGCCGCGCGGGCCCAGACCATCGGTGGGGCTTCACTGGTCAACGTGGCGCTCGCGTACAACGAGGCCACGGGAGGACTGCGCTCGCTCCAGATTGGCGGCGCTTCCACCGAGTACGTCCTGGGCACGCGGCAGGAGTCCGTGGGCGGCAACAGCTCGCGCAAGGTGGGCGGGGACTTCGTCACCGAGGCGAAGAAGCAACTGACGGTGACGGTGGGCAAGGACCTGGGCGAAGAGGCCGGGGCCGACTCCCAGGTGAAGGTGGAGGAGGCGACCGCGTGGCTCGCGAAGACGTTCGGGCTGAAGGCGGACCGCTTCTCGCTGATGGTGGGCGACCACCTCATCCTCGACATGGAGAAGTCCGGCGCGGTGAAGCTCTTCGCGAAGACGCTCACCGTCGACGGCTCCGAGGTGAAGTTCAAGGGCGCGAAGGTGAAGATGGATGGCTCCGGCTCGCTCAAGGACAAGAAGGCGAAGCTCAAGGACATCCAGAAGCTGACGCAGGAGAAGCCCGCGCCCATGGACCTCCAGCTCAAGGGGCCGGACGGCAAGGCGCTCTCCAACGTGGCCTTCGAGGCGGAGCTGCCGGATGGCACCGTGCAGAAGGGCATGCTGGATGGCAGCGGCAAGGCGAAGTTGAAGGACATCCCGCCCGGCCCGGTTCGCATCTCCTTCCCCGACCTGGATGCGGGAATCTCCAAGAGCTGAAGCGCACCCGAGGACACCATGAAGAACTACACCGTCCAGGATGGCGACACGCCCCAGGGCCTCGCCTCGCTGTTTGGCTTCAGTGACTGGAAGAACATCTACGAGCACAAGTCCAACGAATCACTGAGGGGCAAGCGCGGGCCCAATGAAATCAAGCCCGGGGACAGCGTCACCATCCCGGATGCCTTCATCGAACTGCCCGGAGGCTCCAGCGCCGCGCTGCTCGCGACGGAAAAGCTGCCGCTGCCGCCCGTCGTCATCGACGCGCACATGCACATCATGAGCGGCAACTGCACGCCGTTCCCGGTGGCGTACTACACGCAGTTGGAGCCCCGCGTGGGCGGCATCCTGTCGCCGGCCAGCTCGCGCAAGTTCCTCAACGGCGTGGGCAGCCTGCTCATCGTCCGGTGGTTCCAACCCTTCCTGGGCTGGTCTCCGCGCAAGACGTTGCAGATCGGCGTGGACACCGTCGACCAGAACGACAGCGTGTTCTCCGTGTTCCGCAAGTCCGACGCGACGAAGCACCTGCGCGACTGCGAGCCGTCCTTCCTGGGCATGTCCATCGTGCTGACCATGGACATGGACCTGTGCCATCTGGATGGCTACAAGGGCCAGAGCGTCTACACGGAGGTGGAGCCTCCCGACGGCGGAGATTCCTACTACACCTTCAGCACCCGCCTCACGGGGGACGTCAACGAGCGGCCCGACCTGGGCGCCGCCCACCCTGCGGAGTGGGGCATCTTCGAGCCATGGAACGCGCAGGTCCTGGCCACGAAGACGGCGTGCGCCGAGCACCCGTTCCGGCTCATCCCCATGTATCACTACGAGCCGCGCCGCTACTCGCAGTGGACGGGCAAGGAGAAGGCCTTCCCGGAGGCTTCACTCTCTCCTGACTGGAACAAACCCTTCGCGGAGCTGGCCACGAAGTCGCAGGCGGGCATGTTCGCGGGCTTCAAGATGTACACGTCACAGGCCTACCAGCCCACGGATCCAAACGTGCCGGCCCTGGCGGAGTTCTTCGCGAAGTGCGCGGGCGAGGGCGTGCCCATCATGACCCACTGCACCCCGAGCGGTCACTTCACGCACGACCGCAAGCTCTACATCGAGCTGGATCCCGCCGCGGCGGGTGCGCTCAGTCAGGCGGACAAGGACGCCTACTCGGACGCGCGCAAGAAGCGCGACACCTACCTGGACGCGAAGGAGACGTTCTCCCAGAAGGAGAAGACCTTCGAGGACTACTGCGCCGAGCACAGCCTGCCGCTGGACCCTCATCTGTACAATCAGTACGGGACGCTCGCGCCTGATCTGTCGGCCATCTCCATGCTGCCGACCGATCCCGAATACTGGAAGGCCTACGGCGAATACAACGACGCACGGGCCGCGATGGATGAGACAGGCGAGGCCTATGAGAAGGCCGCGCGCGTCGTCCGCATGCACGAGGACATGCCGGCGCGGCTCGCACGCGCCGGAGGCGACACGCAGAAGATGCTCCAGGATCCGCCCCTGCGCCTGAAGTACTTCAAGGAGAAGCACCTGCACCCGGAGGCGTGGCGGCCGCTGCTGGAGCGCCACGACAAGCTCAAGCTGTGCCTGGCACACTTCGCCTCGGACCGGTGCCTGTGGTGGCACTACCTGAAGGATGAGAACGGCAAGTGCTTCGACGAGGACGACGTGCCCTACGAGAAGAACTGGGTGACGTCCATCATCGAGCTCTGCGAGAAGTACGACAACTTCCACACGGACCTGTCGTACCTGCCCCTGCTGGAGCCGCTGATGCCGTCTCCGGAGCGCTCGAAGAAGGAGGCGCAGGCCAACAAGAAGATGGAGCGCGAGGGACAGTTGCCCTTGATGTGGGAGGGTCTGGCCAAGGTCTGCAAGCAGAAGCACATGCTGACGCGGATCATGTTCGGTACCGACTGGTACATGATCCTCGCGTCCAAGAAGAAATACTCGAAGTGGTACGAGGAGACCATCAAGGGCCTGGCGCTCGTCGAAGAGCGGCTCAACCTGCCCCGGAAGATCAACCTCTTCTACCAGTTCGCGGTGGTGAACCCGATGCGCTTCTACGGGCTGCCCGTCATCGCGGACAACCTCAAGAAAGGCATTGAGGCCTTCGTGGAGACCAAGGCGCTGACCGAGAAGGAGAAGAAGAAGCACTTCGCCAGGACGCAGGAGCGGATGATGCGCAACCATCCCATCCTCAAGAACCTGGCGGCGGTGCTGGAGAAGGTGGAGAACGCTCCCGGAGAGGACAAGGGGCTGCTCTACGAGGATCAGGTCCGCTTCGTGAACGTGGTGCCCACGTCGTGACACGCCATCCTGGAGCCTGAATGCCTCCCGTGCCCTTCACACTGAGCCAGAGCCTGCCCTTTGCTTCGGCAGCCCGGAGCTACCCGCTGCCGGTGACGGCGGAGCAACTGGCGTTGGTGATGCCCACGCCCCGGCCCGGCGCCGCGGCCGTCATCCTCTTCGACGAAACGCTGCGCATGCTGACCCTGGGCGCGGACTCCGCCCAGACGTCCCGGGTGGACAAGGGCTACCTGCCGCAGGTGTCTGGCGGAGACCTCCAGGCCATTTCGCCCGCGGTAATTCCCGACGCCTGCGCCTACCTGCAGTCGCGGCTGCTGGTCGTCTACGACCTGACGCAGCAGCGCCACCAGATGCACATGGCCGCCAGGAGGATGGATGAATCTCCGGTGGGCGCGCGGTGGCTGTCGGTGGAGCCGCGCCGCATCGCCGTGCTGATACGGGACCTGAAGAACTACCTGAGCACCGGGAACGTGGACTTCCGACTGCGCGTGCTGGACCTGAGCGGGCCCAAGGCGAAGACCGTGGGTGAGCGGGAGATGGGCAACGACGGCGGCTTCATCTGGGACGCGGGCGCGGGCGTGCTCGTCCTGCGCAAGGACAACGAGGTGCAGGTGCACGGCCCCGCGCTGGACGGGCCCCTGGACCATCCGCTGGCGCGCGCACTGGCCGTCCTTCTGGCGGGCTCCGGCGGCCTGCGCCTGGACGAACTTCGGCTGCATCCCACCCAGCCGCTGGCGGTCTTCACCGTCGCGGGACTGCCTTCCTCGGACAAGGACAAGGACCGGGATGTGAGCGGCGTCTGGAGGGCCACCTGGGACGCTCAGGAAGCGACGCTGACACCGCTCGTGAAGCTGTCGCCCCTGGAGCGGGTGGAACTGGGCGAGTTCTCCCCCGAGGGTGGCTGGCTCACCTATCTCCAGACGGAGCCGGGGCCCTCCCGCCTCTACGCCCAGCAGGTGATGGGGACGCCGGGGCCGCCCCATGCACTGGGCACGGTGGAGGATGGGGAGAACCTGCTCTGGACGCGGGCCCCGCTGGCGCTCGCGGCGGTGGTGCCGCGCAAGCAGCTCATCACGCGTTGGGACTTCAGCCGGACTCCGGGGCCCTGACGCCAGGCCCCGCTGGCTTCAGCGGGACAGCGCGAGGAGGATGAACGTGGGCACGGCGGCGACGAGCACGCCCGCTCCGAACGCGAGCAGCTTCTGGACGAAGAACATGTCCTCCAGCGTCTCCACCAGCGCGCCCTCCAGCCGGTCGATGGCCAGCGTCTCCAGCTCCCGCACCGCGGAAGGGACGTCCGGCGACGTCACCACCGCGCGCAGGGCGATGAGGCCCAGGACGCGGCGGGACTGCTCCATGAGGAAGCGCTCCAGTCGTTCGGTGCGGGAGGGCGGTGCATCCGGCTCCTCCGTTGGCACTTCCTTCAACTGCTCCGCCACGGACTGCTCGATGGCGCGGGTGAGCTCCGCGCGGCTGGTGGTCCCGGCACCTCGCAGGCGCCGGGCGGCCTGGAGCGTCGCGGGCTTGATGACGGCGTAGGCGTAGCGCATCAACCCGCGCTCCAGCACCTCGTGGGCGAGCCGGGCGCTGACGCCGTGGACCATCAGCACGTAGCCCCCAGAGAGGGCCAGGGCGAGCGGCGTGAGCACGAAGCTCAGCACTTCCAGCCACAGGGGCGTGGGCGCCGCGCCGGACAGTCGGGGCACCAGCACGAAGACGCCGGCCATCACCAGGCCGAAGGTGCCGAAGAGGAAGAAGCCCTTCAGCGCGCCCCAGAAGCCGGAGCCCACCAGTGAAGGCACCACGCTCACGAGCAGCCGCAGCCCTGCCCGGGCCATCCCCGCCATGCGTTCGCGCTGGGGGACCGGAGGGGCTTCCTCCTTCACTTCCACGAGGGCGGTGCTCATCGCGCCTGCTCCTGGGCCAGCTCGGCGGCGGCCCACCGGTCCACCTCTTCAGCGGAGGGCGGGGACAGCGGCACCGCGGTGGACTTCGGATCGCGGCGGCGGCGCCACCACACCAGCAGCGCGGCGGCACCGAACAGCACGGCCCCGAAGGCCAGCCGGGGCAGCAGTCCGAAGCGGGGGGCGAAGCGCCCGCCTTCGTCCTTCCACGCCTTGAAGCTTCCCGCCGCGGCGAGGACCCCGAGCAGGGCGGCGACGCGAAGGACGTCTCCGCTGGCCGGTCCCGGCACGAGTCCCAACAATCCGAGCAGCACGGCCACGGTCCAAAGCAGCACGCGGCCCACTCGGAAATCCATCATCTTGATCAGCGCGGCCGCCACCGGCTGTGTGCCTTCACCACTCATGTGCTGCCCCCAGGGCACGACGTCCCAGTACCCCGAGGCACTTTCCTACGAGACTCAGCGGGGACAGGCAACCTTGACGGTCCCGTGGGTGCCCGCCACGCTGTAGAAGAAGTAGGGCTGCGTGGCATCGTCCGAGGCGAAGATGAGGTCGGGCTGCTCGTTGAGCCACGCATTCGTGGCGGCCAGGTCGGCACAGGGGTCCTTGAACTTCTCGCCCAGGCGCTCCGCGAGGGGCTCCAGCTTCGCGTTGGCTTCCACCTGTTCCTTGGAGCGGATGAGGCGCTTCTGCGGTTCGCTCATCCAGATGCCCCCGTCGGCGAAGCGCACCTTGACGGCCAGCCGCGCGGTGCGAGCCCTCGTCGTGTCGAGCGAGACCTGGAGCTTCTGCGCCTGGAGCTCTTGCGGAAGTTCGAGCGTGGCGTGGCGTTGGACCGCCTTGCCGCCCTCATCCAGTTCCACCAGGGCCACCTCGGTGGGCCTGGGGATGAGCCTGTCGAGGTACACCGCGACATTCAGGGGCGCGGTGTCCCCCACGAGGATGTCCCAGGGCTCTTCCAGGCTCAGCAGGTCCCGGGCGGAGGCGACGCGCTGGGGGATGGACTCATCGCAGCTCACCGTCAGCGTCACGGGGATGTCGCGCTCCATCACGGGTCTGCCCTGGCAGGACAGGCTGCCGTGCAGGGTGCGCATGTGGGTCGTCCGGGCACTGGCGCAGCCCTGGACCACGTCCTCGGAGGTCCAGAGTGGAGGGTCCACGACGAAGCGCGCCGCCGTGCTGTTCGCGGCGTCAGGCCGCAGCGTGCGGGCCTGGAACCCGGCGTCGCCGCGCAGTTCCACCTTCTCCAGGGGGCCGCCGCAGTCGAGTTCCAGGATGAGGCGCGGATGGACCTGGAGGGGCGTGTAGCCGCCTCCCTCCACCCCTTCGAGCCGCTCCTTCGCGACATAGGCAGTCGTCTTCTGCGAGACCCTGAAGACCGGCCCGCTCATCGCTTCGTTGGTGGACTGTGCGAGCCGCGCGAAATAGAGGCCCATCTGCTGCGCGCTCAGCCGTTCCAACTGCTCCTTTGAGAGGGGCATGACAGGAAAGGGATTGTCGGGGACCGGCTCCCGACTCTGGATCAGGACGGAGCCCGGGCCCTTCTTCTTCGGACCCTTCGAGGCCACCCTCAACTCCAGGTACTCCCCAGGCTGGGGCGTCAACGCGTCCAGCAGGTCGGCTTCGTTGAGCAGGGGCAGGGGCGTGTGGGAGGTGAAGCTCCGCACGGGCATGGAGATGCGCAGCAGCGTCATCCCGGTCTTGAGCCCCGCCTTGTCGGCGCTGCCCTTCTTGACCACCTGGGTGACGGTGACCGTCTCTCCATCGGAGCGGGCGGAGTAGCCCGCGGACTTCACCGTGACGGTGAACGGCACCGCCGCGAGCATCCATGCACCAGTGAACACAGACAGCAGTGACGACAGGAACATCCAGGAGGCTCCGAGCAGGGCAACGGCCAGCAAGAAGGCGGGCCCCTGCCATCCTTGGTCGTTCCATCGGGTTCTGGAAGAAAAGCGCGTGCGGCGCCAGGAATAGCGCGGCGCGTGACGAATTCCATGCGGTGCCTTCCGCCTCCCAATAGGGACACCTTCTCCAAGGAGCGATGCCCATGAGCCGCGATGCGCAGCGACCCTCCAAGCCCTTGAGCTATCCGCTGGGCAAACATCACCCTGAACGGCTGCACACACCCACTGGCAAGACCCTGGAGGCGATGACCTTCCAGGCGGTGCTCGATGGCCGGGTGACCGCGGAGGATCTGCGCATCACCGCGGAGACCCTTCAGCTTCAAGCAGGCATCGCGGAGTCGGTGGGGCGCACCCAGCTCGCGGGCAACTTCCGCAGGGCGGGCGAGCTGACCGCCGTCTCCGACGAGCGCATCCTTCAAATCTACAACGCCCTGCGTCCCGGGGCCTCCACGTGTGATGAGCTGCTGGCCATCGCGAAGGAGCTGGAGGAGCAGTACGGGGCGAAGAGCAGCGCGGCGCTCGTCCGCGAAGCCGCCAGCGTCTACAAGCGGCGCGGCATCCTGAGCGATTCGCACGGATGACCTTCCGCCGGATCCTCTGAACCCACGCATGTAGACATCCCACGACACCCCTCCAGGAGGAGACCACCGATGGCGAACGGGCCCAGCCACACCGAGTCAGCACCGGGGCGCACGAAGCGGAAGTCCCTTCGCACACAGCTCCTGGAGGCACGGCCAGTCAACCGCGACGGCTTCGTGGACGAGTGGCCCGAGGTCGGTCTGGTCGCGATGGAGAGCGACGGAGACCCCCGCCCCAGCATCCGGGTGGAGAGCGGCGTCGTCGTGGAGATGGATGGCCGGCTGCGCGCGGAGTTCGACTTCATCGACCAGTTCATCGCCGACCACGCCATCGACGTCGCCACGGCGGAGCAGTCCATGGCGGTGCCTCCGGACGAGGTGGCCCGCCGCATCGTGGACGCGCGCGTGCCACGCGCGGAGGTCGTCGCGCTGGCCCGGGGTCTCACGCCCGCCCGGCTCCTGGACGTGATGAAGACGATGAACGTCGTCGAGATGATGATGGGCATGCAGAAGATGCGCGCCCGCCGCACGACGTCCAACCAGGCGCACGCCACCAGCGGTCGCGACAACCCCTTGCAGATCGCGGCCGACGCGGCGGAGGGCGCGCTGCGCGGCTTCTCCGAACTGGAGACCACGCTGGGCATCGTCCGCTATGCGCCGCTCGCCGCGCTGGGGCTGCTGATTGGCGCCCAGACGGGCCGCCCGGGCGTGCTCACGCAGTGCGCGCTGGAAGAGGCCACGGAGCTGGAGCTGGGCATGAAGGGCCTGACGACCTACGCGGAGACCATCTCCGTGTACGGCACGGAGAAGGTGTTCGTGGACGGGGACGACACGCCCTGGTCCAAGGCCTTCCTCGCCTCCGCGTATGCCTCGCGCGGCATCAAGATGCGCTTTACCTCCGGCACGGGTTCGGAGGTGCAGATGGGCAACGCGGAGGGACGCTCCATGCTGTACCTGGAGATCCGCTGCATCCTCATCGCCAAGGGCGCGGGGGTGCAGGGGCTCCAGAACGGCTCCATCAGTTGCATTGGCGTGCCCGGCGCCGTGCCCTCCGGCATCCGCGCGGTGCTCGCGGAGAACCTGGTGGCCAGCACGCTGGACCTGGAGTGCGCGTCTGGCAACGACCAGAGCTTCTCGCACTCGGACATGCGGCGGACGGCGCGCGGGCTCATGCAGCTTCTGCCGGGCACCGACTTCGTCTGCTCCGGCTACTCCAGCGTGCCCAATTCGGACAACATGTTCGCGGGCTCCAACTTCGATGCCACCGACTACGACGACTGGAACGTGCTCCAGCGCGACCTGAAGGTGGACGGAGGCCTGCGGCACGTGCCGGAGGAGGAGATCCTCGCCGTGCGGGAGAAGGCCGCGCGCGCCCTCCAGGCGGTGTTCGAGTCCTTCGGCTTCCCGCCCATCACCGACGCGGAGGTGGAGGCCGTCACCTACGCGCACGGCAGCGAGGACCTGCCGCTGCGCAAGGTGGTGGAGGATTTGAAGGCGGCGCAGTCCATGACCGAGCGGGGCATCACCGGCCTGGATGTCGTGAAGGCGCTGGAGGCGCAGGGCTTCCGGGACGTGGCGGAGGCCGTGTTCAACATGCTGCGCCAGCGCGTCACCGGGGACCTGCTGCACACCGCCGCCATCATGGACGCGCACGGTGAGCCCCTGAGCGCGGTGAACGACCCCAATGACTACGCGGGCCCGGGGACGGGCTTCCGCCCGACGGGCGCTCGCTGGGAGGAATTGAAGCGGCTGCGCTACACGACCAACGCCAACAACCCGGAGACGACGGGCGGGGGCCAGGGCCCGGCGGTGGGCACCGGCGGCCGCGTCCTCACGCTGGACGAGCGAGGCCCGGCGACGCCGGGGACCCGGAGCGACGAGGTGGTGGTGGCGGTGTCGCCAGCCTTCGCACGCTTCTTCACCCGGACCATCGTGGACGTGCCGTTGGCGGAGGTGCTCCGGACGGTCCTCGCGGGCATCGAGGAGGAGGGCGTGTCGGCGCGCGTGGTGCGGGTGCTGTCGAGCGCGGACCTGGCCTTCATCGCGCACTCGGGCGCGCGCCTGAGCGGTTCGGGCATCTCCGTGGGATTGCTCGCCCGGGGCACGACGATGATCCACCAGCGGGACCTGCCGCGCCTGTCCAGCCTGGAGCTGTTCCCCCAGGCGCCGCTGCTCGACCTGGAGACCTTCCGCAAGATTGGTCGCAACGCCGCGCGCTACGCGAAGGGAGACGCGCCGGAGCCCGTGCCGGTGCGCAACGACTTCATGGCCCGGCCGCGCTACCAGGCCAAGGCGGCCGTGCTCCAGCTCAAGGAGACGGAGTTCATCGAGGCCCGCCGCGCCCCCATCGAGCTCGCGGTCTCCTTCGGCTGACGCCGATGGGTTCCCTGAAGGAATCGGAGGCCCCGGCCGCGCGGCTGGTCGCGGGCGTCGACATCGGCAACTCGACCACCGAGGCGTGCATCGCGGAGGTGGACGGGCAGGGGGTGCGCTACCTGGGCGGAGGCATCGCGCGCACCAGCGGCATCAAGGGCACGACCCGCAACGTCCAGGGCGTGCTGGAGGCCGTCACCGGCGCGCTGGCCCGTGCCGGCCGTCCCCTGTCGGCGCTGGACACGGTGCTGCTCAACGAGGCCACACCCGTCATCAGCGGCATGGCCATGGAGACGCTCACCGAGACGGTCATCACCGAGTCCACGATGATTGGCCATGACCCGGCCACGCCCGGGGGCCTGGGTCTGGGCGTGGGCGTCACGGTGCCGTTCAGCGCGCTGGGTGAGCGGGCGGACCCCGCTCCGGTCATCGTCGTGATTCCCGGGGACGTGGACTACGAGGACGCCGCGAGGGGGCTCGAAGCCGCCCGCGCGCGCGGGGTCGTCGTGCGCGGCGCGATGGTGCAGCGGGACGATGCGCGCCTCATCGGCAACCGGCTGGGGCAGCCCATCCCCATCGTGGATGAGATTGCGCTCATCGACCGGGTGCCCCTGGGCATGCAGGCGGCGGTGGAGGTCGCGCCGCCGGGACACACCATCCGTGAGCTGTCCAATCCCTATGGCCTCGCCACCCTCTTCGGCTTGAGCGCGGAGGAGACGCGGCTCGCGGCGCCCATCTCCCGCGCGCTGGTGGGCAGCCGCTCCGCGGTGGTCATCCGCACGCCCGCGGGTGACATCACGGACCGGCGCATCCCGGCGGGCTCGTTGGAGCTCATCGGCGAGCGCACGCGGCAGACGATTGATGTCACGGAGGGCGCGGAGGCCATCATGCGCCTGCTGCGGCGGGTGCAGCCACTCCAGGACGCGGTGGGAGCGCCGGGGACGAACGTGGGCGGCATGCTGGCCCGCGTGCGCGACACCATGGCGGAGCTGACCGGAGACCCGCCGGAGACGGTCCACATCCGGGACGTGCTCGCGGTGGACACCTTCGTGCCCCGGGAGGTCCGGGGCGGGCTCGCGGGGGAGTTCGCCTTGGAGAGCGCGGTGGCCCTGGCCGCGATGGTGCGCACCCGCCACGGCGCGATGGCGCGGCTGGCGGAGGCGCTCACGCGGGAGCTGGGCTGTGACGTGCGGGTGGGCGGTGTGGAGGCGGACATGGCCTTGAAGGGCGCGCTGACCACGCCCGGCACGGAGCGTCCGGTGGCGGTGCTGGACCTGGGCGGCGGCTCCACCGACGCGGCGTTGATCAACGCCCAGGGCGAGGTGCGCACCACGCATGTCTCCGGCGCCGGGGATCTGGTGACGCGGCTCATCGCCTCCGAGCTGGGATTGGAGGACGAGGAGACGGCGGAGAACGTCAAACGCTACCCGCTGGCCAAGGTGGAGAGCCTCTTCCAGTTGCGGCTGGAGAACGGCCAGGTGTCGTTCTTCGATTCTCCCCTGCCCGCGGAGACCTTCGCGCGCGTCGTGGCCCTGAAGGAGCACGGCGTGCTGGCGCCCGTGCCGTGCCGCCACCCGCTGGAGAAGATCCGTCAGATTCGCCGGGACGCGAAGCGGCGCGTGTTCGTGGTGAACGCGCTCCGGGCCCTGGAGCAGGTCGCGCCGGGGGGCAACCTGCGGCGGTTGGACTTCGTGGTGCTGCTGGGCGGCTCTTCGTTGGACTTCGAGATCCCGGAGCTCATCGCGGAGGCGACCGCCGAGTACGGCATCGTCTGCGGGACGGGCAACGTCCGGGGCACCGAGGGGCCTCGCAACGCCGTGGCGACGGGGCTCGTCGCCGCCCACGCGGAGCAGTCCCGTGAGGGATGAGCGGCGGGACAAGACTTCGCAAAGGCCCACGGTCCGCGTGGTGTACCGCCGGGACGCGCTGGTGGCCCTGCGCGAGGTCTGCGCGGGCCTGGAGGAGGAGGGCGTGCCCTTCGAGTGCGAACCGACGGACGCGCCGCTCCTCGCCGCCGCGCATGAGGCGGCGGCGCGCTCACGCCTGCTGGTGGGCGTCGCGGTGGCGGGCACCGAGGCTTGCGTCCACTTCAGCCAGCTTGCCGTGGATGCGCCCGTCCTGCACGTCACCGACGCCAGCGCCTCCATGTTGCGGCTGCTGGGCCAGGACGCCGCGCGGCTGGTCAAGGTCATGCCGTTGGGCACGCCGTTGTCGCGGCGTGCCGCATCCCGGAAGTCCCTCAAGGAGAATGCACCATGAGCAGGAAGCTGACGCTGGCGGCCGCGGAGAAGATGCTGGATGCGGCCAAGCGGGAGGCCCAGAAGATTGGCCACCCCATGAACATCGCCGTGGTGGATGCGGGCGGCCACCTGGTGGCCTTCGCGCGGATGGACGGCTCCATCTTCGCGAGCGTCGACATCTCCCAGCGCAAGGCCTACACGGCCATCTCGCTGAAACTCCAGACCCGCCTGTTGGGGCCGCTGACCCAGCCGGGAGCACCGCTCTTCGGCATCGAGCGCAACAGCGGGGGACTGGTGTCCTTCGCGGGCGGCATCCCGCTCACGGACGAGCAGGGCGAATTCGTGGGAGCCATTGGCGTGAGCGCGGGCTCCGTCGAACAGGACCAGCAGGTCGCCGAAGCGGGCGCCGCCGCGTTCTCCGGCTGAGGGACCCGAGCCCAGGGTCGGTCGGTCATCCCAGGGCCTGTCCGGGTGCGGCCCCACGCGAGGTTGTTCCTGAGGGCTGGCGCGCGAACCAGAAGAAGCCCGCCGCCAGCACGACGTGCACCGCCGAGTTGGGGACGATGCCCGACAGCCGGGAGATGACGCCCTCGTGCCACGCGACGATTTCGATGGGGAACAGGCCCACGTGCACGAGGCCGTTGCCCACAAGCAGTGCCCGCATCGTCGGTGAGTCGGGATGGTTCCGGACGAGGAAGGCCATCACCGCGAGGCACAGCAACAGCACCCCCACCTCGCGCACCCAGATGCGCGTCGCGGGTCCGGCCGCGACGCCTTTTGCTTCGAGCAGCAGGTCCGGCAGCAGCGTCGCGAAGAGTCCCACTCCCAGGGCGATGCATCCCGTCACCGTGAACCACGTCGTTCGTGTCATGACGCCACGGTGCTTGAGGCACGGGGGCCGCTCAATGACCTCCCCAGGTCATCGCGCCCGCGGAGCCGTCCGCTATGCTCGTGCGATGACCGGCCAGCTCTTCCCCGCGCTGTTGCGGTACTGGCGCCAGCGGCGCGGCCTCTCGCAGTTGGAGCTTTCGCTGGAGACGGATGTCTCGGCGCGGCACATCAGCTACCTGGAGTCGAACCGCGCGCGCCCTGGAGAGGAAATGGTGCTGCGCCTGCTGTCGGTGCTCGGCGCGCCGCTGCGGGCCCAGAATCAGGCGCTGGTGGCCGCCGGCTACGAACCCCGCTTCGCCGAGCCCGCGCTCGAGGCCCTCGCCCCGGAAATCGACGCCGCCATCGCGCAGATGATGCGCCAGCATGAGCCCTTTCCGCTCGTCGCCCTCTCGCTCGACGGCACCCTTGTTCGAAGCAACGAGGCCGCGACCCGCGTGTTCAGCGCCTTCCTCGCCGAACCGCAGGCCATGCCGGCGACCCCCGACATGTTCTCGCTGCTGTTCGACCCGCGCCTGCTGCGCCCCTTCGTCGTGGACTGGGAGACGCTGGCGCGGGGCATGACCTTCCGGCTGCACCGGGAGCGACTGCTGACCGGTGACGCCCGCCTCAACGACACCCTGGAGCGGGTGCTGGCCTACCCGGGCGTGCCGAAGGCCTGGCGGCAGCCGGACTTCTCCCAGGACCCCCAACCCCTGGTGCGCGTGGAGCTCGCACGGGAAGGGCTGCGCGTCGCGTTCCTGGTGACCGTCACCGTGTTCTCCGCGCCGCAGCAGGTCACGCTCGACGAGCTGCGCATCGAAAGCTGCTTCCCGCTCGATGACCAGACGCGTGAAGTCTGTCTTCAACTCGCCAGACGGTGAGGGCGTGCGAGTTTTGAGGGACTTCCTGGCAATGGCGGGTGCAGACTGCGCTTGTCGTCATCCATCCCCCTCCAAAAGAGAGACACATCATGAGGCATTGCCTGGGAATCTTCGCTGCGCTGGTCATCACGGGCCTGGTGGCCTGTGGCGGTGTGGAGTCTGGCGAAGCGCAGGAGGAAATCGGGCAGCAGTCGAGCGCCCTCACCTGTTCGGCGACGTGTCCTTCTGGAACGATCACCTGTCAGGGCTCCAGTTGCTCCGCGGTCGACGGTTCCCACGTGCAGTGTGACGGCGTGACCCAGTTCTGCCCGCCGCTGCTCTGCAACCGTGCCACGGCGTGCGAGAGCCTCAATGGCAGGGCGTGCTCGCCCTCGGGCTCCACGCGCGGCTGTTGCCTGGTCGGGCAGCCCACGGGCGCCTGCTACTGCACCGTCAACGGCACGTGGACGTGCATGATGTCGCCAGAGGATCCGTAGGCGGCTTCGGTCCCCGGCACCTTCCGCTGGGTCAATGGGTTCCACGCCGCATCGCATGACTCCCGCCGTCCGGAAGCCCTTCCCTCCGGACGGCGTGGGGCGGTTTCAGCTCCCTGTCAGTCGTTCACGTTGCTGCTGTAGAGGTTGCCGCCGCCCGTGCGGACATCGCCGCTGGCGGTGGTGCCCGTGGCCTGGCTTGTGGCGAACACGACGTAGCCCGGGGAGTCGTCCAGGTCGACGATGTTGCCGGAGAAGGCGTTGTTTTCGCCCGTCGCGTAGCCGGTGCCGTGCGTGCGGACCTGGAAGGCATCCAGGACCTTGGGATTGCCCTGGCGGTAGCCCCGGTTGTTGCGCACCACGGTGTTGACGCCCTTGACGTCCACGAAGCTGTCGGCGCTGTTCTCGCCGGAGATGCCCGCGCCCTGGAAGGTGCAGCCCTCCACCAGCGTGCCATCCGCGCCCTCCTTGATGTCGATGTGCTCCGCGGTGATGCCCCCGGCGAACTCCGTGGTCCGGATGACGTTGCCCACGACGACGTGCTCGTACGGGTTGCTGACGTCGGAGCCGACGTAGGCCCCTTCACCATATTTGGCCTGATACAGGCCGGTGCCGTGGATGCGGGAGGCCTGGAGCGTGTTGTAGGAGCTGCCATCCCGGAAGTGGACGGCCTCGTCACCGACGGAGTGGACCTCCACGCCGTGCAGCAGGTTGTGATTGCCATTGTCGATGATGATGCCCTTCTGCGCGGTGGTGACGCGAAGGTCGCGGACCTGCCAGTGGTCGCCCGTCAGGTGAAATCCATAGGAGCCATCCTTGACCGAGGTCCCCGTGAGGGTGGCCGGGTTGGCGGGATCACAGCTCTTCAGGACGATGGGGTTGGCGGACGTGCCGCTCTGGCCCGAATAGAACAGGCCCTGGCCACCGGGGTCGCCACTGGTGGACCGGTTGCCGGTGTACGTGCCCGGCGCGAGGAGCAGGACGGCGCCGGGCGCGGCGCTCTTCAGCGCGGCCTGGATGGCGGCGGTCGAGGCCAGGGCGTTCGCGCACGTCGTCCCGCCTCCGCCGAGGGTCGTCGCGGTGACGGTGACGCTGCTCGCGGACGCATTGCCCGCCGCGTCCTGCGCCCTGACGGAGTAGCTGTAGGTCGTCGACGCGGAGAGGCCGGTGTCGCTGGTGGAGGTCTCGCTGACGTTCTTCAGGAACGCGTTGTTCCGGTAGAGCGCATAGCCGGTGACGCCCACGTTGTCGGAGGCGGCGCTCCAGCCCAGGTTGATCTGACTGCTGGAGGTCGCGGTGGCCGTCAGGTTCGCGGGCACCGTGGGGGGCTGCGTGTCTCCCGTGCCGCCACCGCTGGGGGTGACGTCCAACTGGGGCACGTTCGCGCTGCCCTCGCTGCTGACCAGCGTGGTGTATTTGCCGACGGTCTCCTGCAACACGAAGGACACCGTGCCGTCCCCGGCCGCCTGCGCGTTCACGTAGGCCGTGACGTCGATTTCATGGTTCGCGTTCGCCGTCGTGAGCGCCACGGAGCCCACCAGGGTGCCCACGGCGGGCTTGTTGCTCCAGGTGAGGGAGGACTCCGTCCAGCCATCCGCGGTCTGGAAAGCCTGGAGCGTCGTGCTGGAGGATGCGCTTCCGTGGATGCGCAGCCGGGCGCTGGTGACGCCCGCAATGCCAGTCAGGTTGAACTTCAGGAAGGCATACCGGCTCGCGCCCGCGTCATTCTTGATGAACAGCGAGGTGGCCGAACCGTAATTGGAGGTGACGTTGGATTCATGGACGTAGGTGTCCTCCGTCGCCGTCAACGTCGTGAGCGCCTGCCGCTGTGCGCCATCATGGGAGGCGGTCTCGTCTTCCCGCTCCACGCCGCAGCCCGCCACCGCCAGGGTCAGCCCCGTGAGCAACCATCGCCGGGCGTTGAACCCATGCGTCATTCCCAGTGTGTCCGTGCTCATGTGTTTCACTCCTCCCTTTTTGAGTAAAAACAGCTTAAGCTGAATTTGCCTCATGGAGGTGCGGCCTTTCCGTCCTGGAGGGCGACGCGCCTCCATGGCGGAAAGAGGGGACGACATGCGACTCGACATCTTTTCGGAGATGCAGCACCCGAAGGAACTCTGGACCGGTCCGGACCACGAGCACCGGTTGATCCAGGAGACGCTGGAACAGGCTCGGTTGGCGGACGAGATGGGCTACGGCGTCTGGTGGCAGGTGGAGCACCACGCCGCCGTGGAGTTCAGCTACAGCTCGGCGCCGGAGATCATGCTCACGGCCATCGCCGGGAGCACGAAGAACATCCACGTGGGGCACTCGTCGGCACTGGCGCCGACGCGCTTCAACCACCCCATCCGCATCGCGGAACGCTCGGCCTTCATCGACCACCTGAGCGGCGGTCGCTTCCAACTGGGGCTCGCTCGCAGCACCATCCCGGAGTGGCGTACCTTCAACATCGAACCCGACTCCACGCGCGGGCAGATGCAGCAGTCCTTCGAACTGCTTCCGAAGCTGTGGACACAGGACAAGGTCTCCTGGAACAGCGCCGACATCCAGCTCAACAACGTCACCGTCATCCCGAAGCCGTACCGCAAGCCGCACCCGCCGCTGTGGCAGGCGTGCTCCAGCCCCGCCTCGTTCGAACAGGCCGGACGCAACGGCGTGGGGGCGCTGGGGGTGACGCTCTGGGCCTCGCCGGAGGAGGTCGCGGAGATGATCCACATCTACCGCGAGGCGCAGCGCACCCGCTGTGAGCCGGTGGGCGAGTTCGTCAACAACCAGGTCGCCTTCTTCACCTTCGTCCACTGCGCGGACAGCGAGCGCGAGGCGATGGAGAACGGTGCCGCGAAGGCCGCAGCCTGGTACACGGCCGGCTCCTTCACCTTCTTCGAGGCGAAGGACGCCTTCGTCAAGACCGCCGCGGAGCTGGAGGCGCTGGCGAAGGACCCCGCGGGCGGCGGGCTGACGGGCCAGTACCTGCGCAACAAGAACCCGAACGCGCCGCAGTCCCAGGCGCAGCGCATCCTGGGGCGCATCATGTCCGGTGAGAACGTGCCGGATGAACAGGTCTGGGAGGTCCTGAGCGGGCAGGACTCGCTCATCGTCGGGACCCAGGACCAGGTGCGCACGCGGCTGAAGCGCTACGAGGCGCTGGGCATCGACGCGCTGATGTCCTTCCACCAGGTGGGGGCCCTGACGCACGACTCGGTGATGAAGAGCATCCGCCTCACCGGGGCGCTCAACGCGGAGTTCAAGACGCCCGCGCCGCCGTAGGAAGGAACACGGGGGCCGGGCAGCCGGCCCCTCCCCGGGAGCAGGCAGGGAGGGGTGTGTCACCCACACCCATGCCCCGCGCGGCTTCACTGTCGGGCCCGGGAGGTGCAAGCTGTTCCATGTGTCGCGGCGCTCCCAGATGTTCCTGCTGCTCGTGGTGTCGGTGCTGCTGCACGCGGCGCTGTTCGCCGCGCTGTCGCGCATCCCGCCCCCGGCGGCCCGGCGCCCGGCGGTAGCGGAGCCCATCGAATGGGAGGTCGTGCCTCCAGAGGAGCGACCGGTGCCTCCTCCCTCCGCCCAGCCTCCTGCTCCCACGAGCCAGAAGCCGCCCCGTCGGGTGGAGCGACCGCGGCCCGCTGCGCCGTCGACGCCCGACAAGGCGCCGCCCCAGCGCGCGGAGCGGCCCTCCGCGCCGGAAGAGGCGCCTGCCCCCTCCGCGCAGCGACCGTCACCGCCTGGGGAGGCGCCTGCCCGGGACGCGGAGCGACCTCCAGGGCTGTCGGAGCCTGCCTCCCCGCCGTTGGCCCGGGATGTTCCTCGCGCCTCCCCGCCGCCCGACCTCGAGCCTCCAGGCCTGCTCGGGGGGGGGCTGCTCAAGGGGCCTCCTTCGACGGGACGGACCCTGCGCAACACGGGGGAGGTCCCCGACCCGAAGGCGCTGGCGGCACGGGAGGCGGAGGAGGCGCGGCAGCGCGTGGACGGCTGGGCCCAGGACGCGGCCGCGACGGCGCGGGCCTCCGGTGGCGTGGTGCATCCGTACTTCGCGAAGCTCCAGAAGGGCTTCGCGAAGCAGTTGGTGGATCCTCCCGCGCTGGACATGAAGTTGCTCGCCTCGCGGGCGAAGCGCGAACAGGTCGACGCCATCCAGCGGTTCGGCAAGACGGGCAGCCCCGTGGTCTCCGAGCCCCGCGACCTGCGCCTCGAAACGCGCAACCGCATGCAGGCGGCCGTGGAGGCCGGGCGCGCGGCGAACATGTACATGGTGGACGTCACCGCGCCGGTGCTCGCGCTCACCGCCATCGTGGAGGTCCGGCAGGCGCGCGACGGCAAGCTCCTGGACCTCAAGGTGCTGGAGGGGTCGGGCGACCCGAAGTTCGACGTCTGGGCCGTGGCCCAGTTGAAGGAGGCGCTCGCCGTGGCCGACCCGCCCCAGGAAGGGACCCGGGGCGCGGGCATCCACGACGACGGAATGGCCAGCCGGTGGCGGTTGGAGGAGTACCTGGGCAACCCCCGCGTGCAGATCCACCTGATTGGCGTCTACTGACCCCCGGCGCGGGCACCCGCGTCCCGCGTCGGAAGCCCTACGGCAGTCGGTGTCGCGTCCGATACTCGGGGCTGTCCATCAGCACCTTCGTGACCGACGCCCGCTGCGTCCCTGACTGGAGCGCGGCATGCCCCACCTCACGGCGGCCTCGCGGTCATTCCGGTACGGCGACATGTCCATCGTGAAGGAACCGGGCGTCACCTTGATGGCATAGGTGGCGGTGGAGACCTCCTGTTCAGGCGCCTGCGTGCCATACGTGCAACTGTTGTCTTTGGGTCATGAAGCATCGCGTCCAGGCGGACGGTGCGCTGGCTGGGCACCCACGCCGTCCGCCAGTCCTTGTCCACCGTGCTGACAGGCGGTGAATGGAGGTTCAAACCGCACGTGAAGGCATACACCCCGCGATGCGGGAGCAATGCCCAGGACCGACGCCGCGAGAAGCAGGAGTTGGCGAAGTGGCTTCCATTCCACAGCCCGGTCTGGGGGGTGGGACGACGAACTTCCATTGAAAAGGGATTGATTGCGTTTCTGGATTTGACGGGATTCATGACCAGGACTTCCTGGAAGGGGGCTTCTGATGCATCGGAGGATGAATCAGGTGTGGGGCTCGCTGTGCGTGGCGCTGCTCGGCTGCAGCGGTCCGCTGGAAGGGGAGTCGCTGGAGGAGTGGGGCACGGAGGAGGTGCGTGTCGCCGCGCGGGCGCCGAAGAAGGTGATGCCGCTGGGCGACTCCATCACCCAGGGGGCGGCAGGGCACGCCAGCTACCGGTGTCCGCTCTGGCGGAAGCTGAACTCGAGGGGCTACAGGGCGGACTTCGTGGGCACCCTGACGAAGGGCTACCTGGGGGCGAACACCTGCACCTCCGCCTTGTTCGATCGCGACCATGACGGCCACTGGAGTTGGCGGACGGATCAGGTGCTCGCGAACATCTCCGCCTGGGCCGCGAGCACGCGTCCCGACCTGGTGCTCATCCACCTGGGCACCAACGACACGTACCATCTCCAGACAGAGGACAGCACCGTGTCGGAGCTGGGGCAGATCATCGACCGGCTGCGCGTGGTGAACCCACGGGTGAAGGTGTTCCTGGCCCAGATCATCCCCACCTCGAGCGCCCTGGCGTCGCTGAAGCTCCAGTCCCTCAACCAGCGCATGCCCTTGCTGGCCGAGGCCAAGAGCACGGAGGACTCGCCTGTCTACGTGGTGGACCAGTGGACCGGCTTCACCCCTTCAACGGACACGTATGACGGGGTCCATCCGAATCTCATCGGTGAGGAGAAGATGGCGGAGCGCTGGTACCAGGCCATCCGCGAGCACCTCTGACGTCACCAGCGTCCGAGCGTGCCGACCAGACTGCCTGTGTCGGCTTCAAAGACATCCAGCCACGTCCAGTGCGGCACGTAGACGCGGCTGCCCTGGACCCAGACGGCGTCCGGCGCGCTGCCGTCCTTGGAGCGGGGGATGGCCACGTCCCAGACCATGACGCCGGTGCGCAGGTCGCGGCGGATCAGCCGCACGCCGCCCTGCTCCAGCTCGTAGGTGAGGTACATGGCGTCCGCGGTCAGCTCGGCGACCTCCGGGACCCGGTCCTTCAGGGTGAGCGGATCCGTGTCCGCGACGACGCCGTGCCACACAGGCTTCTTCGTCCCCTTCTGGAACAGCGCCGCCATGGGCACGGACGTGCCCGGCCGCCGGGTGCCCGTCACCAGGATGGAGTTTGCGTTGCGGTAGATGAACGTGGGGGAGAAGCCCCGGATGTCGGAGGGCGGGTAGCTGGAGCGCTCGCAGGTGGTGGTGAGCTCCACGGGGCGGGACATGGAGCACGTCTGTGGGCTCAGCGGCGGCGTCGCGCAGCGCGGTGGGGCCCGAGGCGCGGGCCGGGCGGTGGCCGTCCGCGTGTTCAGTAGGAGGTGCTGTCCATCCAGCACCTCCACCCAGACGGACTCGCTGTCGCCCGGAGGGATGCACAGCCGGCGCGGTGAGTCCGACAGGGGCACGCGTCCGAGCCGCTTCCCGGTCTCCGCCTCCAGCAGGTTCACCGCCCGCTGTTCGCTCATCACCAGCCGGCCTCCCTGGGCGATGACCTTCGTCGTCCGCGAGGTGTCGGTCCCTTCCGCGGGCGGCGTCTCCCAGAGCGGGGCGAGCGTCTTGCCGTCGAACGCGGCCACCAGGTCCTGCCCCTGGGAGGAGGCGAAGCGGCGCACGTGCCCGATGATGTCGTCCGTCCCGTCGCCGTTGATGTCCACGAACACCGGCGCGGTCCTGGAGGCCCACTGGAGGTCCGACCGGGTGGAGCCCCGGTCGGGCATGGGGGCCGCGGGCGGAGGGACGAAGGGGGG
>NZ_RAVZ01000199.1 GCF_003611635.1 Corallococcus terminator | reverse complement strand
GACGTCGCCCCCTTCTGGCGCCCAGCCCCGCGCGGCCACCAGCTCCGGCATGCGGGCCGTGAGCGCCGCGCGCGTGGAGCCCCTCGAGAAGGCGAAGGCGGAAGGCCCGCTGGGTAAGCGCGTCGCCTCCGAGGCCTCCAACGTCGTCCTCAACGGCTTCTCCATCCTCAAGGAGCAGTTGGCGGACTTCCGCGCGAGCGACCGCTTCTTCAAATACAAGGCCGGCATCGTCGCCAGTTGGGTGGTGCTGTCCGTGGCCAGCTTCGCCATCGCCTGCCCGGCAAGCTCCGTGGCGACGGGCGACATGGACGCGCGCATCGTGCTCAGCGACAAGTTGGACCGGCCCTCCATCACCATCTGGAACGAGAGCCAGGACGTCTGGCGCGAAGTCACCATCACCGTGAATGAGCAGTACCGCGCGGCGGTGGCGGAGGTGCAGCCCGGGGCGTTCGTCACCATCACGCCCCGGCAGCTTCTGGGAGCGGGCGGCACCACCGCGCCGGCGGACCTGCGCTTCCAGTCCCTGAAGATGCGGAGCGCGGACGACCAGGCCGACCTCACCGAGGACCTGAAGATCGAGTGGGAGCGCCTGCGCGCGC
This sequence comes from Corallococcus terminator, assembly GCF_003611635.1. Taxonomy (GTDB): domain Bacteria; phylum Myxococcota; class Myxococcia; order Myxococcales; family Myxococcaceae; genus Corallococcus; species Corallococcus terminator. Next base: position 17,368 of record NZ_RAVZ01000199.1, on the reverse strand, counting down.
CGACAAGGAAGTAGCCAGCCGCGCCACCTCCTGGAAACACGAAGGGCGCCCTCCCAAGCCGGGAAGGCGCCCTTTGTGCTGTCTCAGCTCCGGCCAGGCCTCTCACGAAGGAGAGGCCCGGGCGCGGAACGAAGGGCGGCTAGCCCTCGGACTTCGTCTCGGCGGGGGCTTCCGTCTCGGCGGCGGCCGGGGCCTTCGCGGGCCGGTCCACCAGCTCGATGAGGGCCATCTCCGCGGCATCGCCCCGGCGGAAGCCCAGGCGGATGATGCGGGTGTAGCCACCCGGACGGGAGGCGTAACGCTCCTTGTACTCGCTGAACACCTTCTGGAGGACCACGCGGTCCTTCACGGTGCGCGCGGCGAGGCGCACGTTGGACAGACCGCCACGCTTGGCGAGCGTGATGATGCGCTCCGCCAGCGGCCGGACTTCCTTCGCCTTGGGAACGGTGGTGCGGATGGCACCGTGCTCCAGCAGCGACGTGACCATGTTGTTGAGCATCGCGAGCCGGTGGCTCGTGGTGCGGTGCAGCTTCCTTTGTCCGACCTTGTGGCGCATGCGCGTGCTCCGGGGCCTCTTCTGGAGAACCCCACCACTCCGGCCGTGTCAGGTACCGGGTGGGAAGGACGGCCCCGACACCGGGGACGTCCGTTGAATCGGGCCCTGTGTACCAGGGCCCCCTGCCCCGCGCCACCGTGAAGCCGTGTCGGCGGGATGCGGGACAGGTGCGGCGACGACGGGAAACGACGAAAGGCTAGGCCTTGGGGGCCGCGGGAGCCGGCGCGTTCTTCGGCGGCCAGTTCTCCAGCTTCATGCCCAGCGACAGACCCATCTCCGCGAGGATCTCCTTGATCTCCTTCAAGGACTTGCGGCCGAAGTTCTTCGTCTTGAGCATCTCCGCCTCGGTGCGCTGGACCAGATCACCGATGGACTTGATGTTCGCCTGCTGCAGGCAGTTGGCCGAACGCACCGACAGCTCCAGCTCATCCACCGAGCGGAACAGGTTCTCGTTGAGCTTCGCCTCTTCCTTGGGCGCCTCGGCGACGACCGGCTCCTCGGTCTCGTCGAAGTTCACGAACACCGTGAGCTGCTCCTTGATGATCTTCGCCGCGTACGCCACCGCGTCCTGGGGCACCACGGAGCCGTCCGTCCACACTTCGAGCGACAGCTTGTCGAAGTCCGTGACCTGACCGACGCGCGCGTTGGTGACCTGGTAGTTCACCTTGCGGATGGGCGAAAAGAGCGAGTCGATGGGGATGGTCCCGATGGGTGCACCCGCCACCTTGTTGGTGGACGCGGCGACGTAGCCACGACCCCGGCGGCAGGACAGCTCCATGCGCACCTTGCCACCCTCGGACACGGTGCAGATGTGGTGACCCGGGTTGAGGATCTCCACGTCCTGATCCGCGATGAGGTCGCCCGCCTTCACTTCCTTGGGCCCCTCCACCTCGATGCGCAGCGTCTTCGGCTCGTTCGTGTGCATCCGGAGGAGGACCTCCTTCAGGTTCAACACGACGTCCGTGACGTCCTCGGCCACCTCGGGGATGGTCGTGAACTCGTGGTCCACGCCTTCAATCTTCACCGACGTGATGGCCGCGCCCTGCAGCGACGACAGCAGCACCCGCCGCAGCGAGTTGCCCAGCGTCGTCCCGAAGCCGCGCTCCAGCGGCTCCGCCACGAACTTCCCGTACGTGGGGCTCAGCGAGTCCTGGTCCACTTCCATGCGGCGCGGCTTGATGAGGTCACGCCAGTTCTTCGCGACAAACGTATCGGCCATGGGGACTGCTCCTGGGAGCGTGCGCCATCACCAACCTCCCCGCCGGAGTGACGGGAGGACGGGCACGCGGGGACTGCGTAACGGCGTCGCCCGGCGCGCGCAGGACGCGCATTCCGGACGTTCCAAAGCAACAACGCCCCGGCCTCGTCGGCCAGGGCGTCCACTGCGGGAGGGGCCCGTTGAAGCGGGCCCGGCACCCAGACTACTTCGAGTACAACTCGACGATGAGCTGCTCCTGGATGGGCATCGTCAGGTCTTCACGGTTCGGAACCGTCTTCACCGTGCCCTTGAACGCCTTCTTGTCCAGGTCGATCCACTGCGGCGTGCCACGGCGGTCCACCGTCTCCAGCGCCTCGGAGATGCGGAGCACCTTGCGGCTCTTCTCCACCACCTCCACGGTGCTGCCCGGCTTCACGGAGAACGACGGGATGTTCACCCGGCGACCGTTGACCTGGAAGTGACCGTGGCGCACCAACTGGCGCGCCTCGTTGCGCGTGTCCGCGAAGCCCATGCGGAACACCACGTTGTCCAGGCGCAGCTCAAGCTGCTGCAACAGGTTCTCACCCGTCTTGCCCTTGGCAGCGGACGCGCGGTGGTAGTAGCCGCGGAACTGGTTCTCGAGCAGGCCGTACATGCGCTTGACCTTCTGCTTCTCGCGCAGCTGCACGCCGTAGCCGGAGAACTTCACGCGGCCCTGGCCGTGCTGACCGGGGGGATAGGGGCGGCGCTCGATGGCGCACTTGTCCGTGTAGCAACGGTCGCCCTTCAGGTACATCTTCAGGTTCTCACGCCGGCAGATACGGCAGGCGCTCGCGGTGTAACGGGCCACGGAAATTCTCCTTGCAGATGGTCTGGAGCCGGCTCGCGAGAACGCGAGCCTGGCCCGAAGCGGTGATTAGACGCGGCGGCGCTTGGGCTGACGGCAGCCGTTGTGCGGAATGGGCGTCACGTCGCGGATGAGGCTGATCTTCAGGCCAGCGGCGGCCAGCGCGCGCAGCGCCGACTCACGGCCCGCGCCCGGACCCTTCACGAACACCGTCACGGTCTTGAGGCCGTGCTCCATCGCCTTCGCGGCGGCGTCGCCAGCGGCAACCTGCGCCGCGAACGGCGTGGACTTGCGGCTGCCCTTGAAGCCGCGCGCCCCGGCCGACGACCAGGAGATCACGTTCCCGGACACGTCCGTGATCGTGATGATGGTGTTGTTGAACGTGGACTGGATGTGGACCACGCCGTTGAGGATGTTCTTCTTGCCCTTGCGCTTGTTCTTCTTCGCCGCAGGGGCCTCGCCGCCCTCGGCACCGGCCGGCGCGGCGGCGGTATTGATCTCGTCAGCCATGTGAATCGCTGCTCCTGGGAGTAGGTGATCAACGCCCGCGCCTCACGAAAGGAGGCAGCGGGCGCCAGAGGGTTTAGCGGGCCGGAGCGGCCGGCTTCGCGCGAACGATGCCGCGCTTGGGACCCTTGCGGGTACGCGCATTGGTGTGGGTGCGCTGGCCACGGACCGGAAGACCCTTGCGGTGACGCAGACCCCGGTAGCATCCCAGGTCCATGAGCCGCTTGATGTTCATGGTCACCTCACGCCGGAGGTCACCCTCGACCTTGTAGCTGGCTTCGATGATCTCGCGGATCTTTCGAGCCTGCTCTTCGGTGAGGTCCTTGGTCCGGGTGGTGAGATCGATGCCCGCCGCTTCGATGATGTCGTGCGCGGTCTTGTTACCGATCCCGTAGATGTACTGGAGCGAGATCACCGCGCGCTTGTTGGGCGGCAGATCGATGCCGGCGATACGAGCCATCTTCGGTCTTCCTTGTTGTGGAGTTGGTCTGAGGCCAACAGTCCCTGAGGGACTGTTAGCCCTGGCGCTGCTTGTGCCGGGGGTTGGAAGCGCAGATGACGCGCACGATGCCCTTGCGGCGGACAACCTTGCACTTGTCGCAGATCTTCTTGACGGACGCCCGAACCTTCATTGGAGCGAACTTCCTTCCTTCAACGGAGAAAACACAACAGCCGGTCCGCACAGGCGGCCGGCGCGAATTACTTGGCCCGGTACGTGATGCGTCCGCGGGTCAGGTCATACGGAGACAACTCGACCTTCACCTTGTCGCCCGGGAGGATGCGGATGAAGTGCATCCGCATCTTGCCCGAGATGTGCGCGAGCACCTTGTGGCCGTTGTCCAGCACCACGCGGAACATCGCGTTCGGTAGGGGTTCCATGACGGTCCCCTCGACTTCGATGGAATCATCCTTCGGCAAGCGTCAACCTTCTTCCCGGACCACGAACCTTCTGGAAGCGCGGCGGGATAACACTTTGGTCCGTAAGTAGCAAGCACCGCGCGATTCGAAACTGGGACCTCTATCAACACCCTCTGACATCACCCTATTTCACCCCCGGTCCGGGGGTCCCGCAGGATCAGCGGGTCAGGACTTCAGGCCCCCGCTCCGAGATGAGGATGGTGTGCTCGAAGTGGGCGGACAACTTCCCATCCACCGTGACGGCCGTCCACTCGTCCTCCAGGACCTCCACGTCGGCCGTTCCCTGGTTCACCATCGGCTCCACCGCCAGGACCATCCCCGCCCGCAGCTTCATCCCCGAGCCCGCCTGCCCGTAGTTGGGCACCTGCGGCGGCTCGTGGAGCTTCCGGCCAATCCCATGGCCCACGAAATCCCGTACCACCGAAAAACCCCGGGCCTCCACGTGGCTCTGCACCGCATGCCCGATGTCGCCAATCCGGTTGCCCACCTGCATCACCTGGATGGCCTTCTCCAGGGACTGACGGGTCGCGTCCACCAGGGCCTGGGCCTCGGGCGTCACCTTCCCGACGGGAACCGTCCGAGCCGAGTCTCCGAAAAAGCCCCGGTACACCACCCCGAAGTCCAGCTTCATCAAGTCCCCGGCCACCAGCCTGCGCTTCCGGTTGGGGATGCCGTGGACCACCTCCTGGTTCACGGAGGCGCAGAGGACGCCCGGGAAGCCGTGGTAGCCCTTGAACGCCGGCCTGGCGCCCTTCTTGGCGATCAACTGCTCGGCCAGGGCATCCAGTTCCCACGTGGACACACCGGGCGCCACGGCCTTCTCCAACTCGTCCAGGATCTCACGGACGATTCGCCCCGCTTCCCGCATCAGGGCGATGTCGCCGGCGCTCTTGATCTCCATCGGGTTCATGCGCCTGCTTCCCTACCGGCGCCCTGCCTCCGGGAACCCGTGGACGTTGGAGCGACAGTCCGGCCCATGCCAGCCCACCGCCCCGCTGCCTGGCCGCTGCTCAGGAAGGACGACCTGCTGCCTTCTTGATTTCTTCGTAGATGCCTTCGGGAGACCCGACGCCATCCACGCTCTTGAGCAGGCCCTTCTTGTCGTAGAAGGCCTTCAGCGGAGAGGTCTCCGCGTCGTACTTCTTCAGACGTCGCTCAATGACCTCGGGGGTGTCGTCCTCGCGCTGGACGAGCTCCGAGCTGCACTTGTCACAGAGGCCCGCGCGCTTCGGCGGGTTCTGGGTGACGTGGTACACGGACCCGTCATTGGGGCACACGCGCCGGCCGGAGCCGCGCTCGACGAGCGTCGAGTGTGGAACCTCCAGGGACACAACCGCGTCCAACTGCCGGCCCAGCCGCACCAACATCTGATCCAGGGCATCCGCCTGCCCCGGAGTGCGCGGGAAGCCGTCGAGCACGAAGCCCTTGGCCACGTCCGGCTCCTTCAGGCGCTCTTCCACGATGCCGATGACGACGTCGTCCGGCACATACTGGCCCGCGGCCATCAGGGGTCCGGCCACCTTGCCCAGCGCCGTGCCATCCTTCACGGCCTTGCGCAGGATGTCCCCGGTGGAGATCTGCGGGATGTGGAAGTCCGCGTAGAGCTTCTTCGCCTGGGTTCCCTTCCCGGCGTTCGGCGGCCCCAACAGGATGAGGTTCATGTCGCTCCTTTGCACCAGCGTCCATCCTTGAACGACGAGGCGCCCCTCCCCACCACTGGAGAGAGGCGCCTGGAACACAACCGCCAGCCGTCAGGCCGCCACGCGAACCCGACCACGGATGCGCGGACCGCGCGGACCAGCGAAGCCTTCGTAGTTGCGGCTGATGAGGTGACCCTCGATCTGCTGCACCGTGTCCAGCGCCACGCCCACCACGATGAGGAGGGCCGTGCCGCCGAACGTGAACTGAACACCCAACACACTGCTGATGACGGACGGAATCACGCAGATGATGGCCAGGTAGATCGCGCCACCGAACGTGAGCCGGTTGAGCACGCGCTCGATGAACTCCGCCGTCTGGCGACCCGGGCGGATGCCGGGGATGTAGCCACCCTGCTTCTTGATGTTGTCCGCGACATCATCCGGCCGGAACGTGAGCGCCGTATAGAAGTAAGAGAAGAACACCACCATCAGCACGAACAGACCGTTGTAGACCCAGAGGTTGCCTTCGATGCTGCGCTGGAAGCCCTGCAGGAAGGGGAACCATGCACCCAGCGTGGCGGGGAACGACAGCACCGCGCCGGCGAAGATGGGGGGAATCACACCCGAGGCATTCACCTTCATGGGGAAGTACGTCGCCTGCCCCGCGAACATCCGCCGCCCGGCCATGCGCTTGGCGTACTGGATGGGCACCCGTCGCATGCCGCGCTCCACGTACACCACCACGCCGATGATGAGCAGCATGAAGAACAACAGGCCCAGCACCGCAGCGATGTTGACCACTTCCTGAGTCGTCAGGTCCAGCAGTTGCTTCGCCCCGGGGAGCACTCGGGCCACGATGCCCGCGAAGATGATGAGCGAGATACCGTTGCCGATGCCGCGCTCGGTGATGCGCTCGCCCAGCCACATGATGAAGGCCGTGCCCGCCGTGAGGCTGACAACCGTCATGAAGGTGAACCAGAGGTTGTCGTTGGGCACCACCACCTGGTTGAAGCCGCTCTGCCCAGAGTCAGAGCGCCCCAGCGAGGCAAGCCACCGCGAAATGCCCACGCCCTGCACGATGGACAGCACGATGGTTCCGTAGCGCGTGTACTGATTGATCTTCTGCCGGCCCGCGGCGCCTTCCTTCTGGAGCCGCTCCAGGCTGGGCACGACTACCGCCAGCAACTGGATGATGATGGAGGCGCTGACGTACGGCATGATGCCCAGACCGAAGATGGACATCTGCTCCAGCGCGCCGCCGGAGAAGAGATTGAACAGCGACACCAGGCCGCCCTGTTGCTTCTGGGCGTCCATGAACGCGTTCATCGCAGAGCGGTCCACGCCCGGCGTGTTGATGAAGATGCCGATGCGATAGACGGACAGCAGCACGAGCGTGTACGCAAGCCGGCTGCGCAGCTCCGCGATGCGGAAGACATTGGCGAAGGCGTTCAGGGCCACGGGAAAGCCATCCTCTTCAAGAGGTTCTGCCAGCAACAACAAACGCCCCTCTCCGGTTCCGGAAAGGGGCGCGGAAGCCTACACAAGGCTGAAGGCGCGCACCACATCACTGTGATGCGCGCCGGTCACGCCTACGCCCGGGGCTGGCGAGGGGCCTTGACGCCCTTGCCAGAGTGAGCCTTGGCGGCCGACTCAGGCTTGTGCGCCACCAGCGGCAGCTCTTCCACGGAGCCACCGGCCTTCTCGATGTTCTCGCGAGCCGCCGCGGACACCTTGTTCACGCGCACGATGAGCTTCTTGGCGAGCTCCCCGTGGGCCAGAACCTTCACGCCATCATAACGGCCCTTGACCAGGCCCGCCTGCTTCAGCGCGGCCTCATCCACCGTCGTGCCAGCGTCGAACACGTGCTCCAGGTCACCCAGGTTCACCACCGCGTACACGGTGCGATTGGGCGGGTTGAAGCCAAACTTCGGAAGGCGACGCTGCAGCGGGCTCTGACCGCCTTCGAAGCCTTCGAACCGCATGTTGCCGGAGCGGGCCTTCTGGCCCTTGCCACCGCGGCCTGCCGTCTTGCCGAGGCCGCTACCCTGGCCGCGACCGACGCGCTTCTTGCGGTGCCAGGAGCCCTCGGGACGCTTCAGGTTTGTCAGGATGCTCATGATTGGATCCTCGTTCCTCAGGCCTTGGCCTTGGCGGCCAGGTGCTCCAGGGCGCGGTCCCGGGCGACAATCTTCCGGGGCTTGCGGCGCTTGGGCGCCGGGGCCTCCTGGCTGACCGTCTCCAGGGAGACCAGATGCTTCACCTTGAACACCATGCCGCGAACCGCCGGGGTGTCCTTCAACAGCCGCTCGTCACCGAACTTCTTCAGACCGAGGCCCTTGATGGTGGCCAGCATGTCCTCGGAAGAACCCGAGAAGCTCTTCGTCAGCTTAACCTTGAGCGCCATGACTAGCCCCTCGCCTCGCCCGCGAGCTTCTGGGTTTCGACGTCCTTGCCACGCAGCCGCGCGACCTGCTCCGCGCTGCGCAGCAGCTTCAGGCCCGCCACGGTGGCCTTCAGCACGTTGTGCGGATTCCGCGAACCCTGGCTCTTCGTCAGGATGTTGCGGATGCCCGCCGCCTCGAGGACCGCACGCACCGCGCCACCGGCGATGACGCCCGTACCTTCGCTGGCCGGCTTCAGGAGCACCCAGCCGGCACCGAAGTGCCCCAGGATCTCGTGCGGAATGGTGTGACCCATGCGCGGAACGCGGAACAGATTCTTCTTCGCGTTCTCGCCGCCCTTGCGGATGGCTTCGGGGACTTCGTTGGCCTTGCCCAGGCCCACGCCCACGTGTCCGTTGCCATCGCCCACTACGACGAGCGCGGCGAACGAGAAACGACGGCCACCCTTCACCACCTTGGCCACGCGGTTGATGTTCACCACGCGGTCGGTCAGGTCCAGATCGTTCGGATTGATCGGAGTTGCCACTTGAGGAATTCCTTTCTGGTACCTAGAACTTCAGGCCGGCTTCGCGCGCGGCGTCGGCCACGGCAGCGATGCGCCCATGGTAGGGGAAGCCGTTGCGGTCGAAAACCACCGCGTCGACGTTGGCGGCCTTGCACTTCTCCGCGATGAGGGAACCCACCCGCTTGGCGTCGGACTTCTTGTCGCCCTCGTCCTTGCCCTTCAGCTCCTTGGACAGGGACGAAGCATACGCCAGCGTGCGACCGGTGGAGTCATCCACCACCTGCGCGTAGATGTGCTTGAGGCTCTTGTACACCGTAAGCCGCGGGCGCTCGGTGGTACCCGAGAGCTTCTTGCGGATGCGGTTCTTCCTCTTGAGACGCTGATCGACCTTGGACATGGCTGCTTCCTTTTCCGTCCGGCGGCGATGCGGCCTTCCGCCGCCGGATGATTCCGCCAGGCCCCAGGGCCCGGCAGGGTTGAACTATTGGCGAAGACGGCTCGACGACTACGTCGTACCGGTCTTGCCCTCCTTGCGACGGATGCGCTCCTCGGAGTACTTGATGCCCTTGCCCTTGTAGGGCTCCGGCGGACGCAGCGAGCGGATGTTGACCGCCGTGGCGCCCAGGGCTTCCTTGTCCGCCGAGCGGAGCGTCAGCCCCACCGTGGGAAGGCTGTCCTCGGTACGCGAAGCCTTGTCGACTTCAGCCGTCACACCTTCCGGCAGGTTGAAGACCACAGGGTGCGAATAGCCGAGCGAGAAGTGGATGGCCTTGCCCTTCACTTCCGCGCGGAAACCGACGCCGCGGATGTCCAGGCGCCTCTCAAAGCCCGTCGACACACCCTTCGCCGCATTGGCGAGGATGGTGCGCGTCAGACCGTGAAGACTGCGGGCCTCGCGAGAATCGTCCTCGCGCTGCACCGTCACCTGGCCGTCCTTCACCTCCACCTTCACCTTGGCGGGGAGCTTGACGGACAGCTTGCCCTTGGGGCCTTCGAAGTTGACCTGCTGGTTGGCGACATTGACCTTCGTCTTGTCGCCAAGCTTGATCGCCAGTTTTCCAATCCGACTCATGATTGCCTCGTGCTGGGGTCGCCTGGGGCGCGCTCCTCGCGGGGCGCTACACCCAGACTCCTGGCTAGTAGACCTTGCAGAGCAACTCGCCGCCGACCTTCTGCTTCCGGGCCTCGGTGTCCACCAGGATGCCGCGCGACGTGGAGAGGATGGAAATACCCATGCCTCCCAGCACCTGCGGGATCTCGCGGACCGCCACGTAACGGCGCAGACCGGGCTTCGACACTCGGTGGATGCCGGTGATGGCCGGGCTGCGGTCCGGGCCGTACTTCAGCTGGACGGAGATCTCGCTCTGCGGCGCGAGCTCGTGGATGGTGAAATCACCGATGTAGCCCTCGTCCTTGAGGACCTTGATGACTTCGACCTTGAGCTTCGAGTGGGGGATGACGACCTTGTCGTGCCGCGCGCGCGAGGCATTGCGCAGGCGGGTCAGCATGTCGCCAACGGGATCATTGACCGGCATGAAACACCTTCCGAAGCGGCGTCCCCTTCAGGGCGACTCCGCGATCGCAACCACCACGCCTGCCGGGCCCATCCCGGGGGTTCGCGATGACTGCCACTGCTCTTCTGCTTCAGCGGTGCGCCACCCTACCCTCTTCAGGGCAGGGCTGGCACCACGGGTCCAACGTCTACCAGGACGACTTGGTGACGCCGGTGATCTCACCGCGCAGCGCACGGTGGCGCAGGCAGATACGGCACATCTTGAACTTGCGCAGGAAGGCGCGAGGACGACCGCAGAGACCACAGCGGTTGTACTGACGCACGGGGAACTTCAGCTTGCGCTTCGCCTGGGCAATCTTGGAGAGCTTGGCCATGATCGATGGGAGTCCTGAACTCGGTCCTACTGACGGAACGGCATGCCGAAGTGACGCATCAGCGCCAGTCCCTGCTCGTCGTTCGGGGCGGTGGTGACGAAGCTGATGTTGAGCCCCTTCACCTTCTCGATCTGATCGTAGTTGATTTCCGGGAAGATGATCTGCTCGCGCACTCCGAGCGTGTAGTTGCCCTTCCCGTCGAAGGCCTTCGGGGACACGCCCTTGAAGTCACGCACGCGCGGCAGCGCGACGGAGATCAAACGGTCCATGAACTCGAACATACGGTCGCCACGCAGCGTGACCGCGGCACCGATGGCCTGGCCCTGGCGCAGCTTGAAGTTCGCGATGGACTTGCGCGCGCGCGTCACGACCGGCTTCTGACCGGTGATGGCGGCAAGCTGGTCCACCGCCGACTCCAGGATCTTGTTGTTGGCGAGCGCCTCGCCCAGACCCATGTTGACGACGATCTTCTCCAGCCGCGGCACTTCCATGGGGTTGTTGAGCCCCAGCTCCTTCATTAGCGACGGAACGCCTTCCTTGCGGAAGCGGTCCTTCAGACGCGCCGAGCGGGCCTTGAGACCCTCCTCGATGTTCGCGGCGAAGCCGACCTTCTTGGCTTCTTCCTTGCGTCCGCGCTTCTTTTCCTTCTTGTCCTTCGGTTCGGCCTTCTTCTCGTCAGCCATTTTTCAGTCCTCTGCTTCGGAACGCCGTTCTGAACCCAGCGCGCCCGATCAGTCCTTCTTCTGGAACCTGGAAACACCTGGAGGGCTCAACAATTTCAGCCCTCCAGACGTGCACGCCCGCCTGCCCCACCGGTAGGTGGGGCAAGGGGCGCGCATACATGCCCGAACACGGACCCCTAGTCAATCAGGGCGTCACACTGCTTGCAGAACCGCTTGGAGGCTTCTCCCTCCTTGCGGATGCCGACGCGGGTCGGCTTGTCACACTTGGCGCACACCACCTGGACGTTCGAGAGCGCGATGGTACCCGGCTTCTCAATGATGCCGCCCTCGGGGCTCTGCGGCGTCTTGCGCATGTGGCGCTTGACCAGGCGCAGGCCTTCGACCGTCACGCGGCCAGCCTCCCGGTCAACCTTCAGCACCTTGCCGCGCTTCGTCGCCGGCGTCTTCTCCGAGCGCTCGGACCCGGAGATGACCTGGATCGTGTCACCGACTTTCAGCTTCTGCATGGCTTCCTCACTCTGGCTGTTCGCCGTCCGGCCTGCGTCCTCTTAGAGGACCTCGGGCGCCAGCGAGATGATCTTCATGAACTTGCGGGCACGCAGCTCACGGGCGACCGGCCCAAAGATGCGCGTCCCGATGGGCTCCAGGTCCTTGTTGATGAGGACCGCCGAGTTGCCGTCGAACTTGATGTAGCTGCCATCCGCACGACCCACCTCGCGACGGGTGCGGACGATGACGGCCTTGGCCACGTCACCCTTCTTCACCTTGGAGTTGGGCAGCGCCTCACGGATCGACACGACAATCACGTCGCCGATGGAGGCATACTTGCGCTTGGAGCCGCCGAGAACCTTGATGCAAAACACCTTCTTGGCGCCCGAGTTGTCGGCCACATCGAGCACACTCTGCATCTGAATCATGTGAAGTCTCCTCTTGCTCGAACCAGGTCGCCCGCTTCATGGCGTGCGAACCCGGTGTGGCCTACCTAGACGTTCTTGCTCTTCTCCAACACCTCGACCACGCGCCAACGCTTGTCCTTCGAAGCGGGCTTGGTCTCGGCGATGCGCACCCGGTCACCCTCGTTGATGGTGATCTTCTTCGGGTAGTCGTGATCCTCGACGTGCGCCTTGTACTTCTCGCGCAGGCTCATGATCTTCCCATACTTCGGGTGGGGAGCGCGGCGCTGGACGGTGACGACCACCGTCTTCTGCATCTTGTTGGAGGTGACGATGCCCACGCGGGTCTTGGGACGACCCCGGGTGGAGGTCTCGGCAGCGGGCGTTTCGGTCGCTTCAGCCATGTTGGTTCTCACTGTCTGTCATGCACCCGGGCCCTCTGCCCGGATGGCCGCGGACGTCCGGGTGAGCCCGGACGCCATCACGGATGCACTGCTAGAACTACCCCGCCTTCGCGGCCCGGGCCTTCTCGCCCAGGACGGTGAGGATGCGGGCCAGATCCCGGCGATGCTGCACACCCTCTGCAGGGCTGTCCAGCGAGCCGGTCCGGCGCTTCAGTCGATCCTGGACCAGCGTGTCGCGCAGTTCCTTCGCGCGATTCTGCAGGTCGTCCGTCGACAGGTCCTTCAATTCCTTCGCAGTCGCCATCTTGTCTCCTCGGCGCGATGCGGACGCCCTCCCCTGCTACCAGGTGGGACGCCCGCCGCGGTGCGTGACTACAGCGAGAGGTCCTTGCGCTGCACGATCTTCGTAAGCAGCGGCAGCTTCGCCTGCGCCAGCTTCAGCGCCCCTCTGGCGATCTCGTTCGTCATGCCCTCCATCTCATAGAGGACGCGACCCGGCTTGACCACCGCGACGTAGTACTCCACGCCACCCTTACCGGTACCCATTCGGGTCTCGGCGGGCTTCTTCGTGATGGGCTTGTCCGGGAAGATCCGGATCCAGATCTTGCCGCCGCGCTTCACGTGGCGGGTCATCGCGATACGGGCCGCCTCGATCTGTCGCGAGGTGATCCAGCCCGGCTGGAGGCTCACCAGGCCGAACTCACCATACGTGAGGTCGCTGCCCCGGTGGGCCGCGCCGCCCATGCGGCCCTTCTGCATCTTTCGGTATTTGGTTCGAGCAGGCTGAAGCATCGTCGCTGTCCTTCGTGCCTCGCGGGAGGGGCGGGTCTTTCAACCCGCCCCGCGGAGGGCGTCTTACCGGTTGGTGGGCAGGGGGGCCTGGCCGCCCTTACCCGGGAGGACCTCGCCCTTGCAGATCCAGACCTTGCAGCCAATCTTGCCGTAGGTCGTCTTGGCCTCGGCGAAGCCGAAGTCGATGTCCGCACGAAGGGTGTGCAGGGGCACGCGGCCCTCGCGGTACCACTCGTAGCGAGCCATTTCGGCGCCACCCAGGCGACCCGAGCAGGCGATGCGGATGCCCTTGGCCCCGAACTTCATCGCCGTCTGCAACGCCTTCTTCATGGCGCGGCGGAAGGCAATGCGGCGCTCAAGCTGCGTGGCGATGTTCTCCGCCACGAGCTGCGCGTCCGTCTCGGCCTTGCGGACCTCGACGATGTTCAGGAAGACCTCGTTCTTGGTGAACTGCTGCAGGTCCTTCTTGACGGTCTCGATGCCCGCGCCGCGCTTGCCGATGACGATACCCGGCCGAGCGGTGTGGACGTTGACCTTCACCTTGTTGGCGGCGCGCTCAATCTCCACCTTGGAGACGCCCGCGTGATTCAGTGACTTCTTCACGAATTCGCGGATGCGAATGTCCTCGTGGAGCCACTGGGCGTAGTTCTTGTGCTCGAACCACTTGGAGTCCCAGGTCTTGATGACGCCGAGCCGGAACCCGATCGGATGTACTTTCTGTCCCAAACTGATTCTCCTTGGTGCGTCCGGGCAGGGCCCGACGGGTCCTACTTCTTGGCGTCTGCCAACACGACGTGGACGTGGGCGGACTTCTTCTGGATGGGCGTCGCGCGCCCCATGGCGCGCGGCATGAACCGGCGCTGGGTGGCGGCCTGATCCACGGAGATGGTCTTGACGTAGAGGGTATCCACGTCGACCTGCCCCTTGGACAGATCCGTCGCGTTAGCGACGGCGCTCTTGATGAGCTTCTCCACCGGCCGCGCAGCAGCGCGCGGGGTGAACTTCAGGATGTTCAGGGCGGCCTCAACAGGCTTGCCCCGGATGAGCGCCGCGACGAGGGACAGCTTGCGCGGGCTCATGCGCAGGTGACGCAGATGTGCAGTCGACTCCATGGTCATCTCCTCAGGCTCTCAGGCGAACGAACGGGCTACTTGCCCGGGGCCTTGGCGACCTTCTTCTCCGCCGAGTGGCCACCGAAGGTACGCGTCGGGGCGAACTCGCCGAGCTTGTGGCCCACCATGTTCTCCGTGACGAACACCGGAATGAACTTCTTGCCGTTGTGCACGGCGAAGGTGTGACCCACGAACTCAGGGAGAATCGTGGAGCGCCGGGACCAGGTCTTGACGACCGCCTTCTTGTTCGCCGCGATCATCCCCTCGATCTTCTTGAGGAGGTGATCATCAACGAACGGACCCTTCTTGATCGAACGAGCCATGTTTCAAATCCTCTTACTGGCTGCGCGCGCCCTGACGGCGGCCGCTCACGATGAATTTGTCGGTGCGCTTGTTGGTGCGCGTGGTGAGGCCCTTGGTCTTCTTGCCCCACGGAGACACTGGGTGCGGATTACCCTGGCCAGACTTACCTTCGCCACCACCGTGCGGGTGGTCAACGGGGTTCATCGCCAGACCGCGGACGGTGGGACGGATGCCCAGCCAGCGGCTCTTACCCGCCTTGCCGATGCGAATGATTTCGTGCTCGATGTTGCCCACCTGGCCCACGGTGGCGCGGCACTCGATGAGCACCTTGCGCACGGCGCCCGACGGCATGCGGACCTGGGCGTAGCGCTCTTCCTTCGCCATCAACTGGCCGGAAGTGCCCGCGGAGCGGATGACCTGGGCGCCACGGCCCGGCTTCAGCTCCACGTTGTGGATGACCGTGCCCACCGGGATGTTCTGCAGCGGGAGACTGTTTCCAGGCCGGATGTCGGAAGAGGCGCCGGCGAAGACGGTGTCGCCCACGCTCAGGCCAACAGGGGCCAGGATGTAGCGCTTCTCGCCGTCCGCGTAGTGCAGGAGGGCGATGTTCGCGGTGCGGTTCGGGTCGTACTCGACAGCGACGACCTTGGCCGGCACGCCATCCTTGTCCCGGCGCTTGAAGTCGATGGTGCGGTAACGACGCTTGTGACCGCCACCCTGGTGACGGCGGGTGATGTGCCCGTGAACGTTGCGGCCACCCGAGCGCTTCAGCGGCTCGGTGAGGGCCTTCTCGGGCGAGTCCTTGGTGATGTCCGCGAAGTCGGACACCGTCATCAGACGGCGGGCGGCGCTGGTCGGCTTGTACTTCTTGATGCCCATGGTGTGTTCCTCGTCTCAGGCTGATCTGTCGCCAGTGGCGTCAGACCGCCCCCCCTTCGAAGAGTTCGATCTTGTCACCCTCCTTGAGGGTGACGACCGCCTTCTTGAAGTTGGGGCGCTGGCCGATGCTCTTGCCCACCCGCTTGGTCTTGCCGCGCACGATGTTGGTGTTGACACCCTCGACCGTGACCTTGAACAGGGCCTGCACCGCGCGGGACACGTCGTGCTTCGTGGCCTTGCGGTCCACGATGAACGAGTACTGGCGGAACTTCTCGCGGGCCTTGTCCAGCTTCTCCGTGATGAGCGGGCCCTTGATGACGTCGTTCAGATTCATGACAGGGACCCCTCAAGCGCCTTCGCGGCCGCGGAAGTCAGGACGAGGTGCGAGTGCTTGAGCACGGACTCGAGGTTGAGACCCTCGGGCGGCAGCACGTCGAACTTCGCCAGGTTGCGCACGCTGCGGTGCAGGTTGGTGTTGCCGCGCTCGTCGATGACCAGCGCGTTCTGGAGCTTCAGACGGCGGGTGAGGACCTCGAAGGCCTGCTTGGACTTCGGGGCATCCAGCTTGAAGCCGTCCAGGATGATGAGCTGCTTCTCCTTGGCGCGCAGGGACAGGACGGCGCGCAGCGCCCCCCGACGAACCTTGCGCGGCGGACGGTAGAAGTAGTCACGCGCCTTGGGCGCCATCGCCTTGCCGCCACCCACCCAGTGGGAAGCGCGGATGGAACCCTGACGGGCCCGGCCGGTGCCCTTCTGCTTCCAGGGCTTCTTGCCGCCACCGCTGACGAGCGAGGTGTTCTTCACCCCGACCGTACCCCGGCGCCGGTTGATCTGCTGCATCTTCGCCACTTCGTAGAACAGGTGGGCGTTCTGCTCGGCACCGAAGATGTCGTCGGAGAGTTCAATCTCCGAAACCTTCTTCAAATCCAGGTCGACTACGTCAAACTTCGCCATGGCACTTTCCTCGGGGGTCAGAGTGAAACCACTCCGACGCCATCCCGCTTCCTAGGACTTGATCTCGACGTCAACGCCGGCAGACAGATCCAGCTTCATCAGCGCATCCAGCGTCTGCTGGGTCGGCTCAAGGATATCGAGCAGGCGCTTGTGCGTGCGGATCTCGAACTGCTCGCGGCTCTTCTTGTCCACGTGCGGCGACCGCAGCACGGTGAACTTGTTGATGCGCGTCGGCAGGGGGATCGGACCGGCCACCTTGGCGCCCGTGCGCTTGGCCGTCTCGACGATCTCCCCAGCACTCTGGTCCAGGAGCTTCGAGTCGTACGCCTTCAACCGGATGCGGATCTTCTGTGTCGCCATTCGAAAGAACCTCTTTGAACGACCTCTGAACCGAGAGGCGGTACGCCCGTCAACGCCTGGATTTCAGAGAACCGTTTCTTCGGAACGAAGGGGCGCGGTGTGTACCACCACACCCCGTGGGTTGCAACTGGATTCCCACCTGCTCTCCGGGAGCGCCCTATTGGGCCTTCCGGAGAGCCTGGTGGCCTGAGTGCTACGCGATGATTTCCGCCACGACGCCCGCGCCCACCGTGCGGCCGCCCTCACGAATGGCGAACCGCAGTTCCTTGTCCATCGCCACCGGAGTGATGAGCTCCACCTCGATCGCGATGTTGTCGCCCGGCATCACCATCTCGACGTTCTCCGGCAGCTTCACCGTGCCCGTCACGTCCGTCGTGCGGAAGTAGAACTGCGGGCGGTAACCCTTGAAGAACGGGGTGTGGCGCCCACCCTCTTCCTTCGACAGCACGTAGATCTGCGCCTTGAACTTGGTGTGCGGCGTGATGGAGCCCGGCTTCGCCAGCACCTGGCCACGCTCCATGTCCTCAC
>NZ_RAVZ01000198.1 GCF_003611635.1 Corallococcus terminator | reverse complement strand
GCCGGACAGCCCCGGCCTTGAACTCTTCCGTGTAGCTGCGCCGGGGACGGCGCTCCTTCTTCACTTCCACCATGTCGGACACCGTATCCGCCTCTTCGTTGGTGTCCACTCAAGCGGATCATGCCCAGCCCTGGAAACACAGGGCCTACGGGGCTGACCCGTTTCGCGAGCACACGGCTTTCGACCGGTCTTGAGCGCCACGCTCACGCGGGGGCCGTCCCCGCACAGTGGAATGGCCCGGCGAACGCGTGGTGCCTATCCGTCCAGCCCCGCGCCCAGCGCCCACAGCAGCCGCGCGAGGAACTCGTCAGCCCGGTCCGGACTCATGCGCATCCTCTTCTTCGAGTGCGCGGCATCATTGCGCAGCTCAAGTAACTCAGCCAGCACCGTGAGCGCCATGGGCTCACGGGTGATGCTGCGGCCAAGCAGTGCCGCCAAGGCGTTTCGCTCGGGGGCCTCTCCGAGGAACAGGGGCAGCAACCAGAGGGAAATTGAACTGCCGGCGCCCTGCGGCCTGCCAAGCACCTCCGGGAGGGCCTTCAGATTCTTCAGGTTGTTGAGCAGATACGGTTGCGAAGGCTTCAGCGCATCCACGAGCCCTACATGGGAGAGCGCTCCGACATAGGCAGACTTGCTCGACCAGTGCACCTGCTGCTCGGCCCGAGACTCCTCCTTCGAGGCCCGCCAGCGCTCCGCCCAACGCTTCAGCGCGGGCAACGACTGGTCCGCCAGGAACCGAGCCAACCGCTCGAAGGCGTGCCCGAAAGCATCGACGGACTGGCGCATGAATGTGGGGTTCTGCTTCCACAAAAGGAACCAGCGATGCGCGTCTCGCAGCAGCTCCGCCAGCTCCGGTTCTCCCCAACCCTGGAAGAAATCCCCGGTGTGCGGGAGCTTTTCCCTCCAGCCCGCGCGGTGCCGCTTGATGAGCGCCTCAAGCGCGTCCATGTCCTGCAGCTTCGCGAGTTGGAGCACGATCGAGTGGTCGACCCGCACTTCGCGCTGGAGCACCTCGATCCGCTGCCAGGTGCTCGGCAGGTACTGACGGATCCACGTCCCCAGCTGCGAGGAAACAGGACGCTCGCTCTCGAGCGTCGGGACCCACTGGGGTTCGTGGAAGACGAGCGTGGCACGGCCTGTCAGACCTGGAACGACTTCGAGCAGCGCCCAGCAGGTCTTCACCTGCTCCACGCGTGCTGACTTCCCACTCTTCGCATCCCAATCCATGCGCAGCGCGGTCACTCGCGGCTCACGCTCCGAGTCCGTCACAGCGCCCCCCTCGCGGTGCGGAGAGCTCACGACCGCCGACATCCCCATGCGGACGGCGCGCCGTATCAACTCGGGCAGGCGCTCGGGCAGCTCGGGCCGCACCGGTTCCTCCAGCGGCAGCTCCGGATGCCCCCCGGCCTGTCGTTGCTGCAGCCGGGCCACGTGGCCGAGAACAAGCTCCGGAATCACGTCCTCCCGGTGGGGAGACAAGGCCACCCAGCCCACCTGCGGATCATCCAGCCCATCGCTCGCCTCCGGGGGAGCCAGCCAGCGGGAGATCGGCCCCCCCTGCTCGTGCACCCGGCCCATCGCCTGGAGGCCTCGAAGGGCCGAAGCCACCATGTCCACGGACACGTCTCCGAGGATTTCGGCCAGCTCCGCCTCGGTCCGTTCCCTCAGCCCCACGAGTTGGAGGACCGCCGATTCGAGGCGATCGAGCGACCGGGGTCGCGCGAACCGCGCCACGACACGGATCCACCGGGAGGGCAGTTCGATCCAGACGCGGCGGGTCTGGTACTGGCTCAGCGGATCCATGCGAGCACCTCCGAAGCAGGGATGATGGGCCTGAAGGACTGCCTGGCGCCTGCGTCCGAGATCAAGCCAAAGACCTTGCGCCATGGCGCGTTCGCGCGCCCACGCTGCTCCGCCGCGAGGGTCTCCGAGTCTCCTACGATGATGACCTGGGATTGTGCGCGTGAGATCGCCACGTTCGCCGAGCTCTCGTCCCTGAGGAACCCGATCTTCATCTTTCGCGTGCTCCGCGTGGTTGCGATGATGACCAGGGGGAACTCACGCCCCTGGGCACTGTGGACCGTGATGAGGTCGACAGCCTCTCTCAGCCACGAAGGCAGCCTCGCGAGGCGCTCCTCGAAGCGCTGGCGCTGCTGCGTGTAGAACGCAAGCACCGCGATGGGCGGCGCACCGTGTTTCACCCGCAGGGCGTCGAGCCGCTCCCGGGGGATGGCCTCCAGGAGCTTGAAGATGACGTCCTCTTCGTACGCGTTGAATTCAAGGCAGTCCTCGTCCTTGCCAGGCCGGTCCCTCGTGTCCACCCACATGACAGGCCGGTTGTCGAAGAGCCCGAGCGTCAGCTTGCGCTGCTCGGCCAACGCTCCCTCCCAGTAATGCCGGAGCTCGACCTCGGGCTCATAGAAGGCCATCGACACCAGACGCCCGATGTCCTCGTGCATGCGGAACTGCTTGTCGAGCGCGACGAAATTCTCCCCGGGGAGCCGCGCATGCAGCCAGGCGAACAGGGACGATTTCATGTCGACACGCGATTGGAGCTCGCCATCGAGTCCCCGCCAGAGCTGCTCCTCGACGTGCGGAGGAAGCTGCCGGTGGTCTCCCACGAGGATGACATGACGGCCCAACGCCATGGGAATCAGCACGTCGATTCCGGCGCGCGCGGCCTCATCCACGATGACGACATCGAAGAAGTCATCCTCCTCGCCCGTCGTATCCGCGGCAATCTGGCAGGTCGCGGCGGAGATCGGCGCGTGTTTGGACTGGAGCTCGTGGAACAGACCCGGCTCATCGCTCAGGGCGCGAATCCACTGGTCGAGCACGACCTCGTCGGTCCGGGTCAATTGCTCGAGTTGCGCGGCCACCAGCCGGAGCGCCTCATCACACCAGGCGAGACAATCGCGCTCGACGGAGCGCAACGCCTCCGCGTGCGCCGTGGGTGGACCCTCCGCCGGCGGGAGCGGCTCGGGAGGCACGGCCGTCTCCTGGAGCAGTCTGGCCACGCGCATGTGCAGCGACGCGCTCCAACCACAGCCCTCCCTCACCACCTGCTCGATGCGGGGCCGCAGCGCGAGCCAGGCATCGGTCTGAACCAGGAGCTCCTCGGGCAGGCGCTCCTGCCCGCTCACGGCGGCGTCCCGTGCCGCATCAAGCGCCGACAGCAGCGGGAGCAGGGGCGCCGGGTCCTCGCCCGGCGCCGGAATCGGCCCCTCGTACAACCGCTGGAGCGCGGCAGCGACCCCGGCGCCACCTGCCACCTGCGTCGGCGTGGAGCCCTCCGCGTCCCGGAGCGCGTCCAGACGCCGCGACAACGTCTGGATCTCCCGTTGATGGGACACCGTCAGATGACGCTCGAGTGCGGCATCCATCAACTCCTCAAATCGGGGCCTTGCCTCCTCCATCCCGGCATCCACGAGCGCTCGCCGGGCCATGAGGAGCTTTTCCCGCAGATCTCCCTGTGCGCGAATGCGCTGGAAGGTGTCACTGCCCTCGATTCGCGCCCGGGCCTTCCGCGCGATCTCCTGGCCCCTCAGCGCGCTCTTCTCCTTCAACGAGTCCTGCTCCTGCCGCTCCGCCGTCAGCACCCGGATCACCATGCCCTCCAGGCGGCTGAACGCGTTCTTCACGGCCTCGTTGTGCGCCCCGGCGATCAGGACCCGGAAGGGCCCCGAGGCCTCTTCCCGCCGCCCTCCGTAGCGGGCCCGAAGGTGATGGACGATCTCCACCAGCACCTCTGTCTTGCCGGTGCCCGGTGGCCCCTGGATCAACAACACATCGGGCAGCCGGGTGGCCTTCGCGATCGCCTCGACCTGCTTCGGCTCCAGCGACTTCTTGCCGCTCTGACGGAGGAAAGTCTCCAGCTTCGCGGTGACTCGCTGGACCCTGGATGGGTCCAGCAGGTACTCCAGGAGCCGGGGATTGGCGAACCTTCCCGTCTGGAGGCGGGCGAGGACCTTCGCACGGCGCTTGCGGGCAGCCGCTGATCCCTTGTTCTCGCGGGCCAGGATACGGCCGATACCCGGTGGACGATCCGCCTCCGACTCGAAGCTCAGACGCGCGAGGAGGCGCCCCTCCTCCTTGCGTTCGATGAAGCGCTCGAGAAGCGCTGGCCTTGGCGATTCATTCCCCGCCATGGCCGAGACCTGGACGGCGATGTTGAGCCTGCCGCCAAGGCGCATGCCGTCGCCGAGCCACTGCTCGACATCCGTTGTGTTGACGATCGCCACATCGAAGCCCTGCGAGTCCGAGGCCTCCATCTCGTTGAACTCGAGCGGGTGCGCATGGCGGCGATCGAAAAGCACCTGGTCGCGCTCGCGCTCGAGGCCTTCGTACTGCAGCCATGCCCGCAGGAGCTCCTGCGTCGGGGGCACGAGCGTGGTCAGGTCCGTGCGCGGAGCAGCTGACTCGGAGAAGGTGAGCACCGGCTCACGCTGTAGCGATATCAACCGCCCGGTCCTCAGCTCGGCGGTCCCCTTGGGGTCCTGGATGCTCTCCACGACAAGGCACTGCTGCCCGGGGACCCCTTCGATGCGCGCACGCAGGCGGCGCCGGTCATCGAGGATGAGATCCAGCCGCGGCGCACCTGACGCAGGCTCGATGGACAGCAGGGGGGCCTCCACCACCAGGACGGGCCTGCCACCACACTCGAAGGTCAGCGCCGTCCGGATGCCTGCCAAACGCTGCTGGCGCTCCGGTTCCGACACGCCTGGCCACAGCGCCTCCGGGAAGACGATGCCCACGGAGCCCTCGATGGCGGCCTGGAGGGAGGTCTGGACCAGCTCCAGCTCACCGGTCCACCGATCGCTCCGCTCCGCGTCCTGCTCGAGCCGGATGCGGAAGGCCACGGGGGGACTTGCCTGCAGGAGTGCCTGCCTCACGTCGCGCGCCAAGGCGGGGTACGGGAACGAGAGCGGCACCCCCTTCCCTTCCACATGGAAGGTGAGCTGGGGCCCATCGGAGACCTGACCCCAGCGGTGAAACCTGCCCTGGCCCGCTTCCGGAAGCGCACTCGCCGGACACCGGACCGGCCACGCACGGGTAAAGCCGATGTTCCAGTACAGGAAGTTCCGATGGGTGCTCATGCTCAATCCTCCAAGGCCCGGACGAGTGCGAGCCGTTGTCCACGAAGCGCGCTGCACACCACCTCGGTGAGCGTCTCGCCTTCTCCCAGCTTCAGCCGTGGCCGCATCGGCTTCCCCGCGTGCTCGAGCGCCGCGGCAGCCCTTTCGGCAATCACCGCCAGGCGCGTGGCCTCCACGGTCCCAGCGACCAGCCGCGGCTCCTTCACGCCAGGACGCAACCGCAAGAGTCCCAGCAGCACGGCCAGCGCCTCCGCGCAGAGGTCCGGGCCCACCCGCTCGGCGTGCCATTCCGTGGCGATCCGGCTCAACAGCTCCTCGCAGCCCTCCGCCAGCCGCGAGACGCCCTGCGCGGATAGATCCTGCACCGCCGAAGGCATCGACCAGAAGCCCGTGGAGAGGGCCCAGAGCGGCAGCTTGAGCGCCTGGGGCCGTGCCCCGTCACGCGGCGCGAGTTGCTCCACAAGCCAGTGCAGCGCCTCGGAGACGGCGCGCCTGTCTCCCGAGGTGAGCTGCCGGCCGATGGCCTCCAGGAGAAGCTGGGAGCCAGGCTCCTGGCGTGCGCGCTCCAGAAGGCTGGGGAGCAATGAAGTGGGTGCATCCCCACGAAGTGCCGAGAGCGACGAGAGCGCCGAGAGACGGAGCTTGTCCAGTTCCCCCTGGACGAGCGGATTCGACCAGAGCGAGGGCTTCGTCAATGGCGGGCTCTTCCGGGCGCCGCGCGAGGTTTCCTCCGGCAGCCCCGCGAACTCCAGGAGCAAGGGGAGCAGCTCATCCAGGGCGGAGCGGACGTGCGCAGGCGGTCCCGGAATGCGCGCGCTGGGCCACAGGTCCTTGATGCCCAGTGCCTCCGCCGAGCACTCACGAACCAGACTCCTCACCGACTCCACGAACGACTTCTTCTTTTCGTGGTTCTTCACGTCGACAATCACATTCCCCCGGAAGACCTCGCTGCTCCGTTTGCGCAGATCACGCGCGCCTTGGATGAGCAGCTTCGGATCGGAAGAGGGCGCGTCCCACCGAAGTCCCTCCGGGGCCGCCGGCGGCTCGTTATGGATTTCCCCCCGGGCATCGGGCGCGCCTGGCTCCCAGCGGAACTCGAGCGCGGTGAAGGGTGCAGGCCCGAGCGAGAGGACATGGACGCGGAAGGAATCCTCCGCGTAGTGGAAGTCCACCTCCAGCCGGACCTTTACGTCCTGCGTCAACGGGAAGCACTCGTGCTCGAGGGTGGCGATAAACCCCGCAGTGGCCTTGTCCGCGCTGCGCTCCCGCGAGAGCGGGAAGGCAATGCGGCGCTCGTTCCGTGGAAGCACGAGCACCTGGGCAATGGACAGCTGGACGCGCTCGCCCGGCCGGACCGGGCGGGCTCCATCCAGCAGTTCGAGCCACTGGGGCCCGCGCTCGGTGCGAATCTCCAACCGTAGGGGAGGAAGCGTGTCGCTCCAGGTGGGCTCACCGCGGCCACGACGCAGCAGCGATTCCTGGGCCCCCCGCGCGAGGGCCTCCGCCCCGCCCTCAAGGATCTCAAGCTGGCTCGGGCCGAAGCAGCGCTCCAACTCGGAGCGGATCCCTTCCTTGAGGAATGGCTGTCCGAAGGGTTCCCCCGCGAGGAGAACCATGAGGGGCCGGCCATTCACCTGGGCACGGAGACGCGCCGCTCCACCGCTGACCTCGATCGCGTTCAGCCAGCTCCGGAAGGCCGCCAACCATCCGGCCCCAGCCGCGGCGGGCTCCACATGGTGGCGCTCGACTCGCAGCCATCGGCTCCCGTCCTCCTGAAGCGGGATGAGCACCGGCCGCGCCGCAGCGTTGTCCACGAGCTCCGCCAGCAGTCCTCCCGAGGCCAGGCGCGTCGCGGCCTTCTGGAGAAGGGGCTCCTCCAGTGCATGCGCCGAGGCACGCTCGACCGCCCCACGGGCCACGGCCAACGACCAGGCCGAAACGGACGCCGCGGACGCCTCCGCCACGGGAGCAAGCGGAAGCGAGCGCCGCCAGACGAAGGGGTCTAACGCCGCGCTCTCCTCGTCGCGCAGCAGTTCCAGGTACGACACCGTGAGGCCGGGAGCCTGGGTGCTCAGGACGAGCACCGGCCGCGGGCCCGGAGTGACCGGAGTGCCCTGCCGGCGCCGCCACTCGAGCGCCGCCGCGACCGAGGAGGGCACGAAGAGCGCATCCGACTGGCGTGCGGGAAGCGCCTCGCGCAGCAGGCTCGCTCCCAGCTCATCCGTCCCATCCGGAACGGCCAGCGCAAGCGAGCCCCCCGCGGTGGGACCGGCTCCGGCCTTGAGGGCCACGCGGAAGAGGGCGGACATCATCTTCCTGCCCTCCTCGAACAGGCCGGGAGCGGTTCCAGCGCCAGTGAAGCGGGCGAGCACCTCGGAAACACCGAGGATCGGGGTGCTCCCCAGCAGGGACAGCCCCTCCCGTCCCACGAACCAGCTGCCCTCCGGACTCGCGCGGCCCAGGAGCGGAAGGTTTCTCCGCGCGGAGTTCTCCAGGGAGGACGCGACGCGAAGCCTGGGCGTGGAGAGGTCCCACCCCACGCACCGGCCCCTCGTTTCCTCCGCCGGGCCCTCCTCCGGCAACAGGAGAAACGCGGCCGCCTCCGGCTCGGGCCCCAGCCACCGCTCCACGAGCGCCTGGGCGACGTCCCGAAATCCTTCGGCGTCCGCGAGGAAGCTTAGCGACTCCTCTCCCCCATCGGTCTGGAGATGGACGCGCGCGGGGGCTCCCCGTCCAGGGAGCAGCGCTCCGGTCTCGTCGAGCGTGGCGGAGAGCAGGAAGGTCCGGGCCTCGGCCTGAGTCAGGACGGGAGCCCCAGACAGCAGGCGCTGCTCTACGCACCAGCCGGACGGGTCGAGCGCCTGGAACACGAAGAGTCCCACCCGATCCACGGAGGAAGCAGCCACCAGCGGCGTCTTCGGAATGATCAGCCCGAAGTCCGCGCCAGCCCGCCCCTCCAGTTCGATCCGCGCGGGCCCGTTCTCGAGGACGGCGTCCCTGCGTCCGGCCAGGGTCGCGAGCACGGTAGCGCCCAGCGCGGCCGTGAGTCGCGGATCCGCTCGCGCCCAGGCCTGCGCGGTGAGCGTGTCCCGTGAGCCAAGCCAACGAAAAGCTCGCCACGCACGCGAGTAGTCCGGATCCCCGAGCAACACGTTGTTGGGCTCCGGGCGGAGGGTCGGCGCTACACACGCCATCGGCGAGGACCCCAATTCCTGGAGGACCAGCCGGCGCATCCGCTGCAACCCCTGACGAAGGGCGGTCGCCTGGGAGTCGAACTCTCCCTGGCGGCACGCGTCGAGCCGCTGCCGGACGAGCCGCTCGAGCGCGACGAGGACCCGGAGCACGAGGCGATTCTCGGGGGTGTCGTGGTTGCGCTCGCGGACGACACCCAGAACCTGACGGGCGGACGCGCTTTTCTCGTGTGGGGTGACCCCCGGCTGACGCGCCAGCCAGGTGAGGCACTTCACGTCCTGCTCGCGGACCTTCTCCGGTTGCAGGCGGACACGCACCCTCTGGGGACGCCAGCGGGGCAAGGCCACGATCCGCTCCAGCGGCTCCACTGCAAGCTCGACACAGCGTGCGAATCCGTCGCGGGGCAGCGGCCAGCGCCCACTCCCGACGGCTTCACGGATGCAGAGGAGCGTCCCGGCGAGCGGAGTGGAGAGAGGCAACCCTGTGACCGCATCCAATTCGGCCGCGGCGGCAATCAGATGCTCGGCCAGGATGAGCGTGGCCCACCGGGCCCCGGCCGCATCCTGCCCGCCCCTCCGCACCTCGGAGGCGCGCCGCTCCAATTCATCCCGCTCGGGATGGATGGCGCACGGCCACGCGGCGGCGCTGCTCACTCCTCGCCCTCCCCCTCCAGGTACGTGGCGCTCGACCAGATGAACGCGCCCTGCGAGCGATCCCTGGACCGATCGAAGTCCCGCCGCAGGGCGGGAGCGTGGACCTCGAGCACCCTGGAGATCGAATCGAGGCATTCGCCTCCCGCCTGGCTGTCCAGTTCGATGCCCCGAAGCTTCGGCATGATCTTCTGGGCGAGCTGATCTTCCAGGGCGGTCTTCCACACCCGCTCGTCACCCAGCGCCCCCGGGTAGTTCGCCACGTAGCCCTCGACGGCCTGGAGCACGCGATGGCCGATGGCCCGGTTCACGTGAGCGAGCGCGTTGTTCAACTGCTCCAGCGCGCCTCCGATGGCGTCCCGTGCCTCGCCCGGGAGCGCTCCGGGCTCTCGGATCCAACCACTCCAGGTGGCGTGGCGCAGCACCTGGGCACGCGGGGTGACCGTCTGCAGGGAGTCGCGGCGCCTCAGTTGCCGGGGCCGCGGGAAGGAGAGCACGTTGCCGCGGTCGAGCACCATGTCCGAGAGGCTGTAGGTGCTCTCGTCCTCGTTCATGGTGCCGACGAAGAGCACGTTCTCCCCGAGCCGGATCCGCAGGGGCTCCACGCCCGCGCCAAGGTCCACCTGCACGCTTCGCTCGTCATCCGAGCCCGCCCCGCGACGGGACTCGAGCCGGCTCAGCAGCTCGCTGAAGTACAGCTCGAAGCGGGCGCGGTTCATCTCGTCCAGCAGCACGAGCAGCAGTCCGTCGGCGAAGCCCTCTTCGCCCGGCGGCTGCTGGCTCTGGTACAGCGCACGCACGAGGTCCGTGGTCCGGAAGCGGCCATCCATGTAGTTGAAGAAGCCGAAGAGGTCCTGCGGGCTGTCCCAGTTCGGCTGGACGGGCACGGACAGGAACCGGAGCCCGCCGCAGTGTGCATAGAGCCGGGGGAGCTCGGACTTGCCAGTGCCGCTCACCCCGGCGAGCGCGGTTAGCGGCGCCCACGAGGCGATCTTCAGCGAGGTATGGAAGGCCTTCATGAGACGGCGGGGAAACCGGAAGCCGGTCTTCTCGATGCGGTCCGTCACGTCATCCAGCCAGCGCTGCTCCTCGCGCACCTCCAATGCCCCGCGCCGGAGGGGAGCCTCCCAGTGCTTCTTGATGGGCTTGAGCCGCTCGTCCAGGTTGGTCGTCCGATCCTCAAGCCGCGTGCGCCGCTCGATGAGTGCGTCGAGCTCCGCCTTCTCGCGCTGGCGGTTCTCCGAGAAGCCCCGCTCCGCGATCTCGTTCGCCGCTTGCAGCGCGGCCTTCCTAGCGCCAAGCGCCTCCAGCTCGGGCTTCAACTCCGCGAGGTGGCGCTGGGCCTCATGTGCACGCCTTTCCAGCGCCGCCGTCGCCTCGCGCGTCCGCTCGGCCTGTGCCTCCAGCCCCGCCTTCTCACTGAGGAACTTCACGCGCTCCGTCGTGGCGGCGCCAAGCCTGGACTCGAGCAGCGTCTTCTCCTGCTCCAGACCTGCCACCTGACCATTGGCGGTCTTCAGATCCTGTTCAAGCCGTGACAGCCGCTGGGCATTCTCCGCTGCCACCCGCCTACGGACCGACTCCTCGGTGTTCTGCTCGACGAGATCGAGGTCTTGCTTGCGCTTCTGCAGCCAGGCGGTGAGCTGTTCCCGCTCGGTGAGCCGCGCCGCGAATGCTTTCTGTTCGTCCTCGTCCAGGCGCCGCTGCCTCGAATCTAGTTCCGCCTTCTTCGTCTGAAGGCTCTCCAACTGATTGCGCCAGCGCTCGCGCTCGGTTTCGATGCTGGCCTCGAGTTCCTGGACGCGCCGTTCCTTGTCGGCGAGTCCCGCTCGCAGCGCCATCAAGGTTTTCACTTGCTCATCCACAGTCCGACCCTGCTCCGCGATCCGCTTGTCCTTGTTGTTGCTGGCCTGCTCCAGCCGGCCGTTCTTGAACTGGATTTCGTCCTTTTCCTGGCGGAGTTGCTCAAGCTGCCTGATCAGCTCATCGTTCTGGGTGCGCAGCTTCGCGTCCGAGTGGAGGATCTGCTGGTTCCGCTCGTATGCCATGCGGACCAGCTCCATTTCGTCGAGCTGCTTCCGCAATGCGTCTCGCTCGACCTGGACCTGATAGGCATTCTCGAACTGGGCTGCCCGCGCGTCCAAGGCCTTGCGCCGGACCTCCAATTCCTCCTGTGAAATGTGGCCCTGGCTTGACTGAAGCCGCTTCAGTTCGAGGCTCAGCTCCTCTCGCTCCTTCTTGAGGACCACGCGCTCGTTCTCGAGTTCCTGGACCTGCTCGCGCAGTGCGCGAATGCGCTGGATCAGTTCCTCGATGGTTCCGGGCTTGTAGTCACGGACGAGCTTGCGCCGCTCCTCCATGGTGAACTGAAGGTCATCCGCCTGTTCGCGCAGCTCCTGGAGGCTCTTTTCCACCCGGCTGGTCACCCGCGCGAGATCCGCCTGAAGCTCTTCGTGCGACCGCTGGAGCTTCTTGCGGGCGTCCTCGCGCTCAACCTCAATCTGCTGCCGCGCCACCGCTTGGAAGCTGGCCACCGCCCCCTCGAGGGTGGTCCGGAACACCTCACCTTGGGCCGCGAGGGAGAACTCCTTCGCGATCTCGTCGAGCCGGGCCTGGAATTGCTTCTCGGAAGAGCGGGCTCCGCTCGTCCGCTCCTCGAGCGCGAGCTTCATGGACTCGACCTGCCCCCGGAGCGCCTCCAATCCTTTCTCCGACGCGCGCGCGACATCATCGATCAACTTGTGCAGGTCGGCGCCCTTCACGGAAGCCGCCTCGTCGCGTGTCTCGGAACCCTTCTCAGCAGTCATCCGCATCCCCCCGGCAGGAGTGAAGCCCACAGGTCCGCATCAATAGATATCGCGCCCTGGCTCCAGCCGTCGTCAGGCCAGGGCCGTTCCCCGCTTGCGCCGCATCGTCCCCCCATGCACCGCTAATGCCAGGCCGGTTCAACCTCAGCGGGCCCGGGGCATCCCTCTGCCGGCGAATCGCGGCCCAGGGCGTTCATGACCCAGCGGAGGGATTCTTGACTCGCCATCTGGCGAGCCGGACTCGCCAGATGGCGAAACTCATGCCGCCGTCCTCCCTGTGTGAGAGGGATTGGCAGCGTTGTTGCTAGAGTCCACAGTGACAAGGAGGAGCCGCATGATGGATTCGACGCCCGGATGGATCCTTCGCCTGACGACCACGGAGAACGGGAAGGAATACTCACTCGAGGAGCAGGGAGCGCCCCCCGTGCTCACGGGGAGACTGGGGAGCTCACTTGAGTCGAAGCTCTCGCTGCTCCGCGAGGAGCTGGCCCCCAGGCTCGCGGCCCGGCGAGCCGCGGGGGAGAAGTTGCGGCTCGCGTTGCCGGGCGAGGCGCTCCAACTCGCGATGGCCCTGGCGACCCTCGTGCCAGGAGGCTGGGATGAGCTCTCGCTCGCCACCGAGGTGACGTGCACCGATGAGCGGAGCTCCCCGCCCGATGGGAGCACGCAGACGGACTCCCGTGTCGGCTCCTCACCGCCATCCCTACGGGCCCCGACCCGGCCCGTGCCCCTCACCTACGCGAAGTCGCTCCACGATCTGGAGCTCGCCGCCTGCTGGTATGGCCGGGACGCACGACAGACCCGAGAAGCACGCGACGTCGTCCTTGGCTTCCCGGAGGCCCGTGCCGATGGCGGCGCCCGCGCCGAGCGCGTCCTCCAGCAGGGCGTGCGGACCCACGAGGAGTTGGAGAAGCTGGAGGTGCTCGCCAGGAAGCACGGCGCCGAGGCTCCAGAGACGCGGATGGCGCTCGAGGAAGCCGTGCGCAGGGTGTCCTGGTGGAAGGGGTTTCGCGAACGGGCAAACCGTACCCTCGCGCAAGCGTCCGCCGCCCGCGCGCGCCGGCAGGCCATGCCAGGCCCCCCTACCTCGACCGTCCGTCCAGGAGGCGCCGAGCACCAGATCCAGAGGCTGAAGCCCAGCTCCCGCTGGACGCTCCTCATCGACGAAGGAGGCGCCATTCCCGATGACGCGGCGGCACCGGCGCCAGGCCCCCGAGGGCGCTTCGTCGGCCTGCTCGTCCCGGAGCCGGCCCCCCTCGTGCCGCTGAAGCCCGGCTGGCACGCCATGGAGCAGCATGACCCCAGGGCCATCGACGCAGTCGTCCAGACTGTTCTCGATGCCCCTGTGGGAGTGCTCGGCATCGAGTTGGACGCCCTTCCCCCTTCACGCGCGAACCGCTGGGTCACCGGCGTGTTGGAGCTCATCCATTGGGTGTGCCGGCTGCTGCCCATGGACGGAGCCACCCACCTGACGGTCCTCATCGAACAGCGGGGCGAGTTCGTGGCGGGCACGAGCTGGCAGGCCGCGACGGCCGAGATGCTCCGGCATCTCGCCGAGCGGGAGCCAGAGCGGTACCGGCAGCTCGGGCTGAACCTGCGGCTCGTCAGGAAGGGCGACTCGGAACTCAACGGATATGTGGATGCCCTCGCGTTCACCTGGACCAGCACGGCCGGCGCGAGTCAGGCGCGGCTGAAACAGAGCCGGCTGCGTGAGGGATGTCTGCACGCCGGGAATGCCCACGAGCTGCGGAGGAGTTGGGAGGCCTTCGGGGGTGGCCACCCGCTTCCGGGCGAGCAGTGGCGTGGCCTCGTGCGGCAGCCGGACGCGGAGGTGCCCGGCGCCATCCCCCACCTCCTCCTCGCTCGCGTCCGGGAAGCCTGCCTCCGCGATCCCGGGTATTGGCAGGAGCTCCTCGACGCGGTGCGCGCCCACATGGAGAGCAAGGCTGTCCAACTGCGCGAGCTCGGCCGCGAAGTAGAGTTCCTCTCCTCGTGCATGCCCCAGGACCGCGCGCTCAAGCCGCTGTTGCGCCTGGCGTGGCTTACAGCCCGGTTGGAGAAGGCCAACCACTCCGGCGAGGTGGACAGCCAGCTCGACCGGGAGCTCGATGCGTTGGGGAGCCGGCTCCATGACGAGGCCCCCACTCTGGTGTGCCAGGCCGATCTGGATCGGGCCGTGCTCGCGACGAACCGGTTCGACTTCCCGGGGGCCACGCAGGCACTTTCCCGGTGGAAGGACACGGCACCAGCGATCCCGGGGCTCAGGCACTGGGGACGCATCCAGAGCTCTCTCGGCCAGCACGCCGCCTTCGCGGGCCTCCACGCCAAGGCGGAAGAACTGCTGGACTCCGCGCTGGAGGCCTTCGCGCGCCTGTCGGATGACGATGTCGCGCGGGCCGAGCAGTCCCAGACGGCTACCTATCTCGCCATCGTGACCATGGATACGCCTAGTGCGCCGCCCGAGCGGATCCGCGAGCGCGTCGCGTCGGTCGTCCCGCTCACTCCCGATTCCATCCAGCGGATGGCACGCGGTAGCGGAGCCCAGGAGAAGTTCGCCCACCACCTCATGCTGCGCTTCCTCGTCCTGCATGGCAGCCAGGACGAGCGTGGGGTCTACCTGGCGGAGCGAGAGGCTTGGAGGGTGCGGGAAGGACACCCCTGGCCCCTCATCGAACTCTACCGGGCGCTGCTGCTCCACGAAGCAGGTGCGCGGGAAGAGGCCGCATCACACCTCCTCACGGGGGTGGAGCTCGCTCTGGCCGGGGACCAGGGACCGACCCTGGCCTTCATCGGGCTCGTCATGGGGCTGGTGGGCATCCAGTTGGGCCTGCCGGCGAACTGGCCCATTCCCGACCTGACGCGGCTGCGCGGCGCACTGCCGTGCGCGCCATGGGGCCCCATCACCGAGGCCCTGGAAGGCCGCTGGACGCGCGGTCCCCTGGCGCTTCTCGAGCACGGTCTCCCCTTCAACTTCCGTTGACCCCACCCTCAAGCGCAGGAGGATGCATGCCCACCGCATCGTCACCCATCCACCGCCGGGTCCTGCTCCAGTTCGCCGGCGCTCAGCGAAATTCCCGAGGGAGGCGGCACCGCCCGGGCCTTGAGCTTTCCACCCGGAACATCACGGGCCATGGCCCCTTCGATGACGTGGTGGTGCTCTACAAGACGGAGGATGCCGCCGTGGAGCAGGTTGCCCATGAGCTGGTTGAAGACATCCAGCGGGAAAGACCTCGCTCCCGGAGCAAGCCCCTCGCCCTAGGCGTGGGGAGCACCTGGAAGGACCCCTCGCGCAGAAGCGAGGCCCAGAAGCCCATCCGCCAGTTCCTCGAGTCGTTCCTGCGGCAGTTTGGCTCCCGGCTCGCGACCACGGAGTTCTTCGTTTCGACCGTGACCGGGACGCCCGCGCAGTGGACGCAACTCCTTGAAGGACTCGAACAGGAAGGCGCGACGACCTCGCTGATCCGGCAGCGGAAGGAAGGCCACTTCGAGTTCCTCCGCATCCACCCCATGGAAGGCGTGGCCCAGCGACAGCCCCCCGAGCAGCAACTCCGGCTGCTCGGTACCTCCCCCTTCGCCTGGAACGTCCTGCTGACGGGGCCGACGGGGGTGGGCAAGTCGCACGCCGCGAAAGGGCTGCACGCGACCTGGACGAAGAACCTGGCACGGCCCGGAGCCTTCCAGCGCATCAACTGCGCGGGCATTCCCGCGGACCTGCTGGAGGCAGAGCTCTTCGGCCACCGAAAGGGCTCCTTCACTGGAGCCATCACCGACCGAGACGGCCTCTTCCGCTCCGCGGACCGTGGGACGGTCTTCCTCGACGAAGTCGGAGAGCTGCCTCTGGCGCTGCAAGCCAAGCTGCTCACCGCCATCGAACTGCAGAACGAGAAGGGACGATGGGTCCGCCGCATCCGGCCCGTGGGTGGAGAGGAAGAGTTCGGCGCGGATGTCCGGCTCGTGCTCGGCACCCATCGCAACCTCTGGGCGGAGGCATCCGCAGGCCGCTTCCGAGTCGACCTGCTCGGAAGGATCTCGACCCATGTGGTGGCCCTGCCCTCGCTGACCCAGGTCCGGCACCGGATCCTGGGCACCTACCTGGATCGCTTGGAGCAAATGGAGCGGTACGTCGCCCACCAGGCCGGTGGACCGGTGAGCTTCGTCCTCCACCGTGAAGCCCTGGATGCCGTCCAGGACTTCGCCCTCTCCGCTGAGAGCCAATGGACCTGGAACTACCGCGACGTGGAGCAGTCCGCTGAGCGGCTGGCGCTCCTGGCCTGGTCTCACAGACGAGGGAAGGCCAAACGCGTAGGAATTGGCATGGACATCGTGACGAAGGAGATTCACTTCCTTCAGGAGCGCTGGAGCTCGATGCCCGGAAATGGGGAGCGGGAGAAAGGCACCTGGGCGGACCTGGAAGAAGCCATGCGTGCTGGCGGAGTGGATTCGCTCTCGGAGCTCGAGCGATGGGAGACACGTTGGCTCCTCCAGGCCAGGCGAGCCACTCGAAACCAGGCGGACGCCTGGCGCTGGATACAAGAGCGCAACCTCTTGCCCTTCCACGGTGGGCGAGAGAAAGGAAATCCCACGGATTCATTCAAGAAACGATGGGATCGGTACGCCGAATACTGGAAGGAGGCGCTCAATCCCACCCCGCGTCAAGCGCTGCCCTCTTCCATCAAAGAGGACTGACTACACTCCCCATTTGAGATCGGCGAATAGCTTGCGGTGGTCTTCTTCACTCTGAAGATTGCCCTTCTTCACCCAACTCCACAGAGAGCCTGCAACCCAGGCCGTACGCACGGCAACGTCCCTGATGAAACGAAAATCGTCCAAGAGGTTTGATCCCCTGCCGTGCGCCACAGCACTTCGCGCCTCGTAGATCTTCTTCATGAAATGGTCATAGGCCTGCTTGCGCTCGTGCGGGTCAGAGTGCAGCAAGGCGTATCTCTCACCGAGGATGGCCCCGGGTCCTCCCCCACTCTCCCCGAGAAGGGCTTCCAATGCAATACCCAGAGCCAATACAGACTCTTGCTTGCTCGATGACCAATAAGCCCTCGCGTACCACTTCGCAGCGATCTTGAATCGCCTGGCGATGGGGCCCTGATCCGCCATGATTGCCACGACATTGGCCCGCCGCTCATCATTCTGAAGAAACACCTCCAGCGGCCACGGCTCCTCTCCGTACCAGTTATGCTGAACTCCGCGGTGCGCTTGCGACTGCATGTAGATCGAGGCGGAGAGCTCCTTCAGCACAGGCTCACAGGTTTTACCAATGCGCCCAAGCGCATGTCGGTCCACCTGAAGCCCTCTGAGTCCTGGACGAAAGGCACCTCCCCGTAGGCTAAAGAGCCCTTGAGCCTCCAGATCTGGCTCAAACAACAGGGACAGCTCAACAATGTCTTCGAATACCGACTCAGCAACCCTCCGGGCTCGCTCTCCGGCCGAAGACACTACGACCCCAATGACGACGGGTTGCTCCTGAGAGGACTCTATCGCAGAGAGGGCGCTCTCCTCGCACCACCAGACACCAGCATCCGCAAGCGTGACAGGAGCCCCATATTTCCCCTGTAGTATAGTCATCCACTCGCGACCCAACCGCCCCATTACAGCATTGCCGGCAACAATGGGTGGCCCCTTCCAGCCCACATGAGAGACTGGAAACGCAACCAGGCTTGGACCCGGGGACATTAGATGCTTGAGTCGCCTATCCAGCTCGTCCCGGACATGCTGCTCCCTCCCGTCCATGGGGAGCGTCGCAACCATTGATGCTACGATGCCCCAGACCTCTTCTTCGTCCCAGAGCACCCGAAAAGAGGCCTGCTTGAGCAGGCTCACGACGGCTGACTCGATTGCCTCCACACCTTGCTGTGTGAAACGAACAACCCGCTCGCTGTCGAATGGAATTAGTGCCTGTGCTGAGTAACGATGTACTTGCGAGCACCAGCCGTAGACCCAAGGCTTCTTGGAACCACGTGGTTCCAGTGTTCGCTCGGCCGCTGCGCGCCAGAGGAGTTCGGCGGGAGTCAGTGCGTTTTGCTTCCCCATCATTGCCTCGCACAAATGCAACTGGACGCTGCATGGAATGCGCAATACTATTTTCTTCACCGTCAGCCTTAACAAGCGGTCGCGAATCTCGCAAGACCTCTAGAGCGTCGAACAGGTTAGGTCACGCCGCGAGCTGGTAGCGCGCTGCGACCTCAAGGTTTTGGACGACCGCGAGTCGCCTGAGGTCAAAGAGGTTGCGGCGCGTGCCTCGATAACGGGCCTTTG